>JAFDWQ010000015.1 GCA_018268395.1 Armatimonadota bacterium | reverse complement strand
GTCTCCGGTCGGGCTTCGGAGGTCTCCGGTCGGGCTTCGGAGGTCTCCGGTCGGGCTTCGGAAGTCTCCGGTCGGACGTCGGAGCCCTTGGAAGCGAGTCCGTCGCTTACGGCCGCACCGTGCGTCGCCGCGATGAGGTCGAACGTGCGGGTGAGGACGGTCAGGTTGGAAAGCCCGAGGAAGTCCATCTTGAGGAGCCCGATCTTCTCGAGGATCCCCATTTCATAGGCGGTGACGGGCAGCCCGTCGGCCGAGCGGTAGAGCGGGACGGCTTCGGTGAGCGGGTCTTTCGAGATGACGACGCCGGCCGCGTGGACGCCTGCGTGGCGGGCGATGCCTTCGACCGTGCGCGCGGTCTCGACGAGGCGCTTCACCATCGGGTCCGAGTTGACCGCGGCCCGGAAGTCGTTGACCTCTTCGAGGGCCTTATCGATGCTCCACCCGGGGCCGGTCGGGATGAGTTTGGTGACGCGGTCGGTGTCCTGCGGCGAGTAACCCATGACGCGGCCCGCGTCCTTGATCGCGGCCTTGGCGCCGAGCGTCCCGAACGTGACGATCTGGGCGACGCGGTCCTTGCCGTAGCGCTCGGAGACCCACTGGATGACTTCGTCGCGACGGGCGTCCTCGAAGTCCATGTCGATATCGGGCATCGAGACGCGCTCCGGGTTCAGGAAGCGCTCGAACGTGAGGTCGTATTCGACGGGGTTGACGTCGGTGATGCCGAGGGTGTAGCTGACGAGCGAACCCGCCGCCGAGCCGCGCACGCCGAATTGGATGCCGCTCTGACGGGTGAACTGGGCGAACTCCTTGACGAGCAGGAAATACGCCTCGAAGCCGGTCTTACCGATGACGTCGAGCTCGAACTCGAGGCGCTTCCACGTCGCTTCGTCCGCGTGGGGGAGGCGGTCTTCGAGTCCCTTGCGGGCGAGCACTTCCAGGTAGGTCTTGTCCGTGTGCCCGGCGGGCATCTCGGGCTCAGGCATCATGTTGCGGGTCTTGTCGAGCTGGACGTCGCACATCGACGCGATCATGAGCGTGTTCTCGACCGCGTCTTGGTGGTCCAGCCAAAGGCCTTGCATCTCCTGCGGGGTCTTGATGTACTCGTGGCCGGTGAACTTGATGCGGTTGTCGTCGGCTTTGAGCTTGCCGAGCCCGATGCAGAGGAGGACGTCGTGGGGCTCGGCGTCGGACTGGCAGAGGAAGTGGGCGTCGTTCGTCGCGGCGAGCGGCAAGTCCAGCTCCTTCGCGATGCGGAGCAGGCCCTCGTTCATCTGCTTCTGTTCGGGCAGGCCGTGGTCTTGCAACTCGACGAAGTAGCAACCTTCGTCGAAGATCTCTTTGTACATGCCCGCGCGGTGTTGGGCTTCGTCGTAGCGGCCCTGGAGCAGGAGCTGGTTGACTTCGGAACCGATGCAGGTGGTCGACCCGATCAGGCCCTTGCTGTACTTTTTGAGGAGTTCGTGGTCGATGCGCGGGCGGTAGTAGAAGCCTTCGAGCGCGGCGACGGTGTGGAGGCGGCACAGGTTGCGGTAGCCCTCTTCGTTGCGGGCGAGGAGGAGCAGGTGGTAGCTGTCCTTGTCCTCGCGCGAGCCGCGGCTGGCGATGCCGCTCGGGGCGACGTAGGCCTCCATCCCGAGGATCGGCTTGACGCCCTGCTTCTTGCACTCGAAGTAGAACTCCATGCAGCCGAACATGACGCCGTGGTCGCTGATCGCGACGGCGGGCATGCCGAGCTCCTTGACCCGCTTGACCACGTCCGGGATCCGGTTCGCGCCGTCGAGGAGCGAGTACTCGGTGTGGTTGTGCAGGTGGACGAAGGACATGGAGGACCGGCCCTCATTCTGACGGATGAAACCGCCTGTTCGGAGCAGGGTCCGGGGGGCTCTTTTCCCCTTTAAGACCGGATGACTTACGGCGGGGACGACGGGGCCGGAGGGCTACTCCAACCGTTTGAGAAAGAACCCCTTCGTGCGCGAACCCTGCTTGACGTAGATCCCGCAGACGTCGCCCCGGGAGTTGATGCCATAGGCGACAGCAAGCTTCCAGCCTTGCGGGACGCCGTCGGTCACGGTGTTAAGGTCGATCGTGCCCAGGCTTGGGTCGTAAAGCTTCGCAATGTCGGTCCCGCCTGTTCCGACGACCTGGCCGGCGTCGTTCGCGTCGAAGACTTCGAGCGGGCCAAGTGTCTCGAACCCTCCGCCCGGCCTTAGCCGGAAGGCTTGGCCGCCGAGAGGCCCGTACAGAAAGCCGTAAATGGTGCCGTCACCCGTCACGACCCGCGCGGTGCTTTCCCAAAAACCGTCCGGGGCCCCGAGGTTCTCGAGACCCTTTTCACGGGTCCACCGGAAAGCCCTCGAATGTCCGGGGTAAGGGTCGACAAGGCCCGAGCCGACGACGACACCTGTCTCGTTGACGCTGAGGGCCTCGCAACCGTACTTCGGATCGAAGACGCCAAGGGCCTCGACGCCTTTGCCGGGCGTGAACAGGAACGGCTGCGAGGCCCGGTTGTTCCCGTCCATCCGCCCGACGACCTGCCCGAGGTCGTTGATGCCGTTGCCTAGGCCGACAGGATAGTCGGATGGCAGGGGAATGATCCGGAAACCCTTCTCTTTCGACCAGACGAACGGCACGTTGGAACCGTCGTTCTCCCAGTAGACGAGACCCGTGGCCTCGCCAAGGTTGTTGACATCGTTAGGGTAGGTGTTCTGGTACGAACGGCGGATGGGGCCCATGCGCATCTGCCCGGTCTCGACCGTGAACCAGAAGGGCGCTTTCTGGAAGGCGGCGGGCCCGACGACCATGCCGCTGTCGTTGAGGGCGTACGCGGCGGTGTCGGAATCACTGTTGTTGAACCGGATCGTCCCGCAGTCGTAGAACTGGTAGCGAAGCGCATAAGAAGCGGGTGACGTCGCCAGGGCAAGGAGCAAGTGCGGGACTCGGCTCATGGGTTAAGTGTACGACAGGGTGCCGACCTGGCGACCCGAAACGTTCTATTGCCTGTTTCTGCGATGATTCCTGCCGACCGAGCCACAAGTGTGGCCTGAAAAGCCCGGCACCGGTACACTTTTTGACGTGACGAGCGACGACGACGACGTCGGAGAGGTCAGGGAGGCGAAGCACCCCTACGGCGAGCAGGACGCCTGGGGGAACAGCGTCGACAGCTTGCGCGCCAACCTCAAGCTGACGCCCACGGAGCGTTTGAGAAAGGCGGAGCGGGCCGCGCGCGCGGCGCTACGACTGAGAAATGCCGCAAAACGAATCCGCTGACTTTTATAAGATCGTGGACCTTCTGGCGTCGGCCGGTGCGGACTTCGTCATCATCGGGGGCCTCGCTCTCCAGATCGTCGGCGGCGACTATGTCACGGTCGATGTCGACTTCGCCTTCGCCAGACGGCGTGAGAACGCGCGAAAGATCGTCGACGCCCTTGCGCCTTATCGTCCGAGGCCGTATCAATGGCCCGAGGGCCTGCCCTTCGTCTGGGACGAGCAGACCGTGATGAACATGACGACGCTCACCCTGGACACGGACCTCGGAAGGATCGACTTCTTGGCCGAGCCCGATGGCGCACCGCCCTACGAGGTGCTCAAGGAGCGGGCAGGTTCCGTGGAAGTCGAAGGCCTCCAAGTGCCCGTGGCCTCCATCGACGATCTGATCGCGATGAAGCGGGCGGCCGGGCGCCCGAAAGACCTCGCCCACATCGCTGAACTCGAGACGATCAAACGGCTGCTCGCCGAGTCAGACAGCGCGACCGACTGAAGACGAATTGCTGATCGGGCGCGGACTGTACTTGGAGCGCGGACTTTATTTGGAGCGCGGACTTTACTTGGAGCGCGGACTTTAGTCCGCTGGAACCCGGGCTTCAGCCCGGCCACAGTCCACCGCAACGGAGCCGAAAGGGCCGTCCAGGATGATTCTAAGCCGGCACGAAGGGGTCGGCGGCAATGTCGCGAAGGTTCGCACCCGCCAAGAAGCACTTCTTCTGTGCCGCCTTGACGAGCATCGGATGGCCGCAAAGGTAGACCTTGTAGCCCGTCAGATCGGGATGCTCGCGGAGGGCATGATCGAGCGGAGAGCCGGTGAGGTCGTCGCCCGTCACGTCCTCGTCCGCGCACGGAGTGGTGCGGAAACCGGGGTATTTGGCCGCGAGGTCGCTGAGTTCGTCGCGGAAATACAGGCTTGCCGACGTCCGCCCACCGTGGAAAAGGTGGACCGGACCGTTGTGCCCCCGATGGAGCGCGTCGGTCGCGATCCCGTAGAGCGGGGCGAGGCCGGTTCCGGAGCCGATGAGCAAAATCGGCTCGTTGCCGTGCACCAAACGGTAGGAGCATTTCCCGAACGGCCCTTCCAGCTCCACGACGTCCCCAGGCTGCGAATCCGCAAGCGCCTGGCTCATTTCGCCCCCTTCGATCAGCCGCACGTGGAAGTGCGCCTCGGTCGGAGGGTTCCATGCCGGGGTCGCGAGGCTGTACGGCCTCACCGTGCCCGACGGGTGGACCATGCGGACGAACCGGCCAGGGGCCGCCGACCAGCCCGGAACGTCGAAGCGGAGGAAGAGGACCTCGTCGGCCACGCGTCGACACTCTTGCAACGTCGCTTGGAACCGGGGAAAGACCTCGCGGCCCAGACGCTCGACGTCGCAGACGTCACCGGCGCCGGCCTGGCACGACAAGAAGGCACCCCGCTCGATCAAAGTCTCGTCAAGGCCGTTTTGAGCCGACGAAGGCACGGCACCGCTCGAACGGAGGAGGCAGCTTTGGCAGGCCCCTGCCTTGCAGCCATGACCCACGTCCGCGCCGTGCCGCAAAAGTGCGCCGAGGACGGATTCCCCGTCCTCGGCTTCGACTTCCCGTCCTTCGAACAGGAAGTTCGGCAACCTATGACCGGCCCAGGACGTCTTCGCGGGTCGTTTCGGCCGTCGCCGCGACTTCGGCGATGAGCTCGTCGGAGACGCCCAGTTCTTTCAAAGTCGCGCCGAGGTCTTCGACGACGGCGTCGAAGTGGCTGTCGTTAAGTCCCTTCTCGACGAGGTGCGCGTGGCCCGTCTTCATGTCCAGCGCGGTGTAGTTGTTCGGCCCGCCGAACGCCATCGTCAAGAACGACTTCTGCTTGGCCGCCTGCTTGTCCATGTCGACGCCTTCGAAGAAGGACGAGATCCGGTCGTCGGCGAGGACGCGGCGGTAGAACTTGTCGACGGCGGCATCGACGGCAGCGGCGCCGCCCAGTTTTTCATAGAGTGTGGACATCGTTACCCTTGTCAGTGACCGGCGCGGCCATGAACGGCCGCGCACGGAAACATGTTTCCCGCACGTGGCCGGCCCTCTCGGGTGACCGGGACGGAATCAGGGCTGACGTCCTGTCGTCTTTCTGGACGACGCGGGCCCGGTTTGAACCTAGTCCACGGTCTTCAGGTCAGCCCCGACGGGCGGCTTCGATCGCGGCGACATCGAGCTTCTGCATCTCCATCATGGCTTCGAAGACCCGTTTGGCGACGGCCGGATCCGGGTCGCCGAGGGCCTCGGTCAAAGCGACCGGCGTGATCTGCCACGAGACGCCCCACTTGTCCTTGCACCAGCCGCACATGCTCTCTTGTCCGCCGTTGCCGACGATCGCGTTCCAAAGGCGGTCGGTCTCTTCTTGGTCCTCCGTCGCGACTTGGAACGAGAACGCCTCGTCCTGGGTGAACGCGGGGCCACCGTTGAGGCCCATGCACGGGATCCCCATCACGGTGAAGTGCACGACGAGGACGTCGCCTTCTTTGCCCGAAGGGAAGTCGCTCGGCGCGCGGTGGACGTCGCCGACCGAGGAGTCCGGAAACGTCGCTGCATAAAAATGCGCCGCTTCTTCCGCGCCCCCGTCGTACCAGAGGCAGACCGTGTTCTTCGCGATCTTCATGCTCCGAGACATACCCGAAAACGTCAAGTTGGGCTCGGCACCGCACGGGACGGTCGGCCGTCCTTCGGATTCGCGGCTACACTGAAGTCGAAGGATTCAGATGAACAAAGCAACGGTGGTGATCGCCGCGCTCCTTTGCGCGGTCGCGGTCCAGGCCCAAAACCCCTGGCCGATGGAGAGGCAAGACCGATGGGGAACGGCGCGGGCCGTCGTCGGACCGGACGTCGGCAAGGTCACGACGCCCTGGATCTATAAGACGTACAACAACCTGGGCTTGGTGTCCAACCCGCCGTCCTTGACCCAAGACGGGCTCGGCTATCTGACGAGCTGGCTCGACAACAAAGTCCTGCAGTTCGGTCAGCCGAACGGTGGAATGACGGGCACGATGATCGTCAACAACTGGGGGCAGGCGACACCGGCGGTCGGCGTCCAGGGCGAGGTCTATACCGCGACCGTCCAAAGCGGCAGGCTCTACCGGATCAATCCGGGCGACCTGAGCTTCGATTGGACGTTCGTCACCAACAACTCGAAGGTCAGCGACTACGACTCGTGTTCGCCGACGATCGGACCGGACGGGAACGTCGTCATGGGCGGGACGGGCGGCTTCGTCTGGAAGATCGACCGCAACACGGGTAAGGCCGTCTGGCAGGTCCAAGGGATCGGCGGCGTCGTCCGGACGATCGTCTTCACCCGCGACGACAGCAAGGTCGTCGTCAGCAACGGCAACTCGATCACCGCGTTCGACTATCAGACCGGCGCCCAAAAATGGACGAAAGCGCTCGGAAGCACGGCCGGGGCACCGGGCGTCGCTCCGAACGGGACGATCGTCGTCGGAAACGGGACCGGGAACGTGTACGGTCTGAACCCGACGAACGGGAACCAGGTCTGGACGTTCAACACGGGCGGAGCCGTGGCGGGCGGGCCTGCCTTCAGCCAGGACGGGAACTTTGCCTATGTCGCCAGCTACGACCGGAAGCTCTATGCGGCCCAAGTCACGAACGGCGCCCGGCCTTGGATCGCGACGACGTCCGACGAGCTGCGGTGCGGCCCGATCGTCGACAAGTTCGGTCGGATCTACGTGACGACGCGCGGAGCCGCCGTCTATTGCGTCAACCCTGACGGTTCGTTGCGGTGGAACGTCCAACTCGACCAAGAGATCCGCGGGCCGATGTCCCTCGATCAGGACAACACGCTGTACGTCCCGAACATGCAGTTCCGGATCGTCCGGCAACAGGCGATGGACTTCGACGTGTTGGGCCTGGTCGTCGGACCGGGCACCCTGGCCTCGGGTTCGAAGGATAAGTTGGCCGCCAGCGACGACGATGACGTGGAGCTGCACGGACTGCCCGTCACCACGCCTGGGTACCCCGTCATGCGGTGCACGTTCGTCACGAGCTCACCGTACAAGAAGGCGACCAAGTTCGCCGTCGCCTTAGAGACGCGGGCGAGCACGGACACGTTGACCCAGACGGTGGAGCTCTTCAACAACGTTTCGGGCACATGGCAGTTGTTCGACTCCCGCCCGGCGCCGACTTCGGACACGGTGCTCCGGGTCGAGGTCCCCGCGATCGCGACGGACTTTCAGGACAACGCCGGCGGCATCAGGGCCAGGCTGTCCTACTGGCAGAACGGCCGCTCCTCGGCGACCGGGATGAAAGCCTGGATCGACGCTGCGAAGTTCGTCGACGTCGTTCCGGAGTTCAAATACAACTAGACCGGTCACGGGGCCGCTTCCGTGCGGCGCTGGCGTCCTTGCTGCGACTTTGCGACATGACGAGAGTGACCCCGTGTGGCCGGCGGGTGGCGGGATTCAGGGTGACCGCCTCCCGGGTGGCCGGGGTGAACGGGATGGACCGTGCCCGTTGCACCCCGGTTCCGAAGGAACGTCTACTGGCGAGGTCCTGCGGACAAGGACAGAAACGCTCGCTCGGCCCACGAGCCATGCCGAGGGCAGAAAGGAGCGCTTTGTCCTTGCCACCCGCCGGAACGAGCGCCTTGTCCTTACGGCCCGATGTGGCGTCGCCCATGAGCCTTGAAAGCCGGTCGGGCGTCGTATACTGCTCGGTATGTATTGCTTTTCGAGAGGAACCATTGCGGCAGTGGCGATGCTGGCGCTGGCGGCCCCGTCGCACGCCTACGTTTTGATCGATGACTTCACTCAGGGAACCTTCGATAAGACCTACTTCGACGACTTCACGAACGACTTCCACGAGAGGCTCGGTCTGGATCAGGACCATGTTGCTTTCGGAGAGAGGCAAGTGCGTTTCGAACTCGGCGGGAACCTGGACCACCACCCGCTGAGACTGAAGATCGGTGACGGTGCGGCGAAGGTGACGACCGACACCCACGACGTCTCCACCAGGTGGAGCATGAGATGGGGTAACAGCGACCTTCTCACGATGGACTTTTCGGGTGAAAAGGAGATCTGGATGGATCTCTACACTAAGGATCCTCCTAATAGGCTCGCCGACACTTGGAGTTTGTATGTCCGGGACAGCCACGGCGTCGCCGACAGCAATCCAGGCTGGCTTTTCAGACAAGGCGGGATCCGCTTCCGCAAGCAGGATTTCAGTCCGTTGATCGACTGGTCTCAGACCGAGTTCATCGCTTTTGAGCAACGGTATTCCACCAATGCAGGCGATCACCCCTTTGAATATGCGGTCACGAAGATTTACGCGGTCCCCGAACCGGGTGGCGTACTATGGCTCGCTGCGGCGGGCATGTTCGCCCGCCGCAACCGAAGGCGTCAGCAAACAAGCCAACGCCCGTTCGACCCGTCCTTATAGAACACGAACGTCCGACGGGTGGCCCGGTCTGGCAACGCGGCATGGCGGGAATTTCGAGCGCGACCGACCCGTTGCAGACCGGG
>JAFDWQ010000014.1 GCA_018268395.1 Armatimonadota bacterium | reverse complement strand
AGCAGCGAGGTCTTGCCGTGGTCGACGTGGCCCAAAATCGTGACGACCGGCGGCCGTTTTTCGGCCTTGTGCGGCTGAGGCCCGCCCTTCTTCGCGCCCCCTAACTGAGGTTTCGGCGCGGTCGAGGGTTCCGCCCAGACGACGGTCTTTCCGAATTCGCCTGCAAGCTTTTCTGCCACGTCCTGTGCGAGCGTCGTGGTCAAGGTCGCCATGACTTTGACCTTCGTCATCAACGTCTTGAGGACGTCTTTGTCAGGCTGACCGAGGGCGGCGGCGATGTCCCGAGGCGTCGTTTTGGACGGGGAAAGCCTGACGGATCCAGGATCACCGACGGCCTCCTTGACGGCCTCGCGGATCAGGTCGAGATCGTCCTTCTCCGACTCGAACGTGCCGTCGGCCTGCGAGATGCCGAATTCGGACAACACGCCGACCAACTGGTCCGGCGTGCAATGGAGTTCTTGGGCGAATTCGGCGATCTTGACCTGCATTCAACCGGGGTTGTACCTTCAAACGGGCGTCTTCCCTTGTGACGTCACGGTCGAGGAGGCTGCAGTTCAAGGGACGGTATCGAGAACTCGGCTTCCGTGCCACGCGGCAACGGTGCAAACCGCTACCGGCCCGCGACCTTCCTGACCGCTTCCATCAAGACGACCAGACCCGAGAGCGTCGCCAGACCGCACAGAGGGACGAGCAGCCCATAAGCGACGGCCACCGACCAGCGGCCCGTCGCCCCACCCCTCACCAACGTCGCCTGCGACGGATCGGCCGAGTCGTAGTAGACCGTGACCACCGTCCCTGGCGGAAACGACTCGACGAGACGGAGGTTCGAGAGCTTGCCGATCGACTCGCCGGCCGTCATGAACGCATAACGCCGAGAGGTGTACGTCTTTCCGGCGACCACGTATTCGTAAGTGACCTGCGCCTCCGCCGAGCGCCAGTGGGACCGGTCCAGACGCGCGTCCGTCACGGTTCCGGAAGTCGACGGCCAGCTCTGTGATGCCGCGCTGCCCCTCCGGGCCGCCGAGTCGCGCCGCGCGACCGCGAGGGCCCCAGCGACGCCCATGGCCCCGAGGCAGGACCAAAGGACGCCGACCACGACGCCAGGAAGGTCAGACGCGGCCACGTTGTGGTTCCTCTACCATGAGCCGGCGTGAGATGGCGATGGCACAGGAGGATGACAGATCGCACGGACAACGGCGCAGGTCACGGACGTTGCGGCGGGTAGTCGATACCGTAAACGCGCTTCGCCTGGAGCCTTCTCGCGGCGAGAGCCCCGTCCCGGTCGGCGCTGGGATCAAGGCGCTCGTCCCAAGAGCGGCTCACCTTGTAGTCCGTGAAGCCGCGTCGGACGGCCTCGACGCGCCAGTCGAACTCGTACGTACCCGTGCCGCCTCCGAGCTCCCCGACCTCGATCGAGGTCAGCGATTTCGCAGTGACGGCCAGACCGCGGGACGAGGCGCTCAGCGGCGTCAACTGGACCGTCATTCCCGGCAACGTCGCCACGTTCTGGAAGTGCCGCGGCAACGTGATCCGGGCGGTGCCGTTCACGAGCTTCGCGGTCCCTCGGACGTAGGCCGCCGCCTCGGGCCCCTCCAGGCTCGCGTAGACGATGTCTTTGCGGACGTCGTCGGGATCGGGCTGGACGAAGTTCTTCACCGAGGCCTCGACAAACCCCTTTCCGTCGGGATCTACGAACAGCCTCACTCCCGCAATGGCGTTCCGCGACATCCGGATCGAGGCGAAGGTCTCGTCGATGAGCGCCTGAACGTTGAAGATGCCGGAATCCATCCGAAGCACGGATTGGGTCGTGCTGCTGTCGAGCCGGTACGCCAACGACCCGTCCGGAGCTTCGCCGAGCACTTGCGTCCCCTTCTTCAACCTGAGGTCGCCGTACAAGTGGGCCGCGTCACCGCCCGTGGCGGCTTCGCAGAGCAGGGCCGGGGCCGCCTTGTTGGTCGACCGTCCCCACAGACCCGCGCCCGTCCCTTCCGTGAGGCCGAACACGCCGATCCCCTTCGCGCTCCGACCCGTCACGCCCGTCCCGTTCGGAGACCGGGCGTCGCCCAGCACGCCGATGTTGAACCCGGAGGTCGACGTCGCCGTCCCCCGCACGGCGATTCCCGTCTGCTGACCGCTGCTGAAGGAGCCACCGATCGCGCCCCCCGGGCCGTCGGCGGTGTTGTTGCCGATGATCGGGATCGTGGTCGGGGTGGCCTGCGAGACGTTGACCTGGCCCGCGCGGAACGTGCCCGTGATCGTGGCGTGCCCCGCTTGCGGGATCCCCGGCGTCGCGTCCTGGAGGAAGACGTTCCCGATGACGCTCTGAATCCCGCTGTCCTGTGCCATGACGACCGAAGCGACACCGATCACGGCGACGCCTGCGACGAGGAGCCCGCGCGTACGCATGAAGGAAGTCTAGGGGCGGACGGTCGGCGGGCTTCCCTGACTTTGGTCAGGGAAGCCCGCCGACCGGACACGGACGCAAGCGCCCGTGATTCTGGAAAAGCTGCGATAGAATGGAGGCACGATGTCCGCCGTCCTCGCCGCCGCTCTTGTTCTGTCGCCACAGGCCGTGCCTGGGCTGAAGGAATGGACCCTGGACGATTTCACTGTTGGACCGTACACGATCACGTTGGCAGGCGGAGGTACGGACAACCACGGCTTTTCTGGCCTGGACAGGAGGCATTGCGTCTTCGGACAGCGCCGGACGTACGTCGACATCAACAGCAACCCCAACCACACGACTCTGACCCTATCGGTCGGGAACCACGAGCAACGGTTCGATTCGCCAAGACAGGTGGCGTGGGGCTACGACCTACAGTACGGCTATGACGGTCCAATGTCAATCGACCTTTCTAGCGTGGACAGGTTCTTGTTCGACTGCGACCAGATTCCCGACACTCCCATCATCAACGTACGCGACGCCCAAGGGAAGAGTGGGGGCAACGGCGGTTGGCTGCTCATGCCGGGAGGCATCTACTTCCGCCGGCAAGCCTTTACCGGGAATGTGGACTGGAAGCACATCGTGTTCCTGCAATACAAGCAAGACTTTTCCAGCTTTCCCAACCCGCTTTCATACAGCGTGACCAAGTTTTATGCCAGGTTGCAGCCAGGGGCAATACCCCCGGCTGCACGCGTGCCTTAAGTCAGATGGTCGGTTTATACGAACAGAACACGCTCCTTTGGACCGCTATCCAACGGCCGACTGCCGGATCGACATTGTCGTCCACCCAGAACAGGAACTCGGCCATCTGCGAGTTGGCGATCGTCAGGAAGGCGCTCGAGTCGACCTGGACCGAGACCGTGAAGGGCGACCCGCCGAACGGATTCATGTTGAACACTCGGGCGATGCTGCCGGGTGGAACCACGTCCAGATCGGTTATTAGATTGACCGTGTGGTTGGCCCCGTCGTTGTAAAAGAGGTTCTTCTCAGTACCTCCCTGCCAGTCGACGTCTCCAGGCTGATATGCGACTCGTTCCGGCTGAATGAAAGTCGTCCATGATCCGGCGGCACGACCAAGTGTAGCGACCATGCTTGCGTCCTGATAGATGTCACCGTCCTGAAGGTCCGACTGCGCTGCAAGAGCTTCGGGACTCCGCCAACCCATACCTTCAGCGTCCCCGCCTTCAATGGTGTCAAGGAGCGGCAACTGGAACTTGGACGCCGCCTTGATCCCGAGCGCGTTGACCGCCCAGTTGTACGTGTTCTTCACGGGCTCGGTGGTCGTCACGCGGGCCTGGCCCGCGTTGGCGAGCCCGGCGGAGAGCGGGTAATCCCCGGCCTCGTCCGTCGCCTCCGTGCCGCCCCAGACCTGCTGCCACAGGACGCGCAGGCTGCACTCTCCGGTGACCGGCTCAGGGTTCTCGATGCAGACGACCGCGTAAGTGAAGTGCAGGTCGATGAACTGGTAGACCTGCGCCCGGAGCGTCACGAGCATGGGCTCGGTGAAGACCGTGGGGTCCGGCGACTCCACGGTCAGTTCGTCGAAGACCACGCCCGTGTCCACGAAGGAGTCCAGTTTCCGCACGAGGACGAACCTTGCCTTGCCCCTTACCTGGCAGAGGCACTGGAACGTCACGACCTTCGAAGCAGGCTCCTCGTCCATGCCCACGACTTGGGCCAGAAGACTTTGCTTGACCCCCGAAGTCCGATAACCCCATGAAGTTCGTCCTAGGCCCGGTCTGCACCCAGGGCGTGTCCTGCCACCCTCTCCGAACACCCGGCGTGGTCCAATTTCTGTCGTAGAATGAAGGCATGACCGCGCTGGTCGCTCTCGCTGTGTTGGCCCCGCAGAACCAACCAGGAATCAAGTACTGGACGCTTGATGATTTCGTCGCGGGTCCCTACTCGACCGTCATGCAGGGGACTTCGGACATCTACGCAAAGGTCTTCAACCTGGACAGGGCTCACTGCGCTTTTGGCGAGCGCGGCATTTCAGTGGACATTACGAGCAACCCGAAACACACGACCTTGTCCGTGGATGTTGGCGCAGGTCGCAAAAGCCTGATAGCCGGAGACCAGCTCACCTACCTCCATGCTGTTGACTATGGCGCCTCCGGCACTTTGGACATGGACTTCTCACTGGTCGATCGTTTCTACTTTGAGTGCTACGTGATCCCTGACCAGTCGAACATCTACGTCGAAGACAAGTCATTCCACGGCGGAAGCGCCGGATGGTTGCTTCATCCAAAGGGAATCTACTTCCGCAAACAGGACTTTCCGACCGGTATCGACTGGAAGCACATCTCGTACCTCCGTTTCCGGCAATGGTTCAACCAACTGCCTAACCCGCTCGACTTTACCTCCACGCTATTTTACGCGACGATGAAGCCGGGGGCGGTGCCCCCTGCTTCACTGGCGCTTCCAAAAGAGGCAATCAGGCATTGATCAAGGGAGCCTCTTAGTCGTCACGTTCCCTTGAACGACGAGCCATTTCCCAGTCGGCGTGCCCATAACGTCTTCAACATAAAACAAGAACTCCGACATATGCAGAGAACTTACAGCGGACAAGGCGCTGCCTCCGACCTTTACGGTGACGGTCGGAGGGGTGCCGCCGCTTGTCCCGAGATTGAAGACGCGCACGACGGAACCGATTGGGACGTCTGACAGCGTCGTGCTCAAGGTGTAATCCTGGCTCGTCGAGTCGGTGAAGATTTGGTTCTTTGCGTCACCTCCCGTCCAGGGAGACATGGGAGCAAGGTTAACTGTGTCAGGTTGCGCGAGGTGGCACCAGGCACCGTCCGCGCGCCCGAGGATCGAGCGCTGGAAGGCGTCGTAGTACAGTTCTCCGTCCTGTAGATCGGCTAAAGCGGCGGACTCCGTCGACATTTTCCAGCCCATGCCCGTCGCATCGCCTCCGCTCGAAGTGTCCAAGAGAGGCAATTGGAACTTGCTGGCCGCCTTGATCCCAAGCGCGTTGACCGCCCAATTGTACGTGTTCTTCACGGGCTCGGTCGTCGTCACCCGCGCCTGGCCCGCGTTGGCGAGCCCGGCGGAGAGCGGGTAGTCGTCGGGCTGCGCCTCGCTCCCGCCCCAGGCCTGCTGCCAGTAGACCTGCAAGGCGCTCAGGTCGTCGTCGATGTCAGAGTGCGAGACGTTCTCGATGACGACGACCGCATAGCGAACCGAGGCCGGGCCGCCGTCGTAGACCTGGGCCCTCAGCGTGACGAGGGTCGCGTCCGTGTAGGCGTAGCCGCCGTCGACCACGGCCGACTCCACGACGATCTCGTCCAAGGTGCCGGTGTCGTCCGAGTTCACGAGCGCGAACCTCACCTTGCCCTTGACCTTGCACAGGCACTGGTACGTGACCACCTTCGTCGCGGGGTCGGTGGTCATCGGGATCGGAAGGTTGAGGTCGATCTCGCTCAGCTCGTTCTCCAGCCGCGATCCTTCCGGCAGGCCGACGTAAAACGCTTCGGGACTTGGACTGATGTTCGCCTGGTCAAAGGCTCCCCACTTGCCGAAAGCGACGATATACTGAAGCCATGACCGCCGTCCTCGCCGCTGCAATTGCCTTCGCGCCGCAGACCGTGAAGTACGTGAATCTTGACGACTTTACGACCGGAGAATTCTCGGTTACGCTTGTCGGGGGCCAGCAGGACGACCGCGAGTTCGCCGGACTGGACAGGGCGCACTGCGCCTTCGGGCAGAGGCGCACTTTTCTGGACATCAGCAGCAACCCGAACCATGCGACCCTGGTCTTTGCGGTCGGGAACCACGAGCAGAGGTTCGATAGCGACAAGCAAGTGGCTTGGCACTATTGGCTAAGGTATGGAGACGTGGAGTCGATGGACATCGACCTCTCCAACATCCAGCGGTTCTACTTCGATTGCGAGAAATACCCGGACATCACGGAGATGTACGTCAGGGACAAATCGGGGAAGGACGCGGGGAACGGCGGCTGGCTACTACAACCCCACGGTGTCTACTTCAACCGGTCAGCTTTCGCGGGTAGTGTGGACTGGAAGCATATCGTGTTCCTACAGTACCAGCAGTCCTTTTCTAGCTTCCCCAACCCCCTCTTCTACACGGTAACTCGCTTCTACGCGACGGTGACGCCGGGGGTGTCCCCCCCGGCGTCGCGCATCGGCTGAGGCTCAGATCGTCGGCAGGTATCCTGTCGCCAGGCTTTTCTGTACCACCACCCACCGGCCGACCCAGTTCTCAGGATCGGGGTCTGTGTCGTCCACCCAGAAGAGGAACTCCGCCATCAGCGAGTTCGAGACGGACGCCAGAGTCGAGCTTCCGACCTTCACCGTGATAGGGTACAGCGTTCCGACGCTCGTCCGGAAGTTGAACACGCGCACCATGCTGCCCCGTGGCACGAGGGCAAGATTGGTCGATAAGGTGACCTCATGGCTTGCGGCCTCATCGTAGACCAAGTTCTTCGCCGTGCCTCCGACCCATGTTACGTCGCCTGGGTGATAGTGGAAACGCTCGGGCTGCACGAACGTGTACCATAGCTCGTCGCATCGTCCGAGCACTGCGAACTGAGACTGATCGTGGTACATCGCGCCGTCCTCCAGGTCTTGCGCTACGTCGAGGTCGCTAGGACTAAGCCACCCCATTCCTGCCGCGTCCCCGCCTTCAATGGTGTCGAGGTTGGGCAGCTGGAACTTGCTCGCGGCCTTGATCCCCAGCGCGTTGACCGCCCAGTTGTAGGTGTTCTTCACGGGCTCGGTCGTCGTCACCCGTGCCTGGCCCGCGTTGGCGAGCCCGGCGGCCAGCGGGTATTCCCCGGCCTCGTCCGTCGCTTCCGTGCCGCCCCAGACCTGCTGCCACAGGACGCGCAGGCTGCACTCCCCGGTGACCGGTTCAGGGTTCTCGATGCAGACGACCGCGTAAGTGAAGTGCAGGTCGATGAACTGGTAGACCTGCGCCCGGAGCGTCACGAGCATGGGCTCGGTGAAGACCGCGGGGTCCGGCGACTCCACGGTCAGTTCGTCGAAGACCTGGCCCGTGTCCACGAAGGAGTCCAGTTTCCGCACGAGGACGAACCTTGCCTTGCCCCTTACCTGGCAGAGGCACTGGAACGTCACGACCTTGGAAGCAGGCTCCTCGTCCAAGCCCACGACTTTCGGTAGAGAAAGGTCGATCGCGTCGATGACGTTCTGAACCCGGGTGCCTGGCAGCAGGCTGATGTAGAAGGCTTCGGGGCTCGGGCTGATGTTCGCATCATCGGACCCCGAGAACGCGCCCCACTTGCCGAACCCCGCCAAGTCCGTGTCGCCGACGATTTCCCAAGCGCCTCCTGAATTGAACGCGACCCCGCTGTCTGGGCCAGAGGACTTTGCTTGACCCGCGAAGTCCGAAAACCCCATGATGTTCGTCCGTGGCCCGGTCTGCACCCAGGGCGTGTCCTGCCATCCCGTCCGCATGGACTGGGTCCGGTCTTGCGGCGCGCCGCTCGTCTGGTTGAACTGCCTGGCCGGGCCGAAGGCCTCCGTCCCTCCGGGTACCGAATAGTCGTTCCGATAGCAGCGCGAAAAGTCGGCCCGGAAGTTCGTCATCTGGAACGAACGGAGGCCGATGAAGCGGCAACGCTCGAAGATGCAGCGGACATTGTCCTTTTGCTTCGTCTCGAACCGAAGGTCCGTGTCTTCTGGCTCGGCCCCGGACTTTCCGCGGAACGTGCAGTCCGTCACGAACAGGCCGTAGTTCGTCCCCGGCGTGCCGCCGGCGTCGTCGCCGAAAACAAACGCCCTGTCGGCCCCCCCGCGGACACCGTCGAACTCCATGCCTCGGATGAAGCAATCGAGGTCGTCGCGCGAGCCTTGGCCGTCGATCGCGTCGTAATCGAAGAGCCTGCCAAGGTGTTCCATCCGTCCACCGTTGAACTGCAAGATGCCCGTTCCACGGCGGATCTTGACGAGGATGCCCCTGCCCTCAAGGTTCTCCCCGCCTCCAAAGGTGCAGTGCGCATTGATGAAGTTGACGCCGACGCCCGGCGCCGGCATTTGGGCGAACTCCGCGAAGATCTGGTCGGGAAGCGGGTCCGCATCGGGGTCGCGGTCGGCGATCGCCATGTTCCAGCCGTCGAACTCCTGCTCGAAGGCCTGTGGCGCGTTGGAATAGTAGGCCCGCCTGACCTGGTTGCCGAAGAAGCGCGAGACCCTTGTCTGCTCTCCGTTCGCGCCCGTTCCTTGGAGCAGTCCGAGGGCAGTGTCGACATAGTTGACCATGACCCGCTCGACCTGGTGCCCGACGAACTGGCTGGTCGTGAACAGCATGCCGAAGCACGCGTTCCGGTCCGAGTCGTCGTCGTTGCCTCTCAGCGTCAGGTTCCCTATCCTCATCCTGCCGCCGGCGCTCCTCCTGAAGCTCACGACGGCGCAATCCGGCAGGCAGCGCACGTAGTGGACGAGCGGGTGCTCACCGGCTTCATCGCGGACTTCCACTTCTCCGAGGAAGGGATTCGGGTCGTCCGAGGTGAGGTCCGGGTTAATCTGGAAGTACAGGTTCTGCTCCGACAGCGGCGCGGAAGTATCGGGGACGTCGGGCGATACGGTCCAGTCGATCGGCATGGCCGCTTCGATCGCGCTTGAAATTGCACCTGCAAGGTCGGTCACGGACAGTCCGCTGACGGTGACATCGCCTGTAGCAAACTTGAACACGAGCCGGAATTCGGACATGGCCGCAGGTTCCGTGTTCATCGACAGGCAATATCGGTTATTGCAGTCGTTGAAAAGCCGGAAGTTCGCATTGCCGCCGACGTTCTCGGTCGAGGGCCAAGAGTCCGACTCGATGCGCGACACGGAGGTCTGGCCAAGCATCGTGAACCCGAGCTGCCGGTTGTCCTTCTCGTTCTCATCGACGGCGACAGTGGAATCGTCGCCCAACCAAAGGGGCCGTCGTAGCATGTAAACACCTGACGGAACCTCGAGGCGCACACCATTCTCGGCGCACCAGATTTCAGCGATCTGGAGCGCCGCCCAATCCACGGTGTCGGCGTCGACGATCAATCCGTTGAACGGAGTGCCTGGCGCGACGTCGCCCGAACTCTGGTCTCCGTAGGTCTGCAGGATGTGATCGTCGTTCTCCCACCGAGGAGTGCTTTGCGCCTGGAGGGTCATGTCGTCCTCCCCTCCAAGGGCCCCGAACTGACGCACGTTGACGAAGCCTTCGTGGACGAGCAGGTAGCGGCCTGTAGCGAACGCGCCGCCTGATGGTGACGCTGGAATGAATTTTCCGACGACGCTCCCATAGTTCGGTTGCGATTCGTCCTCGTCGTCGAACCGGTAGAGGCCGCCGCCTCCATCCCCTGGTTCGTAGTATCCCGCGCACTGAAACATGTCGCCGTCTGATGGGAGGGCTTGGTTTGCCATCTCGACGACGGATCCGAGATTGATGACGTTTGCCATGCCTGTGGAACGTTCTCCCCGCCTCCACAGTTCGCAGGGTTTTCAACCCGATCGACCCCTAATAGAAACCATTTAGCCGGGCTTCGCCCAGCCCGCCTTCACTTTCCTCCGGCATAGTACATGGGCCGCTCTACGGCCTTCCTTCTGGCTGCGCTTCAAGACGCAACCTGACCGCAGACTGTCCTATGGCCTGTAGGAGCTTACAGACCTTCGAACCTGGATACCTGAACTTGCTGTGCTTCCTTGTCCTGTGCCACCTCGTGATGGTCATACGGGTACGACCCTCCCGAAAGTTCGTGTCGTCCCGACCAAACCGACCGCACACCTTCAGAAATCACTTAACTCCGTAGGGCAATAGGTCCTAAGTGGAACGAGTCTGCAATCGGACGGGCGTCATTGCTGGGTCACGAACGGCAAGCAAGTGCGCACCGGAACCAAGATTCCGGTGCGCTTTCCGCCTGCGACATGAATGACCTTAAGCTGCGAGCGTGAGCGTTCCGCCGCCGTCGTTGGCGAAAGTCGACGCCGAGACCGACCAGTCCGATACGTTCGCGCCGTTGCGGGCACGGACGCGGTAGTACGCCGTCTGTCCCGGGGTCTGGCCCGTGTGCTTGAACTTGGCCGAGGTCACGGTCGTGACGGCCGCCCAGGCGCCCGGAGCCTCATAGCTGACCTCGATGTCGAACTTGACGCCCTGGAGGTTGCCGTTCCGCTTCCATCGCAGTTCGTTCGTGCCCGTCACGTTCGGGAGGACGACCAGGGCGAGCGGCACGAAGACCGGGCGGGTGGTGTGGGTGGTGTCGCGGACGTTCAGACCGAGTGCGGCGATCAGCGTGTCGGGCACGGTCGCGCTGGCCTGCCAGGTATTGGCATAGCCCCGGATCACGCCGATCACTTCCGCCACCTTCTGGTCCTTTGCGACCGTGGCGGACTTCGCGGCTTCAAGAGCGGTCTCGCGGGCGGCGAAAGCGCTGTTGAGCGCGGCGAGCTGAGATTGTAGGGCCGCGACTTGGGGCGCGGACAGACCTAAGGTCACGCTGTTCAGGGCGGCCGTGCTCACGAAGTTCGTGGTCCAAGCCGGTAACGCCGATGTTGGGATGTCGTAGTAGGACATGTCTTACTTTCCTCAGGCTTCCAGATTGCCGGTACCTTGTGCATGATCTTCGGCACCTCTCTCGTTTTCCTTTAGGCCCTTGTGCCACTTTCTGTACTCTTAGGTTCAAAACGTTCCTTTGCCAGCTTTGCCGGAGAGTTTCCTTTTCAAAGCGGACCGTCCGCCGATGTCGGCGAAGCGTCCGCTTTGCAAGGCGGATCCTCCGCCGATGTCGGCGGAAGACAAACTTTTCGATGTGGACCGTCCGCCGATGTCGGCGAAGAGCAGACTTTTCAAGGCGGATCGTCCGCCGATGTCGGCGCGGTCCTTGTCTGACAAAGTTCCTCGCGGAAATTAGGCCCTTCCGGGCCTAGAACGACTGGAGCTTGTAACCGAAGCCACGGACGGTCTGAAGATAGTCGCCCGCACCGCCGGGGAGCTTTTGCCGCAGGCGGTAGACGAACACGTCGAGCGAGTTCGTGCTGAACGCAATGTCGTAGCCCCAGACCTGTTCGAACAAGACTTCCCGGCTCAAGGCCCGGCCGGCGTTCTGACCCAGGTACAGAAGGAGGTCGAACTCCTTCGTCGTCAGGCTCGCGGGCGAACCGTCGACGAAGGCGTCGCGCGAATCGGAATCGATGACGAGCCTCCCGACCACGACCTTCGTGTCCGCCACGGGCTCGCCCTGGTACTCCGTCGACCTGCGCAAATGCGCCCTGACCCGGGCCACGAGCTCGCTCGGCTCGAACGGCTTAGTGAGATAGTCGTCCGCACCGACCTCGAGCCCGATCACCTTGTCCATCGCGTCGGTGCGCGCCGTCAACATCAGCACCGGAAAGCGCCACTTCGACCGGATGCGCCGGCACAGGCTGATGCCGTCGACGCCGGGCAGACCGAGGTCGAGGACGAGCAGGTCCGGCTGGCGGGAGACGATCGATTGGAGCGCCTCTTCCCCGCTCTTGGCCATGCCGACGTCGTAGCCCTGCTGCGTCAAAAGCCGATGGACGTTTTCGGCCAGGAAGCGGTCGTCGTCGACGACGAGGATGTGGGGACTCATGATGCACGGCTCGCTTTGAGGGTGACGGTAAAGACGGTCTCTTGGCCCGGCACGGATCGTACCGCGATGTCGCCGCCGTGGCCTTCGACGATCCGGCGGCAACTGAACAGGCCGAGACCGAATCCTTCGGTCCGGGTCGAGGTGAACGGTTCGAACAGGTGGTCCATGACTTCGGTCGGCATGCCCTTCCCGGAGTCCTTGACTTCGATCACCACGCTCCCGTCCTTCGCTTCGGTCGTGACCGTCAGCGTCCCGCCGGCTTCTTGCATCGCTTGGACCGCGTTCATGACGAGGTTCACGAAAAGGTGTTCCAGTTGGTTCGGATCGCCCTGCACCGTCGGCAACGCGTCGTCCTTGGACCAGACGACGGTCACGTCCGAGATCCGTGTGAACGTCGCTGTGAGCACCAGCACGCGCTGCAGCACGTCGTCGACGTCCACCGGCCGCATGGCGACCAGCCGGGGTTTGGCATAGGACAACAAACGGTGGGCCAGCACCGAAAAACGGTCGAGGTGGCCCTTGACGGACGTCAGGGCCCTTGCCGGATCGTCGACCCCGAACCCGAGCTCCAAGGTGATGGACGACAGGATGTTCTTGATGTCGTGGGCGGTGCTGGCCGCCAGCGTGCCGACGACGCTCAGCTTTTCGCTTTGCACCAGCCGCTCGTGCGTGTCGCGCAGCTCTTGGTACGTCTTGCCCAATTCGCCTTGAAGCACGTGCGAAGCGAGGACGAGGGACACTTGCTCCGCTAGCGCCTCCAAATGCGCTTCATGGAACGCCGTGCGCTGCAGTGCGACTTTCGGGCTGCCCAAAAGGAGGAACACGTCGTGCCCGGGAACGTTCCGTAACGGGATCACGTGACAGGAGGCGTCGGTCAGCACGCTCCTCAGATCGATGCGACCCTGAAGCCGGACGCGCTCCGGCCGTTTCTTCCCAGAACGCGCCGCGTAGCCTTCGATCGCCTCGCTCCCATGGACCCCGATCAAGAGGCCTGCTTCCTTGTAGCCCAAGATCCCGCGCAGCAACGCCGCCTGTTCCGACAGAAGGGCGTCTTGGTCGAGCTCCCTGCCCAGCAGCCCGAACCCGCGGTTGATCGTCGAAAGCACGGCCCGGGTGACCGCAAGGTCGTTCTCCTGCGCCTCGACGACCCGTTGCTTCTCCGCGATCCTCTCCTTCATCGAGTGTTCGCGGGCCAGTTCGGCGTTAACGCGCATCGCGAGCAGCGTCATGAAGTGCACGTCCTGGTCGTCGAGCTCGACCTCCGATTGGCCGTCCAAGAGGCACAGCGTTCCGATGAGGGCGCCGTCCGGAGAACTGAGCGGGACGCCGAGATAGCGTGTGAAGCCCACCGTACAGGGGAGCAGGCCGGAGTACTCTGGCCGCTCTCGCGCGTCCTGGATGACGACCGGCCGCTTGCTTAGGACCGCGAACTGGCAGTACGAGTCCTTCATGAAGTTGCCGGGGACCTGTTCGACCTGCGGCAGAGGCGACGACACCGCCCGGAACTCCAGATAGTCCTCCTTCAAGATCGAGAGGAAGGCGTTCGTCCCGTAGTACTTCGAGACGCGTTCGACGATGGCGCTGTAGACACGGCTTGGATCGTCGTCGTGGAGCGTGCTCACGTCATAGAGTTCGGCGCCGATCTTCCGCCGCCTGCTCTCTTGGCTGACGTCCAAAAACGTCCACAGACGCCCGATCACGTTCCCGGCTTTGTCCAAGACCGGACCCGTGTAACGCCGGACCGCCATGGGCCGCGCATGGTTGAGGACGATCTCGTCTTCCTGCGTCCGCATGGGGTCCACGTAGACCTGCTCGAGGTTGCGCTCCCACTCGCCCATGTCCGGGATCAAGCGCTGGACCATCCGGCGGACTTCGCGCGAGTCGGAGTGGACGACTTGCTCGATGTCCACGTCGAAGATTTCGCCGAAGCGCCGGTTGCAGGCGATCGTCGTGTGGTCGAGGTCGGTGAGCATGACTCCGGAGTCAGTCGCGCTCAAGATCGCGGCCAGCACCGCCGTCTGGTCGTCTCCGGCAAAGGGCCGGACGGCGATCCTATACGCCTGGCCTTTCGGTTCCATGTCCTGGTTCACGGTCAGATCTGTAGCCAACAAGAGGCTTCATCGTGCCCTTTCGGAATGACCGTCCCTTGACCGGATTCTGAACGACAGATGAACGGCTTCAGTCCCAATGCATCTCGTCGTCGCCGAGCAACGACTGGACGTAATTGAGCTGAGCGTCGTGATAGTTGGTGTGAGTGACGGCCATCATCATCACCTTGAAGGCGTTGGTCGGGCCGCCCGGCGTCTCGATCTCACGTCCTAAGTCGGCCTCGTCGACCCGGTCCCACGCGTCCAAGACCTCTTGCACCGAGGCGGAAAGTTCTGCGATCGCTTCCGCTTTGCCCGTGAACCCGTCCGGGGCCGTGATCCAGCCGTCGGCGTCGAACGGGCCGGGATCCTCGCCTCGCAGCCGCTTTGCGATGCGCCTGTTGACGAACGCGACCTCGTACGTGAAATCGATCGGCTTGCGGGCCGTGCCGCCAAGGGACTGCCCGAGACGGACGTCGTCCAAGGCTTCTAAGTCTTGGACGTAGAGGCGAAGGACGCGCTCCAGGCTCTGCGACATGTGCGCTTTGAGGTCGAGGGACATGAGGTGTATCCTAGCGCATCTTCGGTACGGGCCCTAATCGTCGTTCTCGGCGTTCGTCGCCTGCTCTTGGAACTTGAAGAAGAACGCGGCCCCGAACGCGCCGAGGACCGGGCCCAAGACATAGATCCAGACGTGGCCAAGTTTGCCGCCGCCGAGCATCGCATGGACCAGGTTCGGCGCCAATCCCACGGCCGGGTTGAACGCGCCACCGGAAATTCCGCCGCCCGCATAGGCCGCCGCGATGACCGTGCCACCGATCGCAAGCCCGTAAAAGCCGCGTCCGACCGTCTTGGCAGAACAGGCGACGTTCAGCACGACGAGGGCCAAGGCGAACGTGAAAAGGAACTCGACGATCAAGGCCGCGGCCGTACTGGAGGCCGGGTTCGGTTCGACCCCTGCCGTCTTACCGACGCACGCGTAGGCCGCCAAGCTCGCCACGATGCCGCCCGCCAGTTGGGCGACGATGTAGCCGATGACGTCCCGGACAGGCATCTTCCCCGCCAACGCCACGGCGGTCGTGACGGCCGGGTTATAGTGCCCGCCCGACACGTGCCCGCCCATGTAGACCATCACCATCAGAACGATGCCAATGGCTATGACTGCCGAAGGGCTTCCCGACGCGATGACGAGCATGATCGTGAAGATCAAGAAGAACGTGCCGACGAACTCGGTCGCAAGCTTGGCCATGTCCCGAGATACTACCGGCCAGACCGCTCTCTAACGCCCGGTTCTGGATAGAATCCGGACATCGGAGACGTCACCCGGTTCGCTCCCAGCCCTACAGGCCGTTTGCACCTGGGTCACGTGTTCGCCGCCCTCTTCGCGCGCGAGCACGGAGAGACGATGCGCCTCCGGATCGAGGACATCGATGCGGGGCGCGTGAGGGACGAGGCCGCAGACGGGATCTTCGAAGACCTGGAATGGCTCGGCATTGACTGGGACAGCGACGTCTGGTTCCAGTCCCAACGGACAGACGCCTACCGGAGCGCCCTCGACCGCCTCGACCAGGCCGGCTTGCTCTATCCCTGTTTCTGCACCCGCAAAGACATCGCCGACGCTACGACCGCGCCCCACGGCCCGGACGGGCCCGCCTATCCCGGAACGTGCCGCCGTCTCTCGCGTACGGACCGGGAGCAGAAGCTTGAGCAAGGGATGCCGTTCGCCTTGCGGATCGACAGTGCCGCCGCCTTCGCAAGCGTCGGGCCGTTGAGTTGGTCCGACCGCGGGCTCGGCCGTTCCGACGTCGTTCCCGATAGCGTGCCGGACATCGTTGTCGCCCGGAAGGACGCCCCCGTGAGCTACGCGCTCTGCGTCGTCGTCGACGATGCCGCGCAAGCGGTGACGCTCGTCACGCGTGGCCTCGATCTCGTCCCGGCGACGCCGTCTCAACGACTGCTCCAGGCCGTTCTCGGGCTTCCAGAGCCGCAGTACTTCCACCATCGGCTGGTCACCGGTCCGGACGGCCGACGGCTGGCCAAGCGCGACCGGTCAGCGACGGTCGAGAGTCTCCGCGAGTCCGGTTTCAGTCCGGCCGAGGTCCGTTCCTTGGCGGTCGCACACGAAAAATCTTGACCCGATCGTACAAAACGTCTGCTATGATTTTTGAGCCGGGCCACTACGCCCGCCTTGTCTTGGTCCCACCGGCCCAAGGCAATGGAGCCTGAAATGAGACCTCTATTGAAAATCAGCCTCGCAGCAGGGATGGCCGCTTCTGCAGCCTTCGCGCTCGCCGCCCCCAAGGACTACGTTTCCGGAGAAGTCCTCGTCAAGTTCAAACCCGTCGCCCGCGACGCCGGCAAGAAAGTCGCAGTCAGCGACGGCTACAAGGTCGAGAGCGGCGTGCCCGTGCTCGGCATCGACAAGCTTCGCCTTCCGAAAGGCATGAGCGTCGAACTCGCGATGAAGGAACTGCGGACGCTTCCGTGGGTCGAGTTCGTCGAACCGAACTACATCTATCACGCGACCTTCACGCCGAACGACACCAGTTTCGGCTCGCAGTGGGGCCCCAAGAAGATCCAGAGCGAGCAGGCCTGGGACATCAACAAGGGCGACCCGACGGTCGTCATCGCGATCATCGACACGGGGATCAGCAGTACGCACCCTGATCTCGCCAGCAAGCGCGTCGCCGGGTGGAACTTCGTCTCGAACAACAACAACCCGAACGACGACAACGGTCACGGTTCGCACTGCGCCGGCATCGCCGCCGCCATCACGAACAACGCGACCGGCGTCGCAGGCGTCGGCTTCAACTGCTCGCTGATGCCCGTCAAGGTCTTGAACAGCGGCGGATCCGGCACGCTCCAGAACGTCGCGAACGGCATCAACTGGGCGGCCGATAACGGCGCCAACGTCCTTTCGTTGAGCCTCGGCGGATCGGGTGCGACGTCGATGCAGCAAGCGGTCGACTATGCATGGAGCAAGAACTGTGTCGTGGTCGCCGCAGCCGGTAACAACGGCTCGACCTCGATGTTCTATCCTGCGGCGTACACGAACTGCATCGCCGTCGCCGCGACGACCACCAGCGACACCCGCGCCAGCTTCAGCAACTACGGCTCGAACTGGGTCGACGTGGCCGCCCCGGGCGTCAACATCTACAGCACGTACATGGGATCGCAATATGCGACCCTTGACGGGACGTCGATGGCCTGCCCGCACGTCAGCGGCCTCGCCGGACTTCTCTTCTCGGCGAAAGGCAAGGCCACTCCCAACTCGACCGTCCGCAGCTTGATCGAACAGAACTGCGACAGCGTCGGTACGTTCGTGGCGTTCGGTAGGATCAACGCCTACAAGTCGCTCCTCGCGGCGGGCGGCGGCAACACCGTCTACGCCAACCCGCAAGGCTATGTCATGTACAGCGGCTCGCAGGTCTCAGGCAACTACACCAACCTGAAGTCGAGCGACAACTCCTACCTCGTCCTCGCGAGCCAGAACAACAAGGTCGACTGGTTCGGCCCGATGTACCCCGCCAGCGGATCCGGAACGATCACCAACGTCACCTTCACCTTCGAAGGCAGCGCGACCGTCGCCGGCACCGCGACCGTCCAGGCTTACAACTACCTGGCGGGCGGTTGGGAGACCCTCGGCAACATCAACCTGACGACCAGCGACCAGACCTGGACGTTCCCGATCTCGACGAACCCGCACCGCTTCCGCGACCCGTTCGGCGAGATGGACATGCGGGTCAGCTACCAGGCCTCTTCGAGCTTCCAACTCAAGAACGACTGGATGCAGGTCGCCGTCACGCGCCAGTAAAGTCCGCTGCTTCGGCAGAACTAAAGGCCCTTCCGGACGATCCGGAGGGGCCTTGTCTTTGCTGATCGGGGGTGTCGGGACGCTCAGGCCGCGAGCTGGAGCGCGCCGTCGCCGTCGTTCGCGAAGGTCGACGCCGAGACCGACCAGTCGGAGACGTTCGAGCCGTTCCGGGCACGGACTCGGTAATAGGCGGTCTGCCCCGGCGTCTGGCCCATGTGCTTGAACTTCGCGGCGGTGACGGACGTGACCGCCGTCCAAGCGCCCGGATTCTCGTAGCTGACTTCGATGTCGAACTTGATGCCGTTCTTGTTGCCGTTCCGCTTCCAGCGAAGTTCGTTCGTGCCCGTGGTGTTCGGGACGACCACGAGTTCGGTCGGAACGAAGACCGGGCGCGGGCTGGGCTGGGTGTCGCGTACGATCAGTCCAAGGGAAGCGATCAGCGTGTCCGGCACGGTCGGCATCGCCTGCCACTGGTTCGCGTAGCCACGGACGACGTTGATGGTCTCCGCGACCTTCAGGTCTTTGGCGAGCGTCGCGGACTTGGAAGCGTCGTGCGCGGTCTGCTGCGCGGCGAACGCGGTGTTGAGCGCGGTGAGCTGCGCCTGAAGAGCCGCGATTTGAGGCGGAGTCAGGTTCAAAAGGGCCGAATTGGCCAGCGCGGTGGTCACGAAATTTCCGTACCATGTCGGCAAAGCGGACGCCTTGATGTTGTAGTAGCTCATGTCTTCTCTTTCCTTGCGGGCGCCTCCGCCCGGCTTACTGGAGATCGTCGGATAAAGGCGACCAATCTTTAGCCTTTGGCCCGCATTTTTGTCGTTTCAGGTTCACAACATGCGGCAGAAGAGGTTTCTTGGTGAACGTTCGCCAGCAGCCTCGAGCGGGGGAGGGGGCTCACTTGGGCTACCGCCCGACTGCGCCCACCGCTTCTCTCCGCACGCCGTCGGCGAGTGCGAGTACATAGGGTGACCGCCTCCCGGGTGGCCGGGGTGAACGGGATGGACCGTGCCCGTTGCACCCCGGTTCCGAAGGAACGTCTACTGGCGAGGTCCTGCGGACAAGGACAGAAACGTTCGCTCGGTCCACGGGCCATGCCTGGGGCAGAATGGAGCGTTTTGTCCTTGCCACCTGCCCTGACGCCGACGGACGCAAGCGTCCGCGATTCTGGAAAAGCTGCGATAGACTGAAGGCACGATGTCCGCCGTCCTCGCCGCCGCACTCCTGGCACCTCAAGTTCAGCACTACAAGGCGATCGACATCGACCGCTTCGATACGCCGTACACCGTCCAGATAACGAAGGAGTGGGAAGACCTGCACACCTGGTACGGGCTCAAGTGGCCGCACTGTCTGTTCTCGCAGCGCAGCACGAACATCGACATCGGATCCAACCCCCACGACACGGTGCTCACCTTTTCGCTCGGGCCGGAGGGGCAGAAGGTCACGAGTCCGCTCGAAGTGGCGTACACCTTAAAGACCAGCTATTACATGGCCGAGGGGCCGGGCCTTGACCTGTCGAAGGTCGACAGGATCTACGTGGACTTTTACACGATTTCGCCTGGCCGCACTGCGGACGTGTTCGGCCTAAGTATCCGCGACCGGAACGGGAAGACTGGGGGGAACGACTATTGGCAAGGGCAGCCGAAGGGCATCTTTTTCAAGCGGTCGGAGTTCAGCGGCGGTGTAGACTGGTCGCGCATCGAGTATCTGGACTTCCGGCAGGACTTCATCGTCTTCCCGAACCCTACGACCTATTGTGTCACCCGGTTCTACGTGACGATGAAGCCGGCGGCCGTCCCGCCGGCTTCATCGTTGCTTCAGTAGAGGGCTAGGGCAGTTGTGCGCTCGTCACGTTGCCTTGAACGACCAGCCAGTGTCCCGTACCACCGCCGTCCACGTAGAAGACGAACTCCGACATGTGCAGCACGCTCACGAGCGACAGGTTGCTACCCCCGACCTTGACCGTGACCACCGCACCGGCCCCTGAACTGGTCAGGTTGAAGACCCGGACGATCGTTCCGGGGGGCACCTGGGTCACATCGGTGTCCAGGTTGAGGGTCTGACGGGTGGCCCGGTCTGGCAACGCGCCATGGCGGAATCTCGAGCGCGACCGACCCGTTGCAGACCGGGTCAAGGACGTCACCAAGAGTCGCGTCCCAGAACGTCCGAGCCCGCTGAAGACCAGCGATAGTCTTGGCTGCCTCCAGACTCCGGACAACACGTCACACCGCGCGGCGCCGAACCTAGTCTGGAGGCTTCGTCCGCACCGGCTCACAACGCGCGGCTTCACGGGCCGGTCTGACGCGGCGTCCTTGAGCCTTGAAAGCCGGTCGGGCGTCGTATACTGCTCCGTGTGCTTTGCTTTTCGAGAGGAATCGTGGCGGCATTGGCGCTACTGGCGCTGGCGGCCCCGTCGCACGCCTACGTTTTGATCGATGACTTCACTCAGGGAACCTTCGACAAGACCTACTTTGACGACTTCACGAACGAGACACACGAGCGCTTGAACCTCGACAACGACCATATTGCGTTTGGAGAGAGGCTCACGACCTTCTCGATCGGTGGGAATCTGGACCACCACCCGGTGAGACTGAAGATCGGAGACGGCGCGGCCAAAGTGTCGACCGACACCCACGACGTCTCCACCAGGTGGGACATGGTCTGGGGGAACAGCGATCGAATAACGATCGACTTCTCCCGCGAGAAAGAGTTCTGGATAGACCTCTATACGAAAGACCCCCCGGAAAGGTTCGCCGACATCTGGAGCCTCTACGTCCGGGACAGCCACGGCGTCGCCGGCAACAATCCGGGCTGGCTCTTCAGGCAGGGAGGGATCAGGTTCAGGAAGCAGGACTTCAACCCCCTCATCGACTGGTCGAGTATCGAGTACTTCGACTTCGAGCAACGGTACACAACTAACATTGGCCCCCACCCGTTTGAATACGGAGTCACCAGGATTTATGCCGTCCCCGAGCCGTGCGGTTTAGCCATATTGGCGGCGGTAGGCTGGATCGCCTGCCGCCGCAGTAAGCGTTAAGAGGCGAGCCAGCGACCGTTCGATCCGTCCTTATAGAACACGAAGGTACGGCCGGTGTTCGGGCCCACGACGACGTTCGCAGGCTGGCCGCAACTGACGGAGATCGCCGCCAGCGGCGTACCGGATACGTGATACGCGATCCGGACGGTCGTCCCTACTGCGATGTCTGCGAGAGTCGTGTCCAGCGTGACCGTAATGCTCGTGGACCCTCCGTAGACAAGGTTCTTCTCGTCACCCGTGTTCCAAGTTATGTTCGACGAGATCAGCTTCGTGCGTTCTGGCTGCCAGACAGCTGTCCAACCGGCGTCGGAGTCGTACGCCAGGACCGCCTTTTGCCAGGAGTCGAAGTAGAGCTCCCCGTCCTGTAGGTCGTAGTCGCCGGCCGATACGGCGCTCTTCCAGCCCATCCCTTCCGCGTCGCCGCCAGGAGTCATCCCCGCCGTGGGGAGAGTGTCCAACAACGGCAACTGGAACCGACCCGCCGCCTTGACCGAAAGCGCGTTGACCGCCCACGGGTACGTCTTCTGCTGCACCGTGTTGCCCTCCGTTCTGACGAAGCCGGCGTTGACGGGTGGCCCGGTCTGGCAGCGCGCCGTGGCGAGCCTTCCGAGCGCGACTGTCCCGTTGCAGACCGGGTCAAGGACGTCACCACGGTTCTTGTCCGAGAACGTCCAGCCCAGTATGGATCAAAAAGCCCGCCTCGCCCTTCGTGTCGGGCCCCTCCCGGTCGTCCGGCCTTGTTGGTCCGTCTTCGAAGCCCCGGTCTGCAACCGTCTCCTGTCCGGCGGGATGATGCGTGGACACCGTTGCCAGACCGGGCCACCCGTCCGGTCTGATGCAGCGCCCTTGCCCCGGTCTGCAACGGTCTCGTGTCCGGCGGGATGAAGCGTGGACACCGTTGCCAGACCGGGCCACCCGTCGGCCCGCTCCGGCCCGTTTCAGGTTCAAAACGCGTTTTGAGGGGTCTTTCCGGAAAATTTCCTGTCAATGGCGAGGAGTTCCCTGACGTCAGCGGAAACATTCCTGTCGACAGCGGAAACATTCTTGTCAACGGCGAAGAGTTCCCCGACGACGGCGGAAACATTCTTGTCAACGGCGAAGAGCTCCCCGACGACAGCGGAAACATTCTTGTCAACGGCGGAAAGTTCCCTGTCGACAGCGGAAAGTCCGCCGACGACAGGAAAGTCTTCCCATAAGGCTGCAAATCGTCCGGAGAGCCTCTTTCGCGCCCCAAATCGGAAGGCGTCCGGTGCGGACCGACATGCGGGCTCAAGCTGGCGGCACCGGGCAGCGCCAGGACTCTGCGCCCTGAGGGCGTTCAGGCCGCCCGTGGCCCCTCGCTCCCAAGCCCACTGATCCGGAAGCGGACTGAAGTCCGCGCTCCAAACGTCCGCTCACTTCCCTGCCAGGCACGCCTCCTCGAACCGCTTCACGTCGTCGTGGAACTTCTTGCGGGAGGACTTCTCGATGTACATCATGTGCCCCGCCGGATAGAACTCGAACGAAAGGTGCTTGCGGGTCTCGGCGTCGAGCCCCATGTGGTCGACCGTATAGACCGTCGCATTGAGCGGGCACGCCAAGTCGTAGTAGCCGCAGCAATAGAGCACGCGCAGGTGGGGGTTGGCGGCGAGGACGCGACGAAGGTCCGAGGCCGTCTCCGAGTACCCGCCTTCGCGTTCCTGCCACGGATAGACGTTGCCGCCCGTCCGGTATTCCATCGTCGTCTTGATCCCCAATTCGGATTGGAAGTAATCGTTGAGCACGCTCGTGAAGGGTGCGTTCACGGCGTCATCGCTGGGGTCGTTGGCGTCCTGGCCGCCGACCTTCAGCTCTTCCTTCACGGTCAATCGTCCGTCATAGCGGCCGATCGACAGCCCGTCGTCGCGCAAGAGCTCCTTGAAGAACGCGAACTCCGGGACGCGCAGGTTCGACCCGAGGCAGTACTTTTTCGAGACGCCCAGGTATTCGGACATCCGAGCCGCGATCTTGTCCTTTTCGTCCTCGCCGAGGGCGTCGCCACGGAGCAACGCCGGACCGTAGACTTCGTCCACCCACTTCCGCGACTCCGCCACGATCGCCTCGACGCTCTTGAACCGGGGCGCGGCCTTGTGGTGGTACCAGGCGCAGGCCGCCATCGAGGGCAGGAAGCCCATGTACGTCAGGTCGTTGCCGCGCATGCCGTCCAAGGTCATGAAGTTGTTCGTCCCCGAAACGCTGACGAAACCGCTCACCGCGATCCCTTCGCCGAACAGGCTGTTGCAGAGCCCCGATCCGCGGATGCCGCCGTAGCTTTCGCCGGCGATGAAGAGCGGCGACTTCCAGCGCTTGTGCTCGGTCAACCAGCCCTTGACGAAGTTCGTAAAAGCGCGGATGTCCTGGCGCACCCCGAAGTAGTTCTTGTTCCATTCGGGCTTCGCCACCCGGCTGAACCCGGTCGCGGGCGCATCGACCACGACGACGTCCGTGAAGTCCAGCCAGGTGTCGGCGTTGTCGACGGCTTCATAGGGAGGGGCGGGCAGGCTGCCGTCGTCCGGCATCGGTGCCCGCTTCGGGCCGAGCGCGCCCATGTGCAGCCAGATCGTGGCGCTCCCCGGACCGCCGTTGAAGGCGAACGTGACCGGCCGTTTCCGCGGGTCGGCCCCGTCCTTTGTGTAGGCGACGTAGAACATACGGCACTCGGTCTCGCCGTCGTCGTTCCGCAAGGGGATCTGCGACGCGGTGGCGGTGTAGTCCATGCGTCCGGTCGGCAGGTCGGCATGGTGCTTCGTCTCCGTCTTCGCGATCTCGATGACGGGAGTGGTCTTCGCCTTCTCTTGAGTCTTGGAGGCGTCGGCGTCTTGTGCGCCGAGGGCGAGCGCGCAGAGACAGGAGAGGACGTACAGGGGCATCATGGGATGTTACCGACGACGGCCCGCGCGTTGGCCCTGGAGGCTCGGACCTTTGCGGTCTAGGGCGCTTAGGTTTCGCTAAGGCTGGGTGGCCCGGTCTGGCAACGCGCCATCACAAGCTGCCCACCCATGCCTGTCCCGTTGCAGACCGGGTCGACGACCAGACAGGGTCCCGTCCAAACTGCTCCTTGCCCCGGGCAGAAGCCGTTTCCGGTCCGCTCCGGCCCTTTTCAGGTTCAAAACGCGTTTTGAGGGGTCTTTCCGGATCGTTCCCTGACGTCGGCGGACCGTTCCCCGACATCGGCGGACGATCCGCTGAAAAGGGGGCCCTCCTTTTCGAACGACGCGTCCCCAGGGTCCAACAGCGGAGCGCGGGCTTCAGCCCGCATGGGGCCGGGGGCTTCAGTCTCCGCAAGGTGCGGACTCAAGTCCGCAAGGCACGCTTTGCTCTGAAGTCGCGCGTCGAGCACCGGATGCGGACCGAAGTCCGTTCCAAAGGCCCGCTAACCGAGCGGGGCCGGTTGGAGCCGCCCCGGATAGGCCGCCAGCGCCGCTTCGAGGCAGTCCATCGCCCGGTCGAGCTTCGCGCACTCCAGAACGTACGCGATACGGACCTGGCGCTTGCCGAGCGAAGCGTCTTCGTAGAACCCGGAACCCGGTGCGAACATGACCGTCTCGCCGTTCAGGTCGAAGCTTTCGAGAAGCCATTTGCAGAACTCGTCGGCGTCGTCCACGGGCAGTTCGACCATCGCGTAGAACGCACCGTCGATGTCCGGGCAGACGACCCCGGGGATCGCTCGGAGCCGGGACACGAGCAGGTCGCGCCTCTTGACGAATTCGGACCGGACGCCGTCGAAGTAGCTCTGCGGTGCATCGAGGGCGCCGAGGACCCCGTAGGATTCAAGCGTCGGCGGTGACAACCGGGCCTGAGCGTATTTCAAGACACCGGCGTTGACGTCCGCGTTCCGGCAGACCAAAAAGCCGATCCGCGCCCCGCACAAGGAAAAGCGTTTGGAGACCGAATCGACCATGATCGCGCGGTCGTCGATGCCCTCGAGTTGGAGGACGGACTTGATCGGGCGGCCCGTGTAGTTGAATTCACGGTAGACCTCGTCGGCGATCACGTACAGGTCGTTTTCGAGCGCCATCGCCCGGAGGCCTTCCAACTGGTCGTCGGTGTAGACCGTCCCCGTCGGGTTGCCCGGATTGTTGACGAGGACGGCTTTCGTCCGGGACGTGACACGTTTGCGGAACTCCTCGACGGGCGGGAGCCGGAAACCGTCGTGGATCGACGTCGGCACCGTCACGAGGTTGACGTCGGCCACGCCCGCGAACCCGAGGTAATTGGCGTAGAACGGTTCGGGGACGATGACCTCGTCGCCGATGTCCATCGTCGCGAGCATCGCGAAGAGCAAGGCTTCGGAGCCCGCCGTGCAGACCGTGACGTGCTCGGTGGCCACGTCGATGCCCATCGCCCGGTAGCTCTCGGCCGCCTTTTGCCTTAAGGACGCGATGCCCGCAGAGTGGCTGTATTCGAGCACCTTGAGCCCCGAACGGGTCACGGCGTTCCAGAACTCGACCGGGCTCTCGACGTCCGGCTGCCCGATGTTCAAATGGTAGATCTTCTTGCCGGAAGCCAACGCCTTTTCGGCGTAGGGGACCAACCTCCGGATCGGGGAGGCGGGCATGGCCTTGGCGCGTCGGGAGATCGCTGGCATCGGGTCCATCTTACTTGTATCTCCCGGAACGGCCCTGGCCTGGGGCAAAATGGAGAACGATGTCCCGAAACGCATGGCTCCTCGGTCTGGCCGTCCTCCTCGCGGGGTGCGGCACAGGCGGCGATAGCGACAAAGTCACGAGCGCGGACGTGACCGAACCGTCCCCCAAGTCCGCCTCGGCGGCGGACACGAAGTCTGCGGACTGGCCCACGACGGTCGCGATCCACCGCAACGCCGCCGGTGAAGTCGAGTGCCCGGTCATGAAGGACGCGGTGAAGAGTCCGGACGGGAAGAAGTTCCAGGACTATCACGGAAAGCGCTACTACTTCTGCTGCGACGGATGCCCGGAGAGCTTCGCCAAGGAGCCCGACAAGTACGCCGAAAAGAACGACGAGAAGGTCAAGCCGACCGACGGTTGACTCCGGTCCGCCCACGGCACACGGTCACCGTCTCACGACGAACGTGTGCTCGACGAGTCTCCGGCCCTCGGCGCGAGACACCGGGACGATCATCGTCTCTTCGTCACGCTCGGCCCACTCTCGCCGCTCCTTTGAAATCAGCGGGTCGCCTTCGAACCAAAGCGTCCTGAAGCACGCCCTTCCGTCGACGCCGGCACTGAAGTGGATGTGCGAAGGCTCTCTTCGGGTCGGGTAGGGGCCTGGGACGATGGTCTGGAACGTCACCAGGCCGTCTTTGTCCGTCCAAGCCGTGGCCTTGAGGCTCGGTTCGCGCCTGTTCCAGCCTTCCGGGTTGTAACGCCCGCTTGCGTCCGTCTGCATCGCCGTGACCTTGATCTTCTCCAGCGGACGACCTTGGGCGTCGGCGACGCGGAACCGTACTTCCATTCGGTCGCCGCGTTCCCATAGAGGTGCGATTTGAGCGTCGGTCAGTTCGTACGTGGACACATACCCGGCCGATCGGCGGACAGCCTCCTGGACCTCGGGCCACCTGTTGACACCGGGATCGTCCCACCGCCGGAACAACCGCCTGTTGACGACGGAGTAGACGCGCACCGACGGCTTGTCTTGGTCGGAGTGCCCATAGAGTCCAGATGTCCCCGAATCCGACCAGGACGGCACGGTCGTCCAGAAAAACGCTTTCAAAGTCGAACGGAGGAGGGTGGCCTTGGTCCGGTCCGAAAGTTCCCTGCCATGGGACGGAACGATGACTCCATAGGCGACGAAGCCCTGGACCTTCCCTTCGGCGGCGAGCGTTTCGGCGCGCTGCGCCAACTCGATCCCCTTCTCCAAGCTATCTTCTTGGACCCAGACCTGCAGTTGGGGGACGAGTCCGTAGACGCAGAGCGGGCAAGCGTTCCGACCCGCATGCGGCCCTGTCACGTGGACGGGCTGAAACGAGGGGACGTGGGCCGAAACCGGCAGTCCTTTCGAACCGGCAGTCTGTTCGTCCTGAAGCGTGGCGTCACGACGGTCTGGTCCTGTCGTACAGCTCAGCGAGAGGAGCGCAGGGAGGAACTTAAGAGCAGAGATCATGGGGCGTCCCGTCGGATAAGTACCTGACGGTCCGGCCCGATCCGGGTTACTCCCCTTCGCCGCTGACGAACGGGGACGAATAGTTCGGCGGTTCCTTCGTGATCCAGACGTCGTGCGGGTGCGACTCCCGCAGGCCGGCGTTCGTGATCCGGAGGAACTCGGCCCGCTCTTGAAGGTCGGCGACGGACTTGGCCCCCAGATAGCCCATCCCTGACTTGAGGCCGCCCATGATCTGGGCGATGGTGTCCGTCAACGTGCCCTTATAGGGGACGCGGCCCTCGACGCCCTCCGGCACCATGACCGCGGCCGTCTCCTTGATCGCGAAGTAGCGGTCGGACGACCCTTGCCTCATGGCTCCGATCGAGCCCATGCCTCTGTAGACCTTGTACGCTCTGTTCCGGTAGATCTCGATGTCGCCCGGCGACTCCTCGCAACCGGCGAACATGTTGCCCATCATGACGGTCTGGGCTCCGGCGGCGAGGCACTTCACGACATCGCCGCTCGTCCGGATGCCGCCGTCGGCGATGCACGGCAGGCCGTGTTTGGCCGCTTCTTCGCAGCAGTCGAGGATGGCCGTGAACTGAGGGACGCCGACGCCGCTGACGACGCGCGTCGTACAGATCGAGCCCGCGCCGATGCCGAGCCGCAAGGCGTCTGCGCCGACGGACTGCAAGTCGCGGACGCCTTCCTTCGTCGCGACGTTGCCGCTGACCACTTTCAGGTCGGGCAGTTTGTCCTTAAGCATCTTCGTACACTCGATCACGCCCTGGCTCTGACCGTGGGCGGCGTCGATGACAATGAAATCGACCCCGGCGTCTGCCAGGGCCTTTGCTCGTTCGTAAGGATCTCTCAGCGGGCCGATCGCGGCGCCGACCACGAGCCGTCCTTTCGAGTCTTTGGTCGCATACGGGTGGCGCTTGACCTTCTCGATGTCCTTGATCGTGATGAGGCCGCGCAGGAAGCCGCTTTCGTCGACGATCGGCAGCTTTTCGATCCGGTGTTCTGCGAGGAGGGCTTGGGCTTCGTCAAGGTTCGTGCCCGGCTTGGCCGTGACGAGGTTACGGCTCGTCATCCGGTCCCGTATGAGGACGGTGTAGTCGTTGACGAACCGGATGTCGCGGTTCGTGAGGATGCCGACCAGCTTCCCTTCGGTGTCGGTGATGGGGACGCCGCTGATCCGGAAACGGGCCATCAGCGCGACCGCGTCCTGGATCGTGTCGTCAGGGCCGAGTTTGAACGGGTCGGTGATGACGCCGTGCTCGGAACGCTTGACACGGTCGACCTGGTCGGCCTGCTCGTCGATCGTCATGTTGCGATGGATGACGCCGACGCCGCCTTCGCGGGCGATCGCGATCGCGAGACGGGCTTCGGTGACGGTGTCCATCGGCGCGGACACGATGGGGGTCCGAAGGGAGATGCCGGGAAGGAACCGGGAGGACGTGTCGACTTCGTCGGGCCTCACTTCGCTGCGTCGAGGGACCAGTAGGACGTCGTCGAAGCTCAGTCCTTCCTTGAATGAAGCCATACGGAAGTATGCCACCAGGCGCGGGGCGATTTCCGTCCGGCCTAGGATGCCTCGCGGCTAGTCCAGGAAGTACCGGACGTTCGTGACGACCACGTTGCGACGGTTGCCGAGAGCGAACTTGAGCCGGAACGCCAGGTTCTCCTGCAGGAAACGGTGGTGCCACTTGGTCGGCACCGCCTCGGGCACGATGACCGTGACGTTGAGGTTCGGCCGTTCGGCCTGCATCATGTCGACGTACTCCAGGACCGGGTCGATCAGGGACCGGTAAGGTGAGTCCACGACGATCAAGGGGACGTCGGGGACGTACTTGTCCCACTGCTCTTTGAGTTCAGGGACGGTTTTCGAGTTGAGCGTCACATGGAGGGCCCGGCATTCAGCGTTCAGCGCCAGGGCGTACTCGACCGCGCTCAAGACGCCCCGATGGACCCGTGGGATCAAGAGCAACACGGTCTTCGCCGCCAGAGGCTTGACCGGCACCATGCCCCGTTCGAGCTGGACGTTGATCGAGGCGTAGCGGTTCTTGATGGCTCGGAACACCGCATAGAAGAACACGGTGAGGACGAAGATGAGCCAGGCACCTTCCCGGAACTTCGTGAAAAGCAACACGAGGGTCACGGCGCCGGTCAGCACCGCGCCGAGCATGTTGACGCTCATGCTCAATCCGTGCCCGCGCTCACCCAGTTTCTTCCAGTGCATCACCATGCCCGACTGTGAAAGCGTGAACGCCAAGAAGACTCCGACCGCATAGAGCGGCAGCAGGTGGTCGAGTTCGCCGTGGTACACCCAGATCAGGATCGCGGAGGCCAGGGCCAAAAGGATGATGCCGTTCTGGAACACGAGGCGGTCGCCTTGGCGGGCCAACGGGCGCGGAAGATAGCCGTCCCGGGCCAAAAAGCTGGCCAGGCGCGGGAAGTCCGCGAACGCCGTGTTCGCCGCTAAGATGAGGATCGCGGCGGTCATGAACTGAACGATGTAGAACGCCCACTTCATTTCCGGGCCGAACGCCCACGACGCGATCTGGGACAGGACCGTCGTGTACTCCGGGTTCTTCGTGGCGAAGAGCTCGAGGACAGGGACCCTCTGCACGGCGAAGCCGATCCCGAGGAAGAGGGCCGTCAACAGCACCGCCATGATCAGCAACGTACGGGACGCGTTGCGGGATTCGGGCGGACGGAAGGCAGGGACGCCGTCCGAAACGGCTTCGATGCCCGTCAGGGCCGTGCATCCGGCGGCGAACGCGCGGAAGACGACGAAAAGGAACAACACGTTGGCGTCTCGGCCGACGGCGCCCGGTTCGCCATGGACGACCTGCGCGACCGGTGTCGTGGTCGCCGCCCGCCAAGCGGCGAAACCGAGCATGACGAAGACCGAAACGAGGAAGCCGTAGGTCGGGAACGCGAAGACGGCGCCGGACTCTCGCATCCCGCGCAAGTTCGCGTACGAAATGAGCCCGATGCAGATCCAACTGATGACGATCAAGTACTCGTGGAGGGCCGGGAACGCGGAGACCAGTGCGACGACGCCTGCCGCGACGGAGACCGCCACGGTGAGGACGTAATCGATCATCAGGGCCGCGCCTGCGACCAGTCCCGGCTTTTCACCCAAGTTCTCGCTCGCGACGATGTAGCTGCCGCCGCCGCCGGGATAGGCGTGGATCGTCTGCCAGTACGACCACGAGACGATCGCGATCAAAAGCGCGATGGCGAGTCCGAACCAGATCTGGAGCCCGACGAACTGGGTGCCTGCCAGGATCAGGACTCCCAGGATCGCCTCCGTGGCGTAGGCGCTCGACGACAGAGCGTCCGAGGCGAAGACGGGCAGGCCCGTGACGATCCCCATGCGCTCGTGATGGGCTTTCTTCGCATGGATCGGCGAGCCGAAGAGGACGTGCCGAAGCCTCCGGAACGGACGGGAACCGATATCGCCCTTCATAGCTGAATCGTCGAACGTGCCCGGACGTCGCCCTTGCGACCGGGCCGACAGTGGGGGCCGGGTCAAGGTACCGCGTCCTGGTACAGGTTTACGCCGGGTTTCTACCCGAGATCGGCCTTCGAGGTTTGTGCCAAGGTAAGAGCGGCCATGTCGAACACCGCCGTCGGACTTCTCAGACTTCAGTCGGAGGCGTCGTTCCGAGAGTTCGTCGCCTCCTTCGAGGGGGTCGACCGTGCCCAGGCATGGGGCGTGCTCCCGCAGACGACCGAGGAATACCTCCATACGGACGGCTCCATCCATAGCCTCGTGCTCCACGTGGCCACGGGCAAGGTCATGTACGCGAGCGCCGCGTTCAAGAACCTGGAGATCCGCTGGCGGGACTTGGCCGAGGAGTTGGAGTCGTTCGAACCGGACTGGGACGCGGCCCAGGAATATCTCAAAGCGTCGCACCAGTACTGGACCGAGGCTTGGGCCCATCTCACCGACGACGACCTGTACCAAGACGTCTTGCGACCCCAAGGCGACCATTGGCCCGCCTGGAAAGTCCTGCACACGCTGTCCCACCACGACGCCTACCATGCAGGGCAGATCGCCGTACTCCGGTTTGCCGGGCACCGCTCGGACTCTCCCCCGCCGAGCGTGGCCGAGGACGTCCGCAAGTATTGCGCCGAGCTGCCGTCCTGGTAGCGCCTACTTCTGTCGGACGAGCACGATCGTCACGGAGGGGGCGTTCGCCTGAGGTTTGCCTCCTGGCTTGTTGGAGGCGCGGGTCGTCGAAGACATCTTCTTGCCGTCGGCCGAGATCGTGAACGTCTGGGCCTGGCTCGTCGGCGCCGACTTGCCGTCGCGGGTCTTCGCCTTCAGCACGACCTTGTCGCCCGACTGGCTCCATGTCCCGGAGGTCGCGTGGTCGACGCCGTCGGGGCTGCCCGTCACTTTCGAGGTGAACGTCTTGTCCTTCTTGAACACCATCGTCACTTTGACTTTGGCGAGGGCCTTCGTCGCTTGGGCCTTGGCTTCGGCGGGCAACTTGGACACGTCCATCTGGATCTTCCCGCTCCAGGACCCCGTCGCGTCGGCGGCGAAGGCCGACAAGACCAAGACGAAGGACGACACGAGGACGGCGGCGAGGCGCATGACGCTACTAACGGTCCAAGGGCCCGATCGGTTTCTTCACATCAAGCGAGGTCCCGTCTCGAACGGTCCGTCCGGTCAAAGGGTAAAAGCCGGCGGTGCTGCCCGCCGTCACCCACTGGACGACCCAGAACGCCGTCCGACCGACGGACGTCTATGCCGCGCTTCGCGGCTCCTGGGTCGGCACGCTCGAATACCGCGACTACTCCGACAACAAACGCTACCGCATCGCCACGATGTTGAGGGTCAGCGTCGCGAAGGACGGCTCCGGCGTCACGATGCGGTTCGTCTACGACGACGGGCCGGAGAAGATCGAGCAGTCGAAGCAAACCGTGGCCGTGGACTTTGCTGCGAAGACGTACACGGTGACTCCGGAAGGAGAAAGCGCACGCTCGTACACGATCGATGCCGCCAGTCGCGTCCAGGCAGACGGCACCGGCCGGCTCGTCCTCAAGGGTGAGGCACAGGAGAACGATAAGCCCGTAGTCGTCCGGTACACCCTGGACATCGGCAAGGACACCTTGCGCATGACGCGCACGACCGGGCCGACGATCGGCAAGACCGAGTTCCGGAACGAATACCGCTTCACCCGCGTGCGCTAGGCCCCTTCTGGTCCGGCCAAACTGAGGCGTGCAGTACAGACCCCTCGGACGGACGGGCCTCATGGTCAGCAACCCCTGCCTCGGCACGATGACCTTCGGTTGGGAGCCGGACGACTGGGGCAGCCACGAACCCGAGGCGATGAAGGTCATGGCCAAGGCGTACGACCTCGGGATTAACTTCTTCGACACCGCCGACGTCTACGCCCGCGGCACGAGCGAGACGATCCTCGGCAAGGCGATCAAGGGCAAGCGCGACGGACTCGTCATCGCGACCAAGTGCCACGGCCGGATGAGCGACACCGACCCCAACGCGCGCGGCAATTCCAGGCGCAACATTATCCAGGCCTGTGAAGCCTCGCTCAAGCGTCTCGGCACAGATTGGATCGACCTCTATCAGATCCACCGCCCTGAACCCAAAGTGCCGATCGACGAGACCTTGCGCGCGCTCGACGACCTTGTGCGGAGCGGAAAGGTCCGCTACGTCGGGGCGAGCACGTACGCCGCATGGCAGCTCGCCGAGGCCCACTACGTCGCCAAGGCCCTCGGTTCGAACGCCTTCGTCTGCGAGCAGCCGCCCTACAACCTTCTCGACCGGAGCATCGAGCGCGAGCTTATGCCGTTCCTCCGCACCTACGACTACGGGTGCATCCCCTGGTCGCCGCTCGCAGGCGGGCAGCTCAGCGGCAAGTACCTCGGTCAGAAGCCGAAGGACGGTCGCTACGCCAAGAGCGACCCGATGGGCCGGATCACCGCACAGACGACCAAGGTCGTCCAGCGCCTGAAGACGATCGCCGACCGGGCGGGTCTGACGCTGACCCAGATGAGCCTCGCCTGGGTGGCAGGACAGCCGGGAGTGACCGTGCCGATCATCGGCGCCAAATCTCCTGTGCAGCTTGAAGAAAGCGTGGGGGCGTGCCAGACGGAACTCTCGGCAAAGACCCTCGCGCAGATCGACAAGGTCGTCGCCCCCGGCAACGTGGAGATCCGGTACTACAACGCCGACTTCGGTCCGAACGCCCGTCCGAACGTGTGAGGGGGGTTCGGCACGTTCGGTAGTTCGGGTTGGTCCGGGTCGGTCCAGGGGTCCGGACGGAGCGCGGACTTCAGTCCGCAGGAGCCCTGGCTTCAGCCAGGCAAGACCCCTACAAACGGGACTTTTGGATGATGCGTGCAGCAAGCGTGCAGCAAGCGCGTAGCAAGCGTGCAGCACCTGAGGAGCGCCGTAGGTTCAAAAATCCGGTACCTGCACGAAAATCTAAAGAAAACGGCATCGGTGACCGAAGGGCTATCCTTCGCCCTGGTGCCTCGCTCTCACCCATACGACTGGGAGTTTTCGCGCGCGGCGGCGTACCGGGGCGAGGACTGCGCTTTCAAAGTTGACTTTCCCCAGCTTTGAAGGTCCGTGTCACGGACATGGGTGCAAACGGGCACGGACATCCCGTTTCACCCATGCCACCCGGGAGGAGGTCACCCTTGGTCAGGCCACCCGTCGTGTTCTACAAGGGAGGGGTCGAACGGGCGCTGGCTGGCCTGTTGAACGTGTTTCTTGCGGCGGGCGCACATGCCCGCCGCAAGAAACCAAATGAAGCCACCCGGTTCAGGGACTGCGTAGATTTTCGTGACGCTGTATTCCAGCGGATGTGGACCGACGTCGGTGCTATACGTTTGATCAAAGTCGAAGTACTCGATGCTCGACCAGTCGATCAGGGGGTTGAAGTCCTGCTTCCTGAACCTGATCCCTCCCTGCCTGAAGAGCCAGCCCGGATTGTTGCCGGCGACGCCGTGGCTGTCCCGGACGTAGAGGCTCCAGATGTCGGCGAGCCTGTTCGGGGGGTCTTTCGTGTAGAGGTCGATCCAAAACTCCTTCTCGTGGGAGAAGTCGATCGTGACGAGATCGCTGTTCCCCCAGACCATGTCCCACCTGGTCGAGACGCCGTGGGTGTCGGTCGTCACCTTCGCCGCGCCGTCACCGATCTTCAGTCTCACCGGGTGGTGGTCCAGGTTCCCGCCGATTTCGAAACGCACTTGCCTCTCTCCGAAAGCAACATGGTCCTGATCCAGACCGAGCCTCTCGTGGAAGTCGTTCGTGAAGTCGTCCAAGTAGGTCTTATCGAAGGTTCCCTGAGTGAAGTCGTCGATCAGGACGTAGGCGTGCGACGGGGCCGCCAGTGCCAGCAGCGCCACCGCCGAAACGGTTCCTCTCGAAAAGCAATACATACCGAGCAGTATATGACGTCTTGCCAGCTTTCAAGGCTTGTCAATCGGACGGGTGGCCCGGTCTGGCAACGGTGTCCACGCTTCATCCCGCCGGACAATAGACCGTTGCAGACCGGGGCAAGGACGCCGCATCATGAACGTCCGTGAAACGGAAGCGGCATGA
>JAFDWQ010000013.1 GCA_018268395.1 Armatimonadota bacterium | reverse complement strand
CAAAAAAGGGGCGAGCGTGTTTGGCTCGCCCCTGTCCACGATCGGCCTAAGAGCCGTTCGTCTCGTCCCAGGGCCATGTGACATTGTCCAGGCCGGTCGTGCACCAAGGCTTGAAAAACGGAAGCGACTGCGGACGAGCACCTCCACCGCCCACTTTGTCCGGGTTGGCAAGGGCGAACTCGACCTGCTTTTTCAGTTCCTGAAGGTGCGCTACCGTCACGTCGTCCTTCGTCTTCGAAAGTCCGGCGTCCAACGTATAGAGGTCAGCGCGGAGCTCGGCCAAGGCGTGGACCCTGGCTTCGCTGCTCGATCCCAGCATGTTCGTCAACCGCGTCAAGAACATACGCTGCACGCTCCTCCGGTTGAGGGAGACGGACGAACCGGTTCCCAGTTCGCGGAAGACGCACTTCCGGACGTCGGCGAGCATCTGGCCCACCGTGTACGTGTTGCCGAGCGACAGGGCCTCTTGCTGCAACATGCGGTCCCACTTGCCCGTGTTCATGATCGACCCCATCCCCATGCTCTGGAGCCCGGAGATCGGCCCGACCGTGTCCTTGCCCAAGCGGAGGGCGATCTCGCGAGGATAGAACCACGACGGCGTTTCGAAGAGCGTGTCGCACATCCATCGGACGGCCGACTTCTGGTAGTCCTTGGGAACCGGGGCATAGACCTCGGTCCCGCGACCCGCGTGATAGTCCGTTTCGATCGTGCCACCGATCGCAGCCGAAACGTGGAAGACGTACATCATCATCTGCTGCTGCACCGCCGAGTAGAGGCGCGCCAGTTCCGAATAGTCTTCACCGAACTTGGTCGAGGCGGGCATCAAGTAGCCCATCACCCGCTTCAGGTTGGCGACACCGTACGTGGAGGCTTCCACGACGTTATCGCCGAGCGACTCGAAGAGCTCGGTCGGGTCGTCGAAGTCGAAGTTGTCGTGGAAGCGCAGCATCGGGTCGTTGACCTGACGGCTCGCCCAAGCATCAAGAAGGCGCTTTTCGTCGACGGGGTTCTTCGCCCCGTCGATCGGCTTGTAGCCCCACTGGATGCTGAACTTGTCATAGCGGCCGACCTTGGGCACAAGCGCGGCACCGTCGCCCGGTTGGGCCACGTAGTTGAACCTGGCGTAGTCCATGATGCTCGTGCACGTGCCGTTCTCTTCGGTCCATTGCGGGTCGCGGAGCAACTTGACGGGGATCGTCCCGCTGGACTTGCCGTTGTGGGGAAGGCCGAGCGTGTGACCGACTTCATGGGCGATGACGAACCGAAGGCACTCGCCCATCAGGTCGTCAGGGAACGGGATCTTTTGGGCCCTAGGGTCGCACGGCGAGGCCTGCGCGAAGTACCAGGCGGTCTGGAGTTTGAGGATATCGTGCCAGACGATGACATGGGCGCTTAAGATCTCGCCCGATCGGGGATCGGTCACGCTCGGCCCCATGGCGTTTTCGATGGCCAGCGGCGCCCAGCGGATGACGCTGTAACGCAGGTCTTCGGGATCCCACTCCGGATCTTCTTTGACCGAGGGGGCTTCCTTGCAGACGATCGCGTTCTTAAAGCCCGCTTCCTCGAACGCGCCCTTCCAATCCTCGACCCCCTGCTTGACGTAGGGACGCCACTTGGCAGGCACCTCCCGACTGATGTAATAGACGATCTGCTTTTTGGGCTCGCTCACGTCCGCGTTCGGATCCTTCTTCTCGAGTCGGTAGCGGTTGATGAAAGCGTACGTTTTTGAACCGTGATAGTCCGTGCCGTAGTCGGTGAACCCGTTCGTGAAGTACCCGACGCGCGAGTCTGCAAGACGACCCATCATCGGCTTCTCGGGAAGGAGCACCAGGCTGTGGAGGACGACGCCGGTGTTCGCGGTCCTCGGAGGTGCCCCGCCGAACGGGCTCATCCCACCCCGACCACCGGCGCCTCCGGCGACCGTTTGTGTGACTTCCACGTTCAGATTGAGCGGAAAGACCTTGATCCCTTCGATGAACGAACGGTCGGAGTCCACCATCGATCCGCCGAGCAGCCCTTTCGCCGAAAACTCGGCGATATCGCCCTTGAAGAACGACGTGACGTCGACCAGCGGCGATCCGTCCGGTGCCTTCGCCTTCGCCGGGAACGATTTGATGATGGGATTGACGTTGGACTGCTCGACCGCTACTTTGATCTCGTCGCCGTCGGTCGCTTTGACCGAGTAGTCGACCGTCCGAAGCAGAACCTTGTCCCCGCGTTCCTCGAACCGGACGACCCCCTCGGTGACGGCCGTTCCGTTGTAGAGGCCGCTCGGCGTCTTCTTCAGTTCGGTCGTCCAGCGGAAGTCGCGGCCCAGCAGGTTCTTCGGGATCTGGATCAGGTACGTCTCGTCCTTCTTGAAGACCGTGAAGACGCCCTCCTTTTTCGTGAAGTCTTTGATCGCGTCCTGATAGGGGTCCTTCTTCTCCTCAGGTTTCTTCTCTTCGGGCTTCTTCTGGTCTTGAGGGGCCGCTTGCCGAAGCGCTCGAAGGGCCGGGACGTCAGACGACAGGGTGGGTGATCCGCCGGCCAGGGCCAGCGCGCTCAACAAAGTAAAAGCGTTCATACGACAGTATCCAGACCCCCGGGGCCGGGAGCCTGACAAGAATACGTCAAGCACGGTCTGCAAAGTTGCCGTGATCGGCGGAGTTCGCCACTCGGCGGGAGTCACGACGCCTCGGGGACCATAATGAAGCCATGAGGTTCGGTTCGCCAGAGTCCCGTCGCGCGGAAGAGTTCGACGCCTTTCGCCGCGATTTGGTCATGAGGTCGAAGACCGTGTCGGGCGAACAGCGGGAACTCTGGTTCGAACGGTTGAAGGAACTGATCGAAGCCATGTTCCCGGAGTCCGGGGCCCACTTCCGAAAACCGGGCCTCGCGACGAGGATGTTCAGCGCCGAAGTGCCGCTGCCCGGCAGCGACAAGATGCACCTTTTCGACCTGGCCCAGGAGCTCGACGACAACTGGAAGTCGATGCATAAAGAAGAGGTCAAGGCGGGCGCGAGCTGCGTCTACGTCGACCGAATGGACGGCATCTGGGAGTGGGCGCTCGACCTGGGAACGACGTTCGTGACCGGCCACGTCAAACTCCGCAACTTCGTTTTCGACAAGGACGGCTCCCGTCCGGAAAGGCCCGCTTACGAGCGAAAGCGCCGGACTTCGGAAGGCGGCGACGGCCCTCCTCCGCGCCGACGGACGTCCGAGGACTCCGGCGGTTACGAGCGGAAGCCGCGTTATGGAAGCGACGACGGCGGTTACAAACCGTACCGAAGGACGTCGGGAGGCTTCGGATCCCGTCCCGAAGGCGACGACCGTCCGAAGCGGCGGACGTCCTCGGACAAGCCCGATTTCGGCAGCCGGCCGTTCCGGCCCGGCGCCAATCGTAAGGGGCCGTCGTCGTTCGGGAAAGGCGGGCCGAAGAAGTTCGGGCCCAAAAAGCCGCCCCGACGGAAGCCCAGCGACTAGTCCCGGATCAACCGCCCTTCCGGTACGTCCGCCGCTCCATCCTGCGGAACTCGAGGGTGACCGACGCTGTCGCCGCGACAGGGCCGAGCCCTGCGGCCAAAAGCCCGTAGAGGACGTCCGACGTCTCGGACTCCCACTCCGGCGTGCGCCCTTCCAGGACGCAGACGGTCAAGTGGACGAAAGACTCCGGAGCACCCTGCCCCATCGCCCAATGCGCCGCAACACGGGCATAGGCCTTGACCGCGGCCGGATCGACCGTCTCTCTGAGCGCAAGACCGTCCGCCAACGACTTGAGCAAGTCGTCGACGGCCACACGACTGAGGAGGCCTTCACTGAGTTCGAGCTGGAGGTGCGGCATGGGACCGGCTGATTATGCTTCCGGCTCGAGGGTCGGGGAGACTGGAACGTCGCGCGTCGCCCGAAGCACGTCGGTCAGTCCGATCAAAAGGGTCAAGACCAGGGGCCCCGCCATGACTCCCACCGGTCCGAACACGACGACCCCGCCCAGAAGGCTGAAGAAGATCGCCATCGGGTGGAGCGACGACCTTGCACCGATGAAGAACGGGCGGACGAGGTTGTCGATCGTCGAGACGAGGGTGAGACAGCCGATCAGGAGGATCAGGCCTTGCGTCATGCGCCCGGTCGCCATCAATTGGATCGACAGCGGGGCATAGATCACCGGGGCGCCGAGCAAGGGGACGGTGCAGAACACGAAGGTCACAAGCCCCCAAAGCAGGGGCGACGGGACGCCTGTGGCGGCGTACAGCAAGGTCGCGATCCCGGCCTGCACGAGAGAGACCATGACGACGCTGATGAAGACCGCGTGGACCGTCGACTCCATTTTCACCAGGATCTCCATGGTCTTCTCTTGGGGAAGAGGCACGATCTCGCAAACGGGTTCACGGAGCCGGTGGCCGTCTTTCAGCATGAAGTACATGGTGAGGAGCGCGATCAGCATCATGCCGAGCGTCGCGCCGAGCCTTCCGACGCCGGAAGCCAACGGCCCCCGCACCATCCCCGCGAGCTCGGAACGGTTCTCCCGGACGTAACCTTCGACGCTGACGTCGCCGAGTCCCACCATTTCAAGCGCGGGTTTCACGAGCCGGTCGGCTTCCTGGGCCAAGACTTCGACCGTCAGGTGCCCTGATGTGCTCTGGGCCGTGAGTTTCGAGGCGAAGTCATAGACCTGGACGCCGACGATCGTCCCGATCACGGCGAAGGGGATGATGACGATCAGGGCTGCCAGCGCCGTGGTGGTGAACGCGGCGAGGCCGTCCGACATCCGGCGCTTGAACCGCTTGTACAACGGATAGGTCAGGACCGATAGGACGGTCGCCCAAAGGATGGCGCTCAAGAAGGGCAGCACCATCAGGAGGGCTCCGACCAATGCCGCCCCCGTGATCACCCAAAAGACGATCACGCCTGCGCCGCGTTCATAGGGTTTCGCGCCCATCGTTAACTCCCGCTTACGTCGTCGGACCGGATCCAGTTACGCCACTCGGCCATCAGTCTTTGCTCGGCCGACGCAACGTCCCCTGCTTCCAGCCGACCTTCCAAGACGTCTTCCACCAGCGCCGCCTTGATCGTACCGATCTGAGGACCCGGGCCGAGACCCGTAAGGTCCATAATCTTCGCCCCGTCCAAGGGTGAGACCAAGGATGCCGCCGGGGTCTTGTCCACCGTTTCGGCCAGTCTCCTTCGGACGGCGTCGACGTCCATCGGCTTGAGCCCAGGTTTCAGGGCGCTGACGTCGGCTTCGACCAACAAGAGCCAACGTTCGAGGTCAGGGCCGAGGTCGCGGACGATGCGTCGCGCCGCCGAGTCGGTGATCGACGGCATCGAGTTCAAGCGCATATGCTCGGAGACCAGCAACGCGACCGTTCCGATCAGGTCTTCCGAGTATCGAAGGCGTCGCAGGACACGGCGCGCCAGTTCCGCTCCGATGTTCTCATGGTCGAAGAACCGGATCCGCCCATCGGCCTCCACCGATTTGGTCGGAGGCTTTCCGATGTCGTGGAACAGAACGCCGAGCCGGACGGCGAGGTCGTCGCCTTCGACGTGAGAAAGCGCCAAGAGCGTGTGCCCCCAAACATCGAGATGGTGGTGTCCTTTCTGCTCGCAACCGGCCATGGCTCGGAACTCGGGCGCGAAAACGTCGAGCAGACCCAAGTCCATCAGATCGCGGAGGGCGCCTGCGGCTCCTGGGAGGCGGACCATTTTCGTGAACTCCTCCTGGATCCGTTCCGGACTGATGACGGCCAACCGTCCGGACTGGTCGCGAACGGCGTTTTCAAGCCCGGCGGCAACTGTGAACCCGAGTTGCCAGCGGAAGCGGACGGCCCTCAGCATACGGAGGGGGTCGTCGAAGAACGTCTGTTCAGGATCGAGGGGCGTGCGCAAGACCCGGTCGCGCAAATCGTCGGCCCCCGTTCCAAGAGGGTCGACCGTTTCACCGGTGAAAACGTCTTGGAGCAGCGTGTTGACCGTAAAGTCCCGCCTCAGCGCGTCTTCCAGGATCGTCGCAGGTTCGACGTCGGGCTTTCGCGACTCGGGCGAGTACGACTCCCGCCTTGCCGTGACGAACTCGACTTCCGTACCTTGGACCACGACCATCGCCGTTCCGAACCGCGGGTACGTGACCGGCGGCCTTTCTGCGACACCCGCTTCATAGAGGAGACGGACGCACTCCCCGGCGTCTCCTTCGACCACGATGTCGACGTCCTGCCGGAACGGCAGACCGAGGAGCCGGTCGCGCACGGCCCCGCCCACGACGAACGTCCTTCCTTCGAAGGGCGTCGCCCGTAAGGCGGCGGCGATAGCGGCGACAACGGGTTCCAAGCGTCCTGATTTTGACGGACGTCAGAGGCTAGGCTTGGCCGCCTTCGGCCCCAGGTCTGTGACGCGCGACTTGAGATGGGCTTAGAATGTGGACAGATGACGCGCACGGTGCAGACGGTTCTGACCGTCCTGTGCGGGCTCGCCCTTGTGGGAAGCCTGTTCGGGCTCCATCCCGCGTTGCCCTACGTCGCCGTGATCGCAGGATCGCCGTTCGCATTGATGGCGGGCTGGAACGCGCTCAAAGACAGGCGACTGGACGTCAACGTCCTGATGCTCCTCGCCGGGGCCGGGGCTGTCGCGTTGGGACATCCGGTCGAGGCGGCCGTCCTCCTGTTCCTGTTCAGCCTTTCATCGACCCTGGAGGAGTTCGCCCTCGCCCGTACGAAGTCGGCGATCGAGGGCCTCATCAAGCTCCGTCCGGACACGGCCGTGCTCATCGAAGACGGTGGCGACCGGACGGTCGAGCTCACGGCGGTCAAAGCCGGTGACCTCATCCGTATCAAGCCGTTCGAAGTCGTTCCGCTGGACGGTGTCGTCACGTCCGGTTCGAGCAGCGTCGACCAAGCCGCGATGACGGGCGAATCCGTCCCGGTCCCCAGGGTGGAAGGCGACGACGTCATCGGCGGGACCCAGAACCTCGACGGCATGATCGTGGTCAAGGTCGTCCGCGCCAGTGGCGACACCACCTTAGAGAAGATCGTCGCCCTCGTCCAGGACGCCCAGGAGAACAAGGCGAGCGGCGAGCGCGTCAGCCAGTGGTTCGGCCAGACCTACACGTTCATCGTCATCGGCGCGGCGCTGCTGTCCGTCATCGTCCGGATGGTCCTCAAGGAGGACCTTGACCGAGCGCTTTATGCGTCGCTGACGCTCCTGGTCGCCCTTAGCCCCTGCGCCCTCGTCATTTCGACCCCCGCCTCCACACTTTCGGCACTGGCATGGGCGGCCCGTAAAGGCATGCTCGTCCGCGGAGGGGGGTTCATCGAGGCGGCCGGGCAGGCCAAGTGCATCGCCCTAGATAAGACGGGCACCCTCACCTCCGGCAAGCCCGTGCTCGAGGAGATCTGCGTCTGCGTCGAGGCGCCCGTGGCGGTCGGTGGCGCGAGCCATTGCGTCGAAGACCACGCCTGCTGGAACGGCGCTTCCGCCATGTCCGACCAGGCCAAGCAACTTCTCCGCTACGCCGCGGCCGCCGAGCAGTACAGCACCCACCCCATCGCCGAAGCGGTCCTCTCCGCCGCCCGCGCCCATAGCATCGACGTCCCAGAGGCCACGGACAGTCGCGCGGTCTCCGGCATGGGCGTCACCGCTAACGTGGACGGCACGTTCGTCCGCATCGGTCAGCTCCAGTTCTTCGAGAGCCTTCCCGAGACGTTCCTCGAGCACGCGAAGGAGATCCAGGCGCAAGGCATGACCGTCGCCGTCCTGGAAGCGGGCGAACGCCATGCGGCCCTCGGGTTCCGGGACAAGCCCCGAGACGAGGCGAAGAAAGTCCTCGACGACCTCCGGACCATGGGCTTCGTCCGTACGGCCATGATCACGGGCGACAACCGTGTGACGGCGGGCGTCATTGCAGGCGAACTCGGCATCACCGAAGTCCATGCCGCACTTCTTCCTGATCAAAAGGAGGAGATCGTCGCCGAAATGTCCCAAAACGGCGTCATCTTCGTCGGCGACGGCATCAACGACGCCCCGAGCCTCGCTCGTGCCAACGTCGGTGTCGCCATGGGCGGCCTCGGCAGCGACGTCGCCTTGAACGCGGCCGACGTCGTCCTCATGCAGGACAACCTGAAGCGCCTTCCCGACCTCGTGAACCTCGGTCGTCTGACGAACCGCGTGATCAAAGCCAATCTCTTCTTCGCGGCAGGAGTGATCATGCTACTGACGCTCGGCAGTATCGTGATCGACGCCTGGCTGCCTGCAATGCGCCACTCGGTGCTGCCTTTCGCCGTCGTCGGGCACGAAGGTTCGACCGTGATCGTCATCCTCAACGGGCTCCGACTCTTGGCCGGGCCGCCGGCCAAGGCCTGAACCCCTACACCGTCTTGACCATCACCATGTTCGTCGTGCCCGGCGTTCCAGGCGGCACGCCCGCCGTCACGACGACCCGGTCCCCCGACTTGACGAGCTTTTTTCTCCGGAACACGTCGATCAACTGGGCGACCGCCTCGTCGGTGTTCGTCGTCGGCGGCATCGGCATCGACTGGACGCCCCACACTAACGCGTTCTGAGCCTGCGTCCTCGCGTTCCAGGACGCGCAATAGACCGGCGCCTTCGGGCGGTATTTCGCGACCATCCGGGGCGTAAATCCGCTCTCGCTCATCGTCAGTATCGCCTTCACCCGCAAGGTGTTCGCGACCGAGACCGCGGCGAGCGCGATCGCGTCGGTGGCGTCGTCACGTTTCGGCCGTTCCGAATCCTCGTCCGAAAAGAGTTCCGATTTCACGATCCCGTCGGTCTTCTCGGCCACCCGCGCCATCGTCCGCACCGCTTCGACCGGATAAGCCCCGCTTGCCGTCTCGCCGCTCAGCATCACCGCATCGGTGCCGTCGAGGATCGAGTTCGCGATGTCCGAGACCTCGGCACGGGTGGGACGGGCGTTCACGAGCATGCTTTCCAACATCTGGGTCGCGGTAATGACCGGCTTGCCTGCAAGGTGCGAACGCCGGATGATCCGCTTCTGGGCCAAGGGCACGTCTTCCAAGTCCATCTGGAGACCGAGGTCGCCGCGAGCGACCATGACCGAGTCGCTGGCGTCGATGACGTCGTCGAGGTCGCGCAGCGCTTCCT
>JAFDWQ010000012.1 GCA_018268395.1 Armatimonadota bacterium | reverse complement strand
CCGACCGGAGACTTCCGAAGCCCGACCGGAGCCTTCCGAAGCCCGACCGGAGACTTCCGGAGCCCGCCCGGAGGCTCCCGGACTTCCATCGCTCGGGCAAGTTTCGACATGTTTCCCCACCCGCGTCGAAGACATCCCCCCGGACGATCCCAAGACGTACGAGATGCTCTCGCGGGGCGAGACCGTGGGCGTGTTCCAGCTCGAATCGGGCGGGATGAAGCGCAACATCATGGAGCTCAAGCCCAAGGACGTGCGCGAGCTCGCCGCCATGGTCGCGCTCTACCGGCCCGGCCCGATGGAGCACATCCCGAAGTACATCGACTGCAAGTTCGGGCGCCGGCCGATCGAATACCTCGACGAGCGCATGCGCCCGCTGCTCGAAGAGACCTACGGCGTCATCGTCTACCAGGACCAGGTCCTCAAGGTCGTGCAGGCGCTCGCCGGGTTCAGCCTCGGCAAGGCCGACATCCTCCGCAAAGCGATGGGCAAGAAGGACCTCGCGGTCATGGAGTCCATGAAGGCCGAGTTCATGGAGGGCTGCGCCGCGCACGGCGTCAGCGAGGCAGTCGCGAAGCGGATCTGGGAGCTGCTCCTTCCCTTCGCGGGCTACGCCTTCAACAAGGCGCACGCGGTGTGCTATGCGATCCTCGCCTACCAGACGGCGTACCTGAAGGCGAACTATCCCGTGGAGTACATGGCCGCGCTGATGGCGGTCTACCGGGACAAGGAAGACCGCGTCACGAACTTCATCGACGAGTGCCGCCGGCAGAAGATCGCGGTGCTGCAGCCGTGCGTCAACCGCTCGCTCGCCGACTTCTCCATCGAGCGGACAGCGGACGGGACGAAAGCGGTCCGGTTCGGGCTCGCCGCGATCAAAGGCGTCGGCGAAGGGCTCGTGCGGCGGATCATCGAAGAGCGGACGAAGAAGCCTTCGGAGCACTTCTACGAGTTCGCCGAGCGGATGCGACCGTTCGGGCTCAACAAGGTCGCGCTGGAAGCGCTGGTCAAGGCGGGGGCGCTCGACCAGATCGAGACCAACCGGGCCGTGCTGCTCGACAACTTGGAAGGGGCGCTCGCGTTCGCCGACATCAACCTCAAGGAGAAACTCGCCGGTCAGGACAACCTCTTCGGCGGCGGGCCGGCCGAGGATAAGCTCGCCTATCCGCAACTGCCCGTCATGGAGCCGTTCGAGAAGTCGCAGCTTTTGGCGCTCGAGAAGGAGGTGATGGGGGTGTACCTTTCCGACCACCCGTTGCGCGGTTACGAGCGGTCGCTGGCGCAGAACGCGAGCCACACGTGCGTCTCTGTGCCTGAACTCGACGAGCAGACGACGGTTCGGTTGGCGGGCGTCGTCGCCAACGTGCGCGAGATCGTGACGCGATCCCGCGGCGAGCGGATGGCGTCGATCGTCCTGGAGGACCTGAGCGGCCAGATCCCTTGCACGCTCTTCCCCGCCACCTACGCCAAGTTCAAAGGGCTGGTCCAGAAGGACAGTGTGGTGCGGCTGAAGGGCACGGTCAGCCATCGCGACCGCCCGGGCAGCGGCGGCGAAAAGCAGATCGAGGTCTTGGTCGACGAGATGGCGTTCTTGCCCGCCCCGGACAACCTCGGCCCTGTGGACGAAGCCGTCGAAGGCACGGTGTTCGTGCGGATCACCCGCGCCAAGAAAGCCCAACTCGAAGTGTTGAAGAAACTGATCGAATCGTTCCCCGGGTCTTACGAAGTCGCCGTACAGGTCGTGGCCCAAGGCACCGAGATGCCTCAGATCCTCGTCCACCGCATCGATCCGTGCGAGGAGTTCCTCGTCCAAGCTGCCCGCGCCGTGCCCGAGGCGACGATCGAGACGGTGACCTACGACCACAACAGGGCCCAGCGGGCCCAAGCCGCAGTAGCCGTCGCGGCGACGGTGCGTTAAAACCGATATGGGACGTCGGACCATGGTGCTGCCCCTGTTGCTCCTCGGGACGCTGGCCTTCGCCCAGTCGATCGATCAGGAGTTCTACCGGCAAGTCGCGAGCGTCGAGCTCTTGCAGTCGAAGAAGCTCCAGGCCGAGATCAAGCTGTCCGACGCCCAGCGCGACAAGCTGAACCAAGAGGCGGGCGGCTATTCCAAACGGATGACGGCGATCCTTGACGACGTCAAAGCCGGCAAGGTCGGCCCGGTCGAGGCGAAACAATCGGTCGAGGAAGCGAAGACGTCGCTCAAGTCGAAGATCATGGCCGTCCTCAAACCCGAGCAGATCGTCCGATGGGGCCAACTCTCCGTCCAGCAGCTCGGCGTCGTCGCCCTGTTCGACCCTGTGGTCGTCGCGAAGATCGGCCTGACCAAAGCCCAGGCTCAAAAACTGACCGACGCCTGGAACTCCACCGGCCAACGCGTCGCCAACCTCGAATCGACGGCCAAGAAGCCGATCATCGACAAGTACCGCGCGATGAAGCCTTCAGACGAGGCGGAGCGGGACAAGCTGACCAAGCAGCTTCAAGCGGAACTGGCGGACGCGACCGCGAAGATCATGCCCGAGATCGAGAAGCTGAAGAAGGAGTTCGACGGCGTCGTGAACGCGACCCTGACCGACGGACAAAAGAAGACGTGGGCCGAGATCAAGGGCCCAGCGGTCAAGCCGTGATACGCCGAGGTACCTAAGTTCCCCTCCGGTCTGGCACCTTCCGTCCCGTCCTAACGTAATATGAGGTAGGTCACTTGACAGTGACGCACTCATATGCGCACGGACAAACTCACTCTTCGCGCCCAAGAAGCCTTGCAGGAGGCGCAAAAAACGGCCGCCACCTTCGAGGCGCAGGCCATCGAGCCCGAGCACTTGCTCCTGGCCGTGCTCTCGTCTCCGGACAGTGTCGGCGCTTCCCTATTGGAGCGTCTTGGGGTCGCGACGGCGCCTCTTCTGGAGACGTTGAGCGCCGAGTGTTCCCGCATGCCGAAAGTCAGCGGTGCCGCGATGCACGGGTCGACGATCGGCAACCGCACCCAGACCTTGTTCAACAACGCCTTCAAGGAGGCGGACGCCATGGGGGACGAGTACGTCTCGTCCGAGCACGTCCTCTTAGCCGCTTTGGAAGACGCGGGGGCTTCCGGTCGCGCCCTCAAGAAAGCCGGAGTGGAACGGAAAGGGCTTCTCGCCGCGATCGAAGACATCCGCGGAGGCCGAAAGGTGACCGATCCGAACGCGGAGGCGACGTACGAGGCACTGGAGAAGTACGGCCAAGACCTGACGGAACGTGCGCGCCAAGGCAAGCTCGACCCGGTCATCGGCCGTGACGACGAGATCCGCCGTACGGTCCAGGTCTTGAGCCGTCGCACCAAGAACAACCCAGTCCTCATCGGCGAACCCGGCGTCGGGAAGACGGCGGTCGTCGAAGGGCTCGCCCAAAGGATCGTCGCCCGCGACGTTCCTGAGAGTCTGCGCGACAAGCGCGTGGTGGCCCTCGACCTCGGCGCGATGGTGGCGGGTGCCAAATACCGAGGCGAGTTCGAGGAGCGGCTCAAGGCCGTCTTGGAAGAAATCAAGCGCAGTAACGGTCAGGTGATCCTGTTCATCGACGAGCTCCACACCCTCGTGGGAGCGGGCAAAGCCGAAGGTTCGCTCGATGCGGCGAACATGCTCAAGCCGATGTTGGCCCGAGGCGAACTGCGCTGCATCGGGGCGACGACCCTGAACGAGTACCGACAGCACGTCGAGAAGGACAAAGCTCTCGAGAGGCGGTTCCAGACGGTCTATGTCGGCGAGCCGAGCGTGGACGAGACGGTCTCCATCCTTCGCGGCCTGAAGGAGAAGTACGAAGTCCATCACGGCGTCCGGATCACGGACGGCGCGATCGTGGCCGCCGCCACTTTGAGCGACCGTTACATCAGCGACCGGTTCCTTCCGGACAAGGCGATCGACCTGGTCGACGAAGCGGCCAGCCGCCTCAAGATGGAGATCGACAGCAAGCCGCAAGAGCTCGACACCCTCGACCGTCAGATCCGACAGATCGAAGTCGAGCTCGTCGCCCTCAAAAAGGAAGAGGACGAAGCCAGTCAAGAACGGCTGAAGACGGCCGAGAAGCGGCTAAGCGAGTTGAAAGACCAGCGCGCCGTCCTTGGCGCGCAATGGGACCGCGAGAAGGCCGACATCGAATCGATCCGCGAGATCAAAGGCGAGATCGAGCGCCTCAAGATGGAGCTGCAGTCCGCCGAGCGCGACGGCGACCTGGCCCGGGAGGCCGAGATCGTGAACGGTCTGTTACCCAGCCTCCAGAAAAAGCTGCGCGAGGAATCGGAGCGGATGGAAGCGTCCCAGACCGGGGCGCGGCTGTTGCGCGAGGAAGTCACCTCGGACGACGTCGCCGAAATCGTCAGCAAGTGGACGGGCGTTCCCGTGACGAAGTTGCTCGCGGGTGAAACGCAGAAGCTCATCGAGCTTGAAGGCCATTTGGAGAAGCGGGTCGTCGGCCAGGACGAAGCCCTCCGACTGCTCGCCGACGCGATCCGCCGCGCCCGGGCCGGAATCTCCGATCCGAACCGGCCTGTCGGGTCTTTCCTGTTCCTCGGGCCGACGGGCGTCGGCAAGACGGAGACGGCCCGGGCCCTCGCCGAGTTCCTCTTCAACGACGAGCGCGCCATGGTCCGCATCGACATGAGCGAGTACGGCGAGAAGCACGCCGTCGCCCGTTTGATCGGTGCGCCCCCGGGGTATGTCGGTTACGAAGAAGGAGGGCAACTCACCGAAGCCGTCCGTCGTCGGCCGTATTCGGTCGTTCTCCTAGACGAGGTCGAAAAGGCGCACCCCGAGATCTTCAACGTCCTGCTCCAAGTCTTGGACGACGGTCGGCTCACCGACGGTCAGGGCCGGACGGTGGACTTCAAGAACACGGTGGTGATCATGACGAGCAACATCGGCTCGCACCACTACGGCGAAGGGTTTTTAAGCGGCGACGAGTTCGACGCCGTCCGTGCGCGAGTGATGGAGGAGCTCCGGGCGCATTTCCGGCCGGAGTTCATCAACCGTTTGGACGACATCGTGGTCTTCCGGTCCTTGGGCGTGAACGAGATCCGGAAGATCGTCCGGATCCAGGTCGCCGCCTTAGCCGGCCGCTTGGCCGACAGGCAAGTGCAGCTCGAATTGACGGACGAGGCGCTCACGCACCTCGCGACGGCCGGGTACGACCCGGTTTACGGAGCGCGGCCGTTGAAGCGCGCGATCCAGAAAGAGGTCATGAACCCGCTCGCCGTCCGATTACTGTCGGGAGAAGTCCGGGACGGCCAGCGCGTCGTCGTCGACTTTAAGGACGGGGGGTTCGTCTTCCAAGCCGAGTCCCCGGCGCCTGCGGTCGGTTAACGGTCGAGCCGGCTCAAGGTTCCGTCCCGGGCCGGATCGACGATGTCCTGGTGGTCCGCGACGGCGGCGACCGTGCTGGTCCGGCTCAGGTTCGCGCCCCGCCAGTCCGTGCGACCGCTGTCCGCGGTGTTCCGGAGCCAGACCGCGACCTGGTGCCTTCTGTCCCCGGTCAGACGAGGAAGCGTCCGGACAAGTGTAGGCCCAGCATCGGCGCCGAGCGTCATCAGGTAGTCCGTATCGACCTGTTCCGGCGACTTGGCGAGACGGTAGTTCGTTTCGGCGATGAACACGCCGGGCCGTAAGACGTTCAACCCGATCCCGATCACGAGCGCGGCCGCAACGGAAGTAAGGACGGGACGCCCTTCCTTTCCCGTGACCGACTTCAGCGTCACGGCGATGATGACCACGGCAAGCCACACCATGAAGGCGCTCGGATAAAGCCGTAACTCGGACAAGCCCGCGTACGACACGTAGAGCCCCATGCGCAAGAACGCCGACGCCATGACGACACCGAGTTGGACGACCATCGCCAGCGACAGCCATCGGGACAGGGGTCTCCCGCTCGAGACGCGGTCGGCCAGGGCCAAGAGCGGGACGGAAAGGGCGACAACCGTCACCAACTGGAAGAACCCTTCCCTAGCGTATTCGCTGTAGCTGAGGCCGGCGTGCGTCCCCACCGTCCCTCTGCCGCCGAACAGGTGCCCAAACTGGACGATGACAAAGCCCGCGAACAGGAGGTTCAAGGCTCCAAGGACCACCGAGGCCTCGGTCGAGTACTTCGACCAGTCCTGGTCCGAGGGTTTGATCGTGCAGTCCGCGACGGGCTCGCCAAGGACGGCCCTCCGGACGACGCCGGCACCGATGACGAAGAACGTCACGAACAGGCCGAAGTGCATGGCTCCGGTGATGCCGTCAAATGAAAACGGCCGAGCGACGTAACTCCGGAACACCGCGTCGGCCGACGCGAACAGTCCACCGAACACGAGGATCAACGGCACCGCGACGAGAAGGCCCCTGACATAAGGGGCAGCCTGCTTGGTGTTCACCTTCCGGGCCATTTCCGTCCAACCCAGTTCCGAGAAGAAGAGGACGAACGCGTCGACCACGTAGCCGAGCCACGTCGTCATGACCCCGACGGAAGCGTCCAGGACGTTCATGTCCCGGATCCGCCGTCCCCAAGAATGGGTGGTCAAGAGGGCCAGACACGTGCCAAGACCCAACACGTTGACGACGGACATCCCCCAGGAATCGTTGACGGCGAAGCCTGCGCCGAAGACCAGTGCGGCCAAGGAGAGCGCGACCGCCGACACCGTCGGGACGCCTCCGGACGTGACGGCCGTCAGCAGGCTCGCTCCGACAAGGAACACGGTCCAAAGGAGCACGTTCAGACCCCAAGGCGCGTCGTAGAAGAGCGTTTCGCCCACGAGTCCCAAGAACACGGCGACGGTCAAGGTCCTCCAGGCGACGGCTCTGGCCATGCTCCAGGAAACACCCGGCCCTCGTCCCCGCGTTCCCGAGGCCCTCCAGGCGCTTCAAAGATTCTGACAAAGGACGCCACCTCGCGCCCTGCGATAACGTAAGATGTACCAGGAGGCAAATCGAGGGTGTCTTGGAAACAACGCCAGACCCTGGGCGAGGAGTTCGTAGCGGACGTTTACGACCTCCTGAAGATCGACGACACGTATCTGCTCGACACGGGCGACGGATTCGTTTATTGGGGCGGTGACTTCGCGACGACGGTCCGGACGGACATGGGGGTGTTCCGGCAATCGTACAGCGTCTACCGCGTCACGGCCGAGACGGACTTTCTCAAAGGCCGGGGCCACTTGAAAGAACTGGCGGTCGCGCTGGAACACGAAATGGACCAGTGCACGTTCAGCGGGCCCGTCTACGACCAACCGTCCGACACGTTCCGCCTCTTCTGCGGCGTCTATGCGACGAACGACCAAGAGTGGCTGAAGCGCACGTTCGCGTCGGCGGTCGCGCTGCAAATGTCGCAGGCGCACGAAATGGCCCGTCGGCTCAGTGCGCTGTTCCACGCCACGCTCGCGACCTCGGCCCATCCGCACGTCGGTTTCCGCGTCGAACCCGATCCGTTGATCGCCGATCCCGGCCGGGGCACTCTCACAAGCGGCGATCCGCAGTCCGTCTGGACGACCGACCCCAGTTGGCAACAAGCCGGTTGGGTGATGGAACGGGAGGCGCGGCGCTTCGAACTGCTGCCAGGCTCAGGGTTGCGCGCCGAGTTCGATTGGGTCTGCGGCGGTCAAGACTCCATGGTCCTTGAGATCCGGACAGACGAGCCTCACCCGGTCCTCGGTCACGGTCTCCACGTGACCCTGAGCGTTCCCATGCACCTGTCCGTCGATGCGATCGGGCACCTCGTCCTTGACCTCAACACGTACGAGAAGACCGAGTATAAGCGCTGCCATACGCTCGGCTCGTGGTGCGGCCATCAAGGCAAGCTCGCCTTCCGCGAGTTCGTCCCGAACGGCCTCTATGCACCGGAATACCTCGAGGAGGTGTGCGTGAACATGTGCACCCGCGCGATCTGGACGAACGAGTGGTTCTGGGACATGAAGTGCAAGGCTCAACAGGCGGCCCAGTCCGCGGCGCAAGCGCAATCCTGAGCCCTGTCCTTCGGCGGCTCGGTGCGGCCCGACCGCCGGGCGGCCCGACCATTGATCTTTCACACGTCACGGTGGGGCCACCCGTCGACAAAGTGGTGCTCCAGAAAGGGAAAATCGTGCTCTAGAAGACGAAAGTCGTGGTCCAGAAGACGAAAGTCGTGGTCCAGAAGACGAAAGTCGTGGTCCAGAAGACGAAAGTCGTGGTCCAGAAGACGAAAGTCGTGCTCCAGAAGACGAAAGTCGCCTCTCAAATCGCGCCGCTCAGGTTCAACCTGAAGGCGGGCCGCCGGAGGAAGCTTTTGTCGGTGAAATCCTGGCGGTCGACACGGACTATCCGGACGACCCCAAATACCCGACGTTCGTGCACTGCTTCCCTGATTGCGGGATCATCAGTTTCAGGCGTAGTGCGGGCGTCCGCATGAGGGTCGAGAACCTGACCCTGAAAGGCAACCCCCACAACACGCGTATCGTCGACGACGTCGCAGTCGACGACACAAGGCGTTTCGCTTCGTTCGGCATCGTCTTCGTGTCAAGCCAGTTCGTGGGCCACATCGTCGAACGGCTTTACCTGAACTTCGTCGATACCGCGGTAGGGTTGCTCAAGGGCTCGGGCGACAACGGGGAACAGACCCGCCTCTCCCGAATCTACGGCACGGAATGTCGCCGGGGCTACTACTCGAACGCGCCACAGGCCTTCGAACAGGAACTGGACGGCTGGAACATGGCGCTCGACGAGACCGGCGTCTATCTTCAGTTCGATAGAATGGGAGACCGTGGCGTCGGGCTGAATGCCTATAACCTGCACGGCACGTTCAAGAACGTTCCGATCGATCAGATCGTCGGCCGAGGGACCTTGATCAAGCTACGGCGGGGGACGGGGGCGCTGCAGATCGTCGGCGGCAGGATCGAGCACCTGGGACGGCTCTTCGACTATGACTGCTTGAACGGCCAGAGCTTCAACAACAACATGGACGTGATCGTCCGTGGCATGGAGTTCACGGTCGCCACCGGCGACGACCGGGTACTGGTCAAGGGCTTCGACAACAACGACGATGGGCCGACGACCGAGGCGAGCGGGACGCAGTACGGCCTCTTTGTCGACACCTGCACCTTCGCGACCGGGCCGACATACGGGGCTTCCGGCGCGGGAAACCTCGTCTTCGAATCGCTGCCGGGCGACCGGCTGCGGTGCGTCTTCGAAAAGTGCAGGTTCCTAGCGGTGGGCGCGCTCGTTCGACAGAGTTTCGATTGCGAGTTCGTGCGCTGCTACAAGAGCGACTTCATCGCGGCTTACACGAACGACAGCTACATGCGTCAGTTCTCGATGGAGCCGAGCGTGCCGGGCAATAGGATGCAGTCGCTCCGCAACGCCTGGCAGGACACGCCGTGGATCCAGACCGGGCCGCGGGTGAACATCTTGCGGAACGCCGACTTCGTGGGTCTCGACTATGGTCCCTCGGCGTTGAACCTCGGTGGCTACGGCGTGACCATGCCCTCACCTTGGGTGCTAGAGCAGGCCGACGACAAGCTCTTCGGGTTCGCCAAGTGGGGCGCTTACGCGGGCGCTTCAAACCTTCCGGACCTCTCGCCCAGTCCCGAGGCGTTCTTCATGGCCCTTCTCGACGACACGAAGCTCTGGCAGCCGTTTGACGAGGACGGATTCCAGATCGACCTGTCTGCGCCCGGTCTGAAGCTCGTGACCTACCAGTGCCTTTGCCGGGTCAGCGGTACGGTCAAGTTCTCGCTCGTTCGGGAGGTGGACGGGACGATCGACACTTCGACGGTCTTCGACCAGATCGTCCTGACGAGCGTGAACTCCTTCTCTGAGACGACGCTCATGACGCTGCGTGCGCAGGTCGAAGCCGTCGAGGTTCTTTCGGATCCGGGCGACCCGCACCCATATTTGGCCCTTCTGATCGAGGCAGACGAAGGGGCGGCGCAGTGGCAGGTGTTTTGGCAACAGGCGTGGGGAAGCACGCCGACCATCGCAGGAGACCCCCCAGTCGTCACTGGCTACATCGCCGAAGACGGGCTCAGGAACACGGGGTTCGTCAGGACTGACACGAACACAGCGGTCAGAGGCGACTTCGCCTGGGGCGTGAACAGCCTTTCGATAAAGGCGGTCGGGAGGTTGCAGATACCGAACCTGAATCCGGATCAGACAGCCGACCAGGAGGTCAACGTCGGTTGGAAGAACCCCTACGACGAAAATGGCGATTACGACTTAGCTGACGGAGAGTTGTGTTGGGACGAGGTCCAGCAAGGTGTGGTTTGCCGGATGGCCAACGGTTGGTACATGCTTCATCAGCCCGAACGCGTGCTTCCAAGCTTAGGGGCCTCGCCGCACACATGGGCGGTGGGCGATGAGAAGAACATCATTTGTACGGCCACATCGCTGCCTTACACGATCAACCTTCCTACGTCACTGACGGACATCGTGCCGGGAACCGTCGTACGGGTCTTCTGGAAGCCTAGTTCGAACACGATCGGCACCGTGACGGTGGACTTCGGTGGAACGAACGACGTGCTCCTAACGCAACACCAAGGAGCTGAGTTCGTTTTCTACAACGATAGCGGCACCGGAAGGTGGCTGGTCACACAGGCGAACGTCGGGACGAGGAGCTAGCGTCCGTCTCCATGTTTTCGCCGGTGTAGGATCACGGTGGAAAATCCTAGCAGTGCCAGAACCGCCGTATGCGGTTCTGGCACTGCGTAGATCCTTGTCACTTTGTAGCTCTCTGGATAGCCGGGCGGGTCGAAGTCAGTGGTGAAGCTGAGGTATCTGACCGCGGACCAGTCCAAGTGGCCAGTGAACCCGCTCAGCTTGAACCTAATGCCTCCAGGGCGCCAAAGCCAACCTCCATTGGATCCGCTCGTACCGTCCGCATTGATCGCCCGAACGGACCAAATGCTCGCGAACCGTCCGTCCGGGTTTTCGACCTTCAGGTCGACCCAGATCTCCGTCTCCTTGGAAAAGTCCATGTCCAGGGGGTGGTTCCCCAGCCCCCAGTCCAATCTGAGCCGTGTCGACATCCCACCAGTGCCCGGCGGAATGGTCGTCTTCATCTGGCCGCCGCCTACCGACAGCGTGATGGGTGTGTCCCGAGGGTTCGCCACAACGTCGAGCATCGTCTGCCTGTTCCCCCAAGCCGTGTGCGCTTTGTCCAGGCCGTCGACGAAATGGAAGTCGACCCCGTGCGTGATCGTGGTCGTATAGTCCCCGCCCGTCAGGTCGTCGATCATGATGAAGGCGTCCGACTCGGAGACGGCAACGACGCATAGTACTGCTACTAGTGATCCTCTCACCAAAAAATGCATACCCTGAGTATACGACGGGTGGCAAGACTCAGGGTGACCTCCTCCTGGGTGGCACGCTTGTGGGCTACGCAGGGAGACGGCACGCCCGGTGGAATCTCGGCCCACAGGCGTGTGCGCGAGCGCTTATAGCGTCGGGAAGTCCACCTGGAAGTCACAGTCGTCGCCCCGATAGGCCGCCGCGCTGGAGAACTCCCAGTCCCAAGGGTGCGCGCAAAGACCCGCGACGACGGGGTTGTCGTGGATGTAGCCGATGCTCTTCCGGCACGCCTTCGACGAGTGCATGTTCCGGTCGTAGCCGCCGCCGGGCTGCCAGAAGCGCGGTCTGCGGCCGTCGTGGAGCTGCTGAAGGCGAGGGTCGGCGAGCTCCCTCATCGTCGCCAGGCCGAACTTGGCTACGGGTTGCTTCACGGCTTGCCTGATCCCCGCCATCGAATCCTCCAGCCCGGTCGGGAAGAGGAGCAGGTGGACGTGGTCGGGCATGAGCACGTACGCCCAGACCTGGAAGGCGTGCTCCTTCCGGGCGGCGTCGAGGGCGGAGAGGAAGGCGCGGCAGACGGTCTCGTCTTCAAGCAGGCGCTTGCGGCGGTAGGTCGAAAAGGTGAGCTCGTGCGCGTGGCCGGGATCGTTGAAGACGCGCCTCCTCGCCCGTTCCGCCATCCGGGCTTTCTACCCCTTAGGCGCTTCGCACACGCCTGTGGTCGGGCCACCCGCCGTCATGGGTTTCGTCGACCCTGTTTGGTACAACGTCGTCCAGCCCGAGCGTTTCGAGGTGCAGAACGACGACTTCACTTGGATCGGCGGCAACGCAAGGAACATCCTCTGCACCGACTTCGACGAGCTCACGATCACGCTTTCGACCGATGTGACGAAAGTTCCTCGCGGATCCTCCGTCCGGGTGTTCAACTTCGACGGGGACACGATCCTCGTCAAGGTAGGCGGCTCGAACCTGTCTGTGATCGACGCGGCGGACCGGTACTCGGAGTTCCTGTTCTACGTCGACGAGTCTGACGATCCGCATTGGGTCGTTCTTGCAGACAACCAACCTTCTGGGCGACTCCCTTAAGGGCGCGAGGCGCTGCCCGTCCTCCTCCTGAGAAGTACGGGAAGCAGCGCCCCAAGGCATGCGAGGGAAGGCTCGGGCACTGCATAAATGTGGGTCACGGAGTACACTTGCGGATTCGTACTGTGGTTCATGTTTTCCGTGAACTCTATGCTTCGTACACGTGACCAGTCGATTTGCCTTGAGAACGAGTCGATGTCGAACCGAATGCCCCCGGGCCGGAGGAGCCAGCCGTCGTTGCTCGTGTCAACTCCGTTCACATCGGTGATAAGCATCGACCACTGATCGGCAAAGTGCTGAGGGGGATCAGTGTACAGGTCGACGAGGACGCTCGTCTCGCGGCTGAGATCGATGAGGACGTTGCCGCTGACCCCTAGGCCCAGCCTCATGTCGTATGTCAGCAGATCGGACGTCGTGCTGAGCTTCTGCTCATGGTCGCGAACGTCAAGCGTCAGTGTCGCGTTCTCAGGGTTTCCGATACCTCCGATGAACCACCCCCTCTTGCCGAAGACGGAGTGGTCGGTGTCCAGACCGGTCTGTCCCTTACTGTAGCCGTGAGTGGCGTCTACGGTGAAGGATCCCACCGTGAAGTCCTCGATGTTGACGTAGGCCAAGGCATGGCCACACGCTGCGGCCGCCGCGCAAGCCGCCGCTCCTCTCGATAAGCGAAACATGGGTCAAGTAAACGACGGTCCCCCGAAGAACCGTTACCGGGGCCGCTACGGCCGATTCAGCGCCGCTTCACCTGGAGATGTTCCTTGGTGCTGCCTCCAGACTCCAAAGTTCTCGCGCTGGCGACGAGAAGCCAACCTCGTCTGGAGGCTTGACGGACTGCTCCGGCGGTAACCTTCCCCCTGCTTGGCCAAGTGTCGGCACGACCAGAACCGGGGTGGCCCGGATGCCGGCGTTGTCTTCACGACGATGTGCCTAGACTTCGAGTGGGTACGGACGAAGCCTCCAGACTAAGTTCGGCGGCGTGCGGCATGAGGTGGTTTCCGGAGTCTGGAGGCAGCCAACTTGGTCATGCCACCCGCAAGGGCACTTGGAAAACGGCGGGCCGTGTCCGAACGTTTCCCCTTTTTTGCGTGTACATTAGAGGCGGCGCCAAACGCCAGGAGAGAAAACATGTTAACTCGAACAGCAATGCTGTCTGCCCTCGTGCTGGCGACCGTGTCCGCTCACGCCGTCATCAATCCTATCGGGCCGTTCGTCGGTTCGATGAACGACGACTTTGAGAGCTACCAGGACTACAACTCGACGGGCGGCCTCGGTTCGCTCGCCGTCATGGGCGGCGGCGCCACATTCGCCAGCAACGGCGGCGCCCAAGTCTGGATCTACGACGTCAACGTGGCGACATGGGGCCTCGGCGGCTATGGCTCTGCGCTGACCACATCGGGCGACCAAGGACTCGGACTTTACAACAATGGGAGCCCGATCGACGTCAACCTGAACTTCACGACCGCCGTGAAGAGGTTCGGAGGCTATATGGCGTCCGACTCCAACCTGAACGGCATCACGACCGTGGACTTCTACGACGCGGCCGGCGCCTTGATGGGGAGCGACACGTTCGGCACTGGCAGCAACGCGATGGTGTGGTTCGGTTGGGAGTCGACCGGAAACGGGATCGCGAGCATCAAGTTCGGCAACAACCTCGCGCCGGTCATGGACGACATTCAGGCCGACGTCGTGCCAGAACCCGCCACGCTTCTCGCCTTCGGTCTCGGCGCTCTTGCGCTCAGGCGAAGACGACGGTCCTGAACCAGGTTCGGCCCCTGCTTTCGGTGTGAAACCAGGGGCCGTTCCCTTCCGAGAGTCAGCCGCCGTCCTTCTTGACGAACGGGTTCGGCTTCAACTCCACCTTCTTGACGCTCTGGAGGTACTCCACCATCCGGTCGGCGTCCTTCCCTGCGAGTTGCGCGTGGAAGTGCAGCGAAAAGCCGTGCGGGCCGCGCGAATCGATCAACTTGGGCTCCAGAGTCAGCATCGCCTTGACGACGTCGAGCTGCCCCATCATCGTCGCGCAGAAGACGTCCATCCTTGCCCCGCGCGAAAGGAGGAACCTGACGATGTCGTGCCGTCCCATGTGGCACGCGCCGCCCAGACCTGACTCCCAGTCTCCAGACCCCCAGTCCATAAAGGCGTTGACGAGGCTCGCGTCCCGATCGAGGAGCTTCTTGGTCATGTCCAGGTCCGAGTGCGCGTAGATCACGAAGTCGGTCACAAGGGTCCTGTTCGTCTGAGGCGATTTCCAGGACGGTTTGAAGCCCGGTTCGGGATAGTCGCGGGTGAACTCCGCCTCTTTGGCCCGCTCTTGGGCCAAGACGCTAGGAGCGACGAGTGCCGTCGCCGAAGCGGCGAGCATGTTCCGGCGTGACATTTGACCGTCCACGTTCGAAGTCTACGCCAGGCCCTCTTGGGGAGTTCCTGGTGTCGCTGTCGGCACTCCGGCTCCCGGATCACGGTCTCACCGGATCTCGACCCTCCAAAGGTGCTCGTCGCCTTGCGGTCCCGCCCCTTGAACTTTCCTCGTCCCCCTCATTCTGTTCGGCCCGAAAACGGACGGGCCCGCCAAGAGGCGGGCCGTCGTGTCTCTGAGATGAAGGAGTCTTACTGGGGGTCGACGTCCCAGTTGAGCTTGTCGATACTGACCTTCCAGTTCGGGATCGTGACCGGCCCGATGTTGGAGACCCAATAGCGGAGCCTCATCTGTCCTGTCCCCGGCTTCGCGAACCGCCAGCACGTCGGGATGTTCAACTGAGTCGTCTGGTCGGTCGTGGAGACGGGCCGGACGTCGAGCGTGACCCATTGACCGGACTGCCACTCGAACATTTCGACGTATTGGACGAGACCGGCCGCGTTGGCTTTGGTCTCCAGGTCGAGCAGCAGGACGCTCGGCGTGTCAGTGCTGCACAAGGCGTCGAACTGGAGGTCGAGGGGAGCATCGTAGAACGACAGCTTCGGTCCCATCTGCACGACGAGACGGTCGTCGTCGCTGGAGACCAGACTGTTCACGTTCCCCGAAACCAGCTTGCCGCGGGTCACGGTGATCGTGTTCGGAAAGACGATGAAAGCGGCCGCGAACGCGGCGACGGCGAGAACGAGCAACAAGGAAGCGAGTCTTTTCATGGGTTCTTCTTTGGAATCCTCGCCTGCGGAACGCGTCCCGTGCCCGCAAGGTTCCTTGGCCCTGTAAACTGTCGCGATGCCCATGGGACCGTGGGAGGTCTCCGTTCCGGGCCTCAAAGTGACGGCGTTCGGAGCTTTCGGCGTGTTCGCGTCGAACCCGTCCCTCGAGCTGGCGCGGGCGGTCTTCGCGGACGTCGAGGAGATCGAAGTCTCCTACCGTGCGGTCGACGCCTGGATCTTGGACCAACGGGACACGGATTGGACCGCCCTGTTGGCGCTCGGCGTCGATGCGAAGGCCTCGGTGCCGCGGATCGAAACGTTGGGACGGAACGTCGTGGGTGCTGCCGCCGACGTCACCGGAACCGTCGCGACCGCTTCCGTGATCGATCCGGACGGACCGCGGACGGTCAGCGCGACGTTGTGGAACCCTGAGTGCTTCCGTGATCCCGAGGGCTGGACCGACGGAGACGACGCCGGAACCTACCTCTGCAACTACCTTCTCTACCGGTCGTTACGGGCGTTCCCCGACCGCAAGACCGGATTCCTCCATGTGCCTCCGTTCGACACTTTGAGCATCGAAGAGCAGTCGGAGACCCTTGTCCGACTGGTCGCCGTCCTGGCGCCGACGCTCTCGGTCCGGTCCCGCGACTAGGGCCGGCTTGTCACCCGTGCGCCCTCCGGGTCACACTTGCCGCTATGCCTTCTTTAGCCGATCCTCAGGTTTGGATCAGCCTGCTCACGTTGACGGTCTTAGAGATCGTCCTCGGCGTGGACAACGTCGTGTTCATCTCGATCATGGCGGGCAAATTAAAGGCCGAGGAGCGGAAGAAAGCCTGGAACGCGGGGCTTATGCTCGCGCTGGTCGCGCGGCTCGTCCTCCTTGGGGGCTTGTCGTTGATCCTGAAGCTCGAACAGGGGCTCTTCCCCATCGCAGGGCGGACGATCACGGGGCGCGACCTTGTCCTCCTCGCGGGCGGACTGTTCCTGATCTGGAAGGCGGTCAAGGAGATCCATGGAAAGCTGGAAGGCGAGGAGCACGGCGTCGACAAAGCCGTGTCCGCTTTCGGGGCGGTGGTCGTCCAGCTTGCCATCCTGAACCTGGTGTTCTCGTTGGACTCCGTTTTGACCGCGATCGGTATGACCAAGGTGTATGGCGTCATGGTCGCGGCGATCGTGCTGTCCACAGCGTTCATGCTCGGCTTCGCACGGCCCGTCGGCGAGTTCGTCGAGAAGCATCCGACGGTCAAGATGCTGGGACTGGCGTTCCTCATCCTGATCGGTGTCAACCTTGTCGCCGAAGGGACGCACTTCGAAATCCCGAAGGGCTACACGTACTTTGCGATGGCGTTCTCCGTCGGGGTCGAAATGCTGAACCTCAAGATGAAGAAGGCGGCAAAGCCCGTCGTGCTTCGGGAACCACACTTGAGCGAAAGCGAAACCTGATCCGGCCGACCGCGACGGACGTGCGCTTTCGCGCCTCTCAGTACAGGCGTTTGAGGAAGCCGTTCACGCACCAGGTCGCGTTGTAGCCGAAGAAGTCGCAGTAGTTCGCATCGACCTTGTACCGTCCGTCCTGCACTTTGAGGAACTCCTCGACGGCCCGACGCGGCCCTTCGGCCGTCAAGCCGTCTTCGACCACGACGTAGTCGCCCTTGACAAGGTGCGGATGGAAATGGTCCAGGACGGCCTTCGACGTCTCGTACGTGTGATCGGCGTCGTCGATGACGAGGAACGGATGCGGGAGCGTGGACAGCATGTCCGACGGATAGACCGTTTCTAGCTCCCGGCCCGAGCCTTCCGCGAATTCGACCATGGGGTCTTCGATGCCGGTCACCTTGACGATGTCGAGCGATCGGACGCGGGACGCGATCCCGAACGTGCGCATCAGATCGGCCATCCATAGGGCGCTCGCCCCGTTGAACGACCCGATCTCGAAGACCGTGGCCGGCTTCAAGTTCCAAAGTAGGACCGGGTACAGCGCCAGATCGAACGGGTTCTTGATCATCGCGTGGCCTCGGTACGTATAGCGGTGCGCGGCGGCTTCGATCGTTTGCAAGGCTTCCGGTCTGATGCTCGAGGCCCAGGGCCGGTCTTGCGGCGCGGCCAACTTCTGACGAACGGCCGCGTCATCGATGAGCGCCCTCAGGTCGGCAGCTTCTTTCGACGCCGGATCCAAACGCGATTCGGCTTCGATCCTGACTTTCGCTTCGGCGAACCGTCCGAGTCCGGTGAGGCAACGGGCAATATGGGCGTTGACACCTGGAAGGTCAGGGTCGAGAGCCGCGGCTTCTTCGGCCAGTCGAAGCGAGGAGAGGACGCTGACTCCCGTCGCCGCCCGGGCCTTTTCGAAGAGTTCCGCCGCCCTCTGCACCGCCGGACTGTCCATCCGACCGATTGTACGCCTAGCGGGAACAGACGAGGCCGCCCTTGCCTGTGAACAAGGGCGGCCTCTGGAGTCGGCCAAGGACGCTCCGGCTTACTTCTCTTCTTTGAACTCGGCGTCGATGACGTCCTCGTCCTTCTTCCCGGCACCGACGCCGGCACCGACAGGCTCCTCTTGGGAACCGCTGCCCGCCTGCTCGTACAGTTTCTGCGAGAGCGAGTGCGAGACCTGTTCGAGCTCTTGGAACGCGCTGCGCAGGCCTTCGACGTCGTCGCGCTCCTTCGCTTCCTTCACGGCCGCGACCTTGGCCTCGATCTCCGTCCGTTCGGCTTCTTCCACCTTGTCGCCAAGGTCCTTGATCGCCTTTTCGACGGTGAAGACCAGTCGGTCGGCGTCGTTACGAAGTTCGGCGACTTCACGGAGCCGCGCATCGAGGTCGGCGTTCGACTCGGCTTCCTTGACCATGCGGTCGATCTCGTCGTTGCCCAGGTTGCCCGAGCCCGTGATCGTGATCTTCTGCTGGTTGCCCGTCGCTTTGTCCTGAGCGCTGACGTTCAGAATGCCGTTCGCGTCGATGTCGAAGGTCACTTCGATCTGCGGCACCCGGGCCGGGGCGGGCGGGATCCCGCTGAGGTTGAACTGACCAAGGCTCTTATTGTCCTTGGCCATCGGTCGCTCGCCTTGAAGGATATGGATCGTGACCTCGGTCTGGTTGTCGACCGCGGTCGTATACGTGCGGCTCTTCTTGGTCGGAATCGTCGTGTTCCGTTCGATCAGCTTGTCCAGGACTCCGCCCTGCGTCTCGACGCCGAGGCTCAACGGCGTGACGTCCAATAAGAGGATGTCCCGGACGTCTCCACCGAGCACGCCCGCTTGGATCGCGGCTCCGACGGCGACGACTTCGTCCGGGTTCACGCTCTTGTTGGGCTCCTTGCCCGTCAACCTTTTCACGAGGTCTTGGACCATCGGCATCCGGGTCGAACCGCCGACAAGGATGACTTCGTTGATGTCCTTCAAGTCGAGCTTCGAATCGGTCAAGGCGCTCTTCATCGGAGACTCGATCCGCTTCAACAGATCGGCGCACAGGCCCTCGAACTGAGCCCTGCTCAGATTCATCTCGAGGTGGACGGGCTCGTTCTCGATCGCGGTGATGAACGGCAGGTTGATGTCCGTCGTCACCTGGCTGGACAGCTCGATCTTAGCCTTCTCGGCCGCCTCTCGCAAGCGTTGAAGCGCCTTGGTGTCCTTGCGCAGATCGATGCCGTGCTGCTTCATGAACTCGTTGGCGATATGATCGACGATCTTCTGGTCGAAGTCGTCGCCGCCGAGGTGGCTGTCACCGGCCGTCGATTTGACTTCGAACACGCCGTCGCCGACGTCGAGGATCGAGACGTCGAACGTTCCGCCGCCCAGGTCGAAGACCAAGATCGTCTCGTTCGACTTTTTGTCCAGACCGTAGGCAAGGGAGGCAGCGGTCGGTTCGTTGATGATCCGCAGCACCTTGAGGCCCGCGATTTCGCCCGCGTTCTTCGTCGCCGTGCGTTGACTGTCGTTGAAGTAGGCCGGAACCGTGATGACCGCCTGGTCGACCGTCTCGCCGAGATAGGCTTCGGCGTCGGCCTTCAACTTCTGGAGGATCATCGAACTGATCTCTTCCGGCGTGAACGTCTTGTCCACGGCGGGGATGTGGACGGCGGCGGCACCGTTCTTCCCTTCGACCACTTTGTAGCTGACGCGCTTGGTCTCTTCGCGGACTTCGCTGACGCTGTGGCCCATGAACCGTTTGATGCTGGCCACGGTGTTGCCGGGGTTCGTGACGGCTTGTCGCTTGGCCGTGACGCCGACGAGGCGCTCACCCGTCGCTTTGAACGCGACGACGCTCGGAAGGGTCCGCGTGCCTTCGGCCGTACTGATGACGTTCGGCTCGCCTCCTTCCATGATCGCGACGACGCTGTTCGTCGTCCCGAGGTCGATTCCTACGACTCTTCCCATTGTGCTCCTGATGACTCCGTTGCGACAGCGTTAACAGTGACTAGCACGTCACTTGAGCGCCCCGCACTCATGTCTAACGGAAAGGATACCTCTGAGGTTCCCGTGCATGGGCCGACCGGCCGTGCGACGGCCTTGAGAACGAGCCCTCCTCTCGTGCCAGAATCGCCCATGACCACGTGTCTTTCGTCCACGTGCCGGCAGATCATCGAGGACGATTACAGTTTTTGTCCGTTTTGCGGGACGGACAACCGCCCGCCGAGCCATCGGATGCCGGTCGGTCACCACACCCACCTTTATCCCGAGGGGGCCAAGTACTGCACGAGCTGCGGGGCCTTGGACGAACTACGGATCATCAAGGCGATCGACGCCGAGAAGGGGAAAAAGATCACGATGGTCGGCGCAGGGATCCTGGTGGCCGCGATCGTCCTGTTCCTGATCGTCGCGGCCGTCGACACGGCGAACTTCAACAGGATGATGGCCGAACGGAACCGGATCGAAGCCGAAGGCAAACTCGACGAGGGCGACCGTGGCCCCACGTTCCAGTTGTCCCCGCTCGGGCCCGTCCCGATCTTTATCGGCCTTATCGGTGCCGTCGTGACCGTTACCGGCGCGGTCATGTGGATCAATAACGCGAAGCAGCCCGACGTCACCGACCTGGCTTGACGGAAGGGGACGGCAAAGGCCCGAAGGCACGGGCCGTCCGCATCTCCATCGTCAGTAGCAGTCTTCGTTCCAGGGTGCCGGACTGCGGTACCACTGGTCGCCGTACTGGTAGCTCTCGGGTTGGAGCGTCCGCCCGAGTTTCGTGTGGCGCGCGTGACCGTCCGCATAGCAGTAGTTGGCCCCTTGAGCGTGCCTGTCCCACTTGACGCGGACGATGTCGAACTTGTCGTTCGTGTCGTTCCGTAAGTGGGACTCCGCTTCGGATTGCGTGACCTTCTTGTAACTCGTGCCGGGGCAAGGCTGACTCGGGTTGAACCCGCTCACCCCTTTGTGCGGGCCGATCGTGTTCCCTTTGTCCAACTTGTTGCGCCGTTCGGTCACGAGGATGACGTTCGCGACGTCCGAAAACTGCGTCATCGGGCCAGGGAGCCAGTCGTGGGCGGGCAGTGCGTTATAGTTCGGGATCACGGAATAGGCCGGTGCCTGCCAGTCGCAGACCATCGGGAGCTTGCCGAAATCTTCGACACCGTTGGGACAAGGTTTGGCGGGTTTGACCGCGTCGGCGTCCGACGGGCACGTGAAGATCCCCCAGTTCTTGACGTACGGCTGAAGCAGGTACGTCCAGTGCACTTGGTACGGGTGCGATCCGTCGCTCTCCCAGCTCGTCTGGCACAGCGTGTCTTCGTTGTCGCCGGCATAGAGGAACAGCGACGTCGCGAGTTGCTTCTCGTTACTGAGACAACCTGCCTTTTTGGCCGCCTCTTTGGCTTGGGCGAAGACCGGGAAGAGGATGGCGGCCAGAATGGCGATGATCGCGATGACGACCAGGAGTTCGATAAGCGTGAAGCCTCGCTTCATCCTACGATTCTGTGGACGCGGACGTTAAGTCCCGGTTAATCCCGGCGGGAACGCGGCCCGGGCGTGCGTCTCGCAACGTGCCCATGTCTGCGACGGATCGGGCCCTTGCGCCGTCATAATGGACAGGTCTTTGAGAGCGTCCTAAATTTGGCGGGCAAAGGCACACGGAAGTCGCACATGTCCGTAGTTCTGACAGTCTCCCTCGTCGCCCTAGCTTGTCTGGTCTTCGCCAGCGTGCTCGAGGGCCTGTTCCACCAGTACATCCTCCACACTCCGCAGAAGAAGCTGTTCGGTGGCGCACTGTTCATGAGCTATCACCTGCATTCCATCGAGCACCATCCGGCGTACCGTGCGGAGAACTACCACAGGCCTGCCCCCGACGAGGAAAAACCGATCAGCCTCGGGCCGCTGATGTGGCCCTCGACGATGATCGTGACCAGCCCGATCACGTTCCTCGTTTGGAAGACTCTGGGCTGGCAGGCCGGCCTGGCCGTCCCTGTGACGCTGACCCTCTACTACGCCGCGTACGAGTTCCTGCACTGGCACATGCACTTCCCCCGACCGGACGGTAAGCCGCGCTGGTACCACCGGTTCCCGCCGACGAAAGAGCTGTTCGAGTGGTTCGATAAGCGGCACTACGTCCACCACATCGCCGACGACAGGAACTACAACGTCGTCCTTCCCTTCTACGACTTGGCGTTCGGCCACTACACGACGAACGAATCCGTCGTCCCTTGGGCCGTGCGGCGGCGCAAAGCGAGGGCGCTCAGGAAGTCGGAAGAGATCCGCAAGCAGCGCCAGGCTTCCTAAAGGTCACGAACCCTTCGAGAGCAGCGAGTCTTCACGGACGAAGACCCAACCTTTCGCTCCCATCGCGCCGGCCCGATAGCCTGTTTCGGTAGGTGTCACGTGGACGTCCTTGTACTCCGTGCCCAGTTCTTCCGAAGTCGCCGCGTAACGTCCGTGCGCTTCCTTGAACGTCCGTTGGGCCCAGTACACGGACATCACTTTGCACGTGGCGTCCCAGTCCGAGTCCTTTCGGAACGGTTTCCGCTCGTCTTCGAACTGGACGTATCCCCAGGTTTCCGGCCTGTGCATGTCGACGACGCCCTGTGGTGACCAGACCCAGTTGTGCTCCGGATGATCCGGGACTTTCTCGTACCTGCCTTCGACGATCCTCAAGTCCCATTGCACCCGCGAAAAGTTGACGCGCCACTGGTGTCCGGGTCGCGGAGGTGCCGGACATCGGGCGAACTCGCCGAGGACTTTCCAAGGGAACGCCAGCTCCATACTCCACCCCTTGTCCGTGTCACCGGGATCGTTGATCGTCCCCGACACGTGGACGGCCTTCTTCAGGCCCGGGATCTCCCAATCGTTCAACGCTGGGCCGCCGTCCCGGTAGGGTTTCGGCAACCTGAGGTCCCAATCCGTCCCTAACGCGTTGATCTCGTACTCATAGTAGTCGTGGTTGTCGCCATCGGGATCGATGAAGACCTCGAAGTCGTTCTCATGGAAAATGACGCAATCGTGGACGGTCTGCGTCGCCCAGACGTGCGGCTCCTCCATTTCGGCACCGACATAGAAGTAGTCGTCGTCCCAAAGCATCTTGACCCGCGTCCTGAACCACGGCTTCGGACGGACCTCGCCTTCGATGTCGACGAACTCCAACGACCAAGGGGCGTCGAGCCATGCGGGGTCGTCGAGCCTGCCCGTCAACTGTGGAGCGTGCTTGGCACGGACACAGACGTAGCCTCTTGGGTGAGGCGGAATCAACACGGGTTCAATCTACCTATACCGGTATCCTGGCGGCCATGGGTCCGGAACTGACCCCGCACGTTTCGCTCACCGTCACCGACGTCGACGGAGCCGCCCGGTTCTACTCGGACGTCTTCGGCTGGCGTCTCGTCGATACGACCCCCGAATGGACCGAGATGGCGTCGGGGCCCTTCCGGCTCTACTTGGTCCGCGACGACGGCCCGAGCCCGATGTTCGCGGTCTCGGTGGACGACGTCGACGACGCGAAGTCGACGGCCGTCCAGAGGGGCTGCTCCGTCGTAGGCGAGAAAGACGGCGAAGTCTTCGTGACCGATCCTTTCGGGCATTCGTTCTGCCTGACGCGCAAAGCCTGATGGGCGTCCCGATCCTGATGTACCACCGGATCGCGGCAAGGCCCGCGAAAACGACGGTGCCTCACCACTACGTCCATCCGGAGCGTTTCGGGCGCCACGTCAAAGGGTTGGCCCGGACGGGGTACGCGACGGTCAGTCTCAGCCGCCTCACGGAAGCGTTCGCGACCGGCTCCGGCCTGCCGCCGAAGCCGATCGTTTTGACCTTTGACGACGGTTATGCCAATTTCGGGACCGAGGCCGCGCCGAGAATGGCGGCCCATGGCGCGAGCGGAACGGTCTTCGTGGTCAGTGGCCTCATCGGCGGACAGAACAAGTGGGATTCCGATCGTGGCGACGCCGTCGAACGGTTGCTCACGGCCGAGCAGATCGTCGAACTCGACAAGGCCGGATTCGAGGTGGGGTCCCATACGGTCGTCCACGCCCGGCTGACCGATTGCGACGACGACCGCCTCCGGGACGAACTGGTCAGGTCACGGGAAGACCTAAGTACCCTGTTGAACAAGGACGTCACGCAGTTCTGTTATCCTTATGGCGCCCACGACGGGAGGGTGAGGGCGGCCGTTAGGGACGCGGGATATGCCGCGGCGTGTTCGGTGGAGAAAGGATGCAACGACCCGGAGACGGACCGGTACCGCTGGAAGCGGATCAACGTCCGAAGCGACACGACGACCCCGATCCTCTTTTGGAAGATCTGGCGGGCGAGCCGTCGAAGCCCGGCGGTCGGTTAAAGGTCCTTCAAGTCTGCTCGGCCAGACGCGCCACCTACGGCGCGGTCGCAAGCATGATGACTTTGGCGACGGAGCTCCGTTCCCGAGGTCAGGACGTCGCTTTCGTCACGTTCAAAGGTCGCCATCTCGGCAGCCACGTCCGCTCCGAAGGTTTCGAGGACCACCAGGTCAAGGTCCGGTTCAAAGTCGACCCGTTCGCGATCGCTTCGATCGCGCGCATCGTCCGGAGGACTCGCGCCGACGTCGTCCACAGCCACCTCTCGACGTCGTCGATCAACGGTTCCTTTGCCGCGCGCCTGGCCAACGTCCCCGGAGTCGCGACGGTCCACGGACTCAGCGGCAAGCTGTCCTTCCTCCCCGCCGAGCACCTGATCGCGGTCTCCGCCGAAGTCCGGCGGCACATGATCCAGCAAGGCGTCAACGAGTCGAAGATCTCGATCGTGCCGAACGGGATCGTCTTGTCCCAGGCGACACCGCCCGACCGAACGGCGGCCCGCCTCGCGCTTGGCTTACCGCTCGATGCGCCCGTCGTCGGTACGACCGCCCGACTGACGCCCCTGAAAGGCGTTGACCACGCCCTGTACGCCTTCGCCAAGATCGTGCAAGACCTACCGAACGCGCGGTACGTCGTTTTCGGGAGCGGACCCCAGTCGGCCGGGCTCCAAGAACTCGTGGAGACCCTTGGGATCAGCGCGAACGTCCAGTTCGTCGGATACCGTGAAGACGTCCCTGCCCTTCTTCCGGCCTTAGACGTCTTTCTCTTCCCTTCGCTCCGCGAAGCGATGGGCATCGCGATCGTGGAAGCCATGGCGGCGGGGCTGCCCTCGGTCGCGACGCGCATCGGAGGCATTCCAGAGGTCTTGACTCCAGAAACGGGGCGCCTGGTCGCTCCTTCGGACCCTGTCGCGATGGCCGAGGCCACCTTGGACTACCTGCGCGATCCTGTCCTTCGGAAGACGGTCGGCTCTGCCGCCGCCGAACGGGCGCGCACCGAGTTCACGGCTCAAAGGATGGCTTCCAGGACGCTCGACGTCTACCGCGCCGTCCTCGACCGGAAGAGCCGGTCTTAGGGAGCCGTCACGGGTCCGCAGCATAGACCTCGAGCCGGGCTTCGGCCAGGGTCTGTCCGTTCCAGGAGAGGTCGAACCTGTACAGACCCGGGCGTTCCATGGGGTGCTCGACGAAGACTTGGCCGCAAAAGTACATGTAGCTGGGGACGAAGTCGGGGCGCTTGACGAACACCGCCTCGAACCCGTTCTCGTAGATCACGCGGCCGTCTTCGTCGATCAGCCTCAAGTGGAACGTGTGTCCACCGGCTTCGTGCGGATCGGCCTCGATCTCCGTCGCGACGTACATCGGCTCGAACCGGGCCGGAAACGACTGGACTTGGATCCCTCGGAAGACCCCGACGATCACGGGCGATCCGCCTTCGAGCTGCGACGCGAAGTTCGCGAGGACCATGAAGCTGGACCGCATAGCCCGATTATGGGCACGGAACCTTCAGACCTTCTTAGCGAACTCTAGCGGTTTTCGGACGTCTGAACCCGTTGGGCAAGGGGTGCGCCCCTTAGAGCGAACGATATGAACATGACACTGGCGACTCTCGCCTTCTTGGCCGTGACCGAACGGCCGGTCGACTTCACCATGGCGGCCTCACCGCTCGAAAAGGTGGTCGCCAAGCTGTCCGAAACGACGGGCAAGCGTCTCTCGGTCAGCCCGACCCTCGCCCAAGAGGTCGTGCTCGTGGACGTCCGACAGTCCGACCCGTCGGTCTTGACCGAGCGGATCGCTTTGGTCACGGGCGGAAAATGGGTCAAGACGTCGGAGGGTGACCGTCTTGAGCTCGATCTTGAATCGGACAAGAAGGAGCGGCAGACCGCATTGGAGCAGCGGACGAAGCTTTTGGCCGACGAGATCGCCAAGCTGGGAGCCGAAGCGGCCAAGCAGGGCGAGTTCGATCCCCAGCAGTTCCAGAAGTCCCTTGAGCAAGCCCGCCAAGCTATGGAGCAGGCCAGGAACCAAGGCGGTGCCCAAGGAGGACCGCCGCAGGGCCTTCAACAGATCGGCGGAATGATGAACGCCATGCCTGCGAACCGGGCGATTTTGAAGTTGCTCCAAGCGTTGAGGGCCGACGATCTGGCCAAGATCGCCCCCGGCCAGCGCGTCGTCTACACGACCGCCCCGACCCGGATGCAACGGATGCTGCCCAGCAACGGCGTCCAGGTCATGCGCCAGTTCGCGGCAGACCAGAACAAACTGACGGAGTCGATGAGGACGTTGCGACAGCAGTTCGGCCGGGCCGGACAAGGGGCCAACGGGGGCGCGCAACGGCAGGCCGGGACACGGACAATCCCCCAAACGCAACAGCAGAACGTTCAAGCTCCACCCGTTCCCTCGAAGGCTTTCTTGATCGTCAACCGGGTCGGTTCCAACGACGGTCTCATGCTCCAGTACCTCGTCTCCGACGCGACCGGGCAGATCATCGGCCAAGGGAACATGAACCTCCTTGGTTTCCGGCCCCCCGCCGCATTGCCTGCCGCTACTGGCGGGACGACCGCAGAGAAGCCGTTCGCCTTGTCCGACGTTTCGATGAGCTCGATCAGCGCCTTCGCGACAGGTGGACGGATGCAAGGAGGCCCGAGAGGCCTCGGGACGAACGTTCCGTCCGGTCGCTCTCAGATGCCGGAACTGAAAGAGGCCCTTGCCAAACCGGACACGTTCGACCCGCTTTCGATCCACGTCGAGGAGACGATCGGCGTGCTCGCCAAGGAGTCGAACATCGTCGCCTTGTTGCCCGACTCGTTGCTCGTCGACTCCGCGAGGACGCTTTCCCGCAATCCGGCCCCCTCTCAGGTCCAGGCTGCGTTCGAGCAGCAATGGGGCCTCGAGGTCGTCAATAAGGACGGTTGGCTGACCGTCTGGCCTGCGCGTAAGTTCGAAGCCCGGGAAGCCCGGGTCGACCGAAAGGCGTTGGCGAAAGCGATCGCTTCGGCCAAGGGGCCGGCCGGCCTCCGGCTCGATGACGTCGCGAACTACGCGCTCAAGGCCCCTGCAGGAACCAACGGTGCTCTGGACCTGGCCGTCATGAGGGCGGTCGACCCGACGGCCGGAGACGTGCTGCAGCAAGCCTATGGCGACAACCGCGACGTCTTGATGATGTACGCGGCTATGACCCCCCAGACGAAAGCGGCGCTGTTCGAAGGAAGACGGATGCCCGCGACGAGCGTCAGCAACAACGCGTCGGCTTTGCTTGCGGACCTCGTCTACAACTCGATGGACGGGCCACGGGTCGCGGCGACTCAAAGGGTCACGGCCGGGCCGAACCGTCAGAACGGGACGGCAGGATCGGGCCGCAACAACGGAACCAACGGCCAGGGTCGGGGCGGACGCCGGGGCGGAGGAACGGGCGGTGGCCAAGAAGTCATGGTCCACAGCGGTCTTTACGCGCAAGTCGGCCCACCTCAACAAGCGACAGGGCAGCCGGGGCAAGGTCGGCGCGGGGGCCGCGGAGGCTTTGCCGCAGGCGGACCGCAGGCTGGGCCTCGGGGCGGCGCGGCTGGATTCATTGTCCAACCTCAAGGCGGCGGCCGTGGCGGGTTCGGAACGTTCGGTGGCGGCAACGCGATGACCGAACGGACCGAAGTCTTGCCGACCGGCGTCCCGGGAGCGACGACCCTCGTCGTGACGGTGCGCACGGAACAGGTGGCCAAGGCGGTCCAATCCGATTCGAACGCGGCCCGTGTCTTCACGCCTCAGTCGCTCGCGATGGAGAAGGCGATGTTCGACAATCCGGTCCAGACCGACCGGCCTCTGACGAACGTCCAATGGAACGCGTACATGCCCGGTGAGCGACGGATGATGCTGTTCCAGTTCACGTTCGCCGACGGAGTGACGATGTCCCGGATGCTCCAAGACACGTCCTACCAAGGTTCGGCTGTCTCGTCCCTCGATAAACTGCCAGGCGACTTTTATTCGCAGTACCAGTCGTCGTACAAATCGGCCCAAAACCAGTTCGCCGAAATGCAGAGGCGCAGGCAGGAAGGCGGACAGAACGGGCGCGGCGGGCGTCCCGGCGGACAGCGCGGCCAACAGCGGCCTCCGGGACCGTAGTTCGGCGGAACGACCTTGTCGGGCCCGGCTTCTCCAAGCTGGGCCCGCTCTCTTTCGAACCTGGCGCGGAAGGTACAACGGGTCATGACCGACCGGTACGAGCCCCAGCTTTTTGAAGCGAAATGGCGGCAGCGCTGGAAAGACGCCGACCTCTTCCGCACGCGCGAAGACGAAAGCCGTCCCAAGTTCTACGGGCTCGATTTCTTTCCGTATCCGAGCGGTGCAGGCCTGAGCGTCGGGCATTGCCGGAACTACGTCCCGACGGACGTCCTGTGCCGTTTGAGGCACATGCAGGGCTACAACGTCCTCCATCCGATGGGCTTCGACGCCTTCGGGCTTCCGGCCGAGAACGAGGCGATCAAGACGAAGAGCCATCCTCGTCCCATGATCGACCGGTATGCGGAGACGTACCGTCGGCAAATGGACTTGGTCGGCATCAGCTACGACTGGTCGCGTTCCTTCAAGTCGTGCGACGAGGACTATTACCGCTGGACGCAGTGGATCTTCGGCCTGCTTTACAAGAGGGGGCTCGCGTACCGGAAGAACGCCGAAGTCAACTGGTGCCCGAAAGACAAGACGGCCCTCGCCAACGAAGAGGTCGTCGGCGGACTCTGCGAACGGTGCGGCACGCCCGTCGAGCGCAAGGCCATCCCCCAGTGGTACTTCAAGATCACGGCCTATGCTCAGCGCTTGATCGACGACCTCGACGATCTGGACTGGCCCGAAGGCATCAAGGCGATGCAGCGGAACTGGATCGGCCGGAGCGAAGGCGTCCAGTTCAGGATGGAGGTCGTCTTCGAAGCCGACTCAAACTTGCCGGAACCGGCCGGAACGGTGAAAGAGGCCCTGCCGGACGACGAATTCGCGGCCCTCAAGCTCGAAGTCGCAACCGAAGCGGCGTCGGCCGATCCTCGGTCCACTGAAAAGGCCGAAGAGATCCTGTCCCGTCTTGGATCGATCGGAGAGGATCTGACCTTTGGTCCAGACGTCTTTTCCCGAGCCAACGATATGTTCGCATCGGCCAAGGAAAAGGTGCAGAACGCGGCGACGCCTCTCGGAGACGATTTTGAAGTCGTCCGCGCAAGGCCGTTCACGTTCGAAGTCTTCACCACACGCATCGATACGGTCTACGGAGTGACGTTCTGCGTCCTCGCTCCGGAGCACCCGTTGGTCGCCCAGATCAAGGGGCTTGTCCCTGCTGACCGTCGGGCCGCCGTCGAGGACTACGTAGAGGCGGTCAAGTCCGAGAGCGAAGCGGTCCGCACGGCCGAAGACCGGGAGAAGACAGGTGTCTTCACAGGCGCCTACGCGGTCAACCCCGTCACGGGGCGGCGCGTTCCGATTTGGATCGCCGACTACGTCCTCATGGGTTATGGGACCGGCGCCATCATGGCCGTTCCGGCCGGAGACGAGCGCGACTTCGAGTTCGCGGTCAAATTCGGGCTTCCCGTCGTGCCGATCCAACGACCGACGGCGGCGTGGTTCGCGTCACAGGGCCGCAGCGACACCGAAGCATCCTTCGCCGTTTACCTCAAAGATCCCAAATCGTTTTCCGGCGCGTTCGTTTCGAAGGACGAGCCTCTGATCGGCGCGGGTGCCTGTACGGGCCTGTCCTTCCAGGCCGCGACCGAAAAGTTGGGCAAGTGGGTCGAAGACCAAGGTCTCGGTAAGCGCAAGGTCCAGTACCGTCTCCGGGACTGGCTGATCAGCCGCCAGCGTTATTGGGGCTGTCCGATCCCGGTCTGTTACGACAAGGACGGCGACACGATGCTGATCCCTGAAGACCAGTTGCCCGTCGAACTGCCCGACGTCGAGAGTTACGAACCGACCGACGACGGCTCTTCCCCGCTGTCCCGCATCCAAGACTTCGTCAACTGCACGACGCCGGAAGGACGCTTGGGGAGGCGCGAAACCGACACGATGGGCGGCTTCGCCTGCTCTTCTTGGTACTTCCTCAGGTTCTGCGACCCCTTCAACGCCGACCAAGCTTGGGACCCGAAGAAGGTCGCTTATTGGATGCCCGTCGACACCTACGTCGGTGGCGCGGAACACGCCGTCATGCACCTTCTTTATGCGCGGTTCTGGACGAAAGTGCTCTTTGACGAAGGGCTCGTGCCGGTCAAGGAACCGTTCCAGCGGTTGAAGAACCAAGGACAGGTCCTCGGCCGCACGCCTTACCGGAAGCCAAAAGGGGACGAGACGTTGGACGTCGGAGAAGACGGGATCCTGATCAGTTCCGCCGAAGCCGCGGCAATGCCCGAGGAGGAGGTCACGTGGAAATGGGTCCGGATGAGCAAGTCGAAGGGCAACGTCGTCACGCCTGACGAAGCGGTCGAGAAATACGGGGCTGACGCCTTGAGGTTGTTCGAGCTTTTCGTCGCTCCTTTCGACGCGGACGTCGAATGGAACAACGAAGGAATGACAGGGACGGCCCGTTTCTTGGGCAGGGTCTTCAAGTTCGTGGCCGAAGTCGGTCCAGAGTTCAGACCCGATTGGAAACAGGCCCTCAAAACGCTTCCGGACGTTGGCGTCAGCCGCGACGTCCGAAGGTCGACCCACAAGGCCCTCCGCAAGGCGACCGAAGAGATCGAGAGGTTCTCCTTCAACACGTACGTGTCGACGCTCATGGAGCACTTGAACACGTTGAACGATCTCCGTAAGAAGTCCACAGGGTCGGACACGGAACGTGCCGCCTTCAGCGAGGCGGCCGAGACGCTGGTACTGTCGATCGCACCGGGTGCGCCGCATTCCGCGGACGAATTGTGGGAGTCGCTCGGCAAGGACGGCTTCACGTTCGCGGCCGATTGGCCGGCATACGATCCCGCGCTGGCCAAGGACGACCTCGTCACGATCGCGGTCCAGGTCAACGGAAAGCTCCGGGATACGGTGGACATGCCGGCCGAGGCGTCTCAGACCGATGTGGAGTCTGCCGCGCTGGCATCGCCGAAAGTCGCGCAGCACCTCGAGGGCAAGACCGTCAGAAAAGTCGTCTATGTCGCCGGAAAACTGGTCAACGTCGTCGCGACCTAGTGTCAGGGACCTCGCCACACGACTGGTATGGTGAAACCATGAGGGCAAACGGGTTGATCTTCGGACTCTTGGCGGTCTTGTGCTGTTCGTGCGGCCCGAACGACGCCCCCGGAAACCTCATCCGGGACAATGACCAGTACGTCGCGACCCTCGGACAGGTCGCCGATTTGACGCGCGGCCCGTTCGCGGCGGTCCACGACGGTCATCCGATCAGTGACAACGAGCGGCGGGACCTGACCAAGGCCGAAAAGATGATCGAGTCCTTGATCGCGTACAAGCCGGACAATTACGGGCCCTACATCTTAAAAGGCCTGACCTTGCGTGCCCTCGATCGGCCGAAGGAAGCCGAACGGGCGTACAAACAGGGGCTTCTTTACACGCCCCAGACGATGAAGCCGGAAGACAAGATCGCCGTTTCGCAGATCTACGACGAGATCGCGACGCTCTACTTCGAACAGCAGAACTATGCTCAAGCCGAGGAACACGCGGACAAGGCCGTTTCCCTGAGCGCGGACAATCCGTCCGTCCTCGCCAACGCGGCCAGCGTCAAGATCCAATTGAACAAGCTCGATGAAGCGAGGAAGCTGCTCACGCAGGCCGCAAAACTGGATCCGAACGACGCGCGAACGAAGCAGCTCCAGCGCCTTATCGATCCCGCCGCGAAGTGATCAGGCCAACGGGCGCGACTTCATTTCGGCCCAGCGCCGCGGGTACTTACGGTCGGTCCGCGAGACTTTTCGGAAGACCGGGAACAACCGTTCACCTGCCCCGTCCGGCAACGACGACGCTTCGACCGTCTCAAGTTGGAGGCCAAGGCCTTCACCACGGAAGGACTCTGCCGTCCCCCGTTCGACCGGAGTACGGAACGGGACGAACGCACCTCCGACCTTCAGCCACGCCGCACTGCACTCGGCTTGGACGGCGAAAGGTGCGAAGGCACGTCCTGTGACGACGTCATACGATTCTTGCCTTCCCAGTTCTTCGGCCCGCCCCTCCATGACTTCCAGGTTCGGCAAGGGGTGCTCCCTCAGAAAATCGAGGCCTTTCCTCCAACTATCAAGGGCCGTGACGGAGAGGTCCGGCCGGACAAGTGCGAGAGGCCAGGACGGAAAGCCGGGTCCGCATCCGATATCCAGAACGCGCGCTCCTGAGGGAAGGAGCCTGAAGATCAACACAGAATCCAGGAAATGCCGTACGGCACACTGTTCGAACGGGACCCGCGTGAGGTTCACGACTTCGTTCCGTTCGTAAAGGGCCGTTCCGAACGCTTTCAGACTCTCGAGCCTGTCCTCCGTCAGGACCAGACCGAGACGTCGGGACGGCTCAAGGAACGGAGAAAGGTCCATCAGGCCGTGCGGAGCCCGATCCGTTCCAAAGCCCGACGAAGCACGTCCCGGTCGTAGGCGTCCATCGTTTTGGCCTTGCGGTCTTCCTGTGCCGCTTCGTCTTTGAGCCCCATAGCGGTCAGGAACAACCGGAGTAGGCCGTGGTACAGCGGCTTCGACGCGTCGATGTCGCTCGCGAGCCGGACCGCTCGGACGGCTTCCTCCTGCTTGCCCTGCCCCCAGAAGGCCTGGCTCACAAGGAAATAGAGCCCGTCGTCTCCCGGTGAGAGTTCGATCGCCGCATGGAGGGCATGGGCGGCCTCTTCGAACTGTCTGCATTCCAGAAGCAGTTCTCCCAGCCAGTAATGGTAGAACGCCTGGTCCGGGGCGCAGGCGACAGCGACTTGGGCGGCATCGACCGCTTCTTTCCGGTGACCGGCCTTGCGCAGCGCTTCGGCGAGCTTGTGGTGGGCGTAGGCGTCTTGCGGATCAAGGTCGACGGCTTCTTTCAGCTTCACGATCGCGTCGTTCATCCGGCCCATCTGACGGTAGAGGCCCGCCATTGAGACCATCAGTTCCCCGCTTTTCTGAATACGCTTGGCCTTCTCGTATTGGCGGAACGCCTGAGGGACTTGGTCCGATGCCGCATAGGCCGCTCCCAAGTCCATCAAGGGCCACGGCGAGGTTTCGTCGCTTTGCTCGACGGCGCGCTTGAAATGTTCGACGGCGGACTCGTAGTCGCCTTCCGTCATGGCCTGGCGACCGAGCGTGGCGCTTTCGGACGTCGTCTTTCCGACCTTGCCGCGGGTCGTGCTTTTGGCAGCCCTTTCGGCGGCTGCCCCTGGCAGGTCGAAGAGTTCCTTGATCAGCTCGAAGTCCGGTGCCTGCCCCATGACACTGGATTCAACGTTGGTGGCGCGAAGCGAGTTCGAACCCGGTGGGCCTCACGATCAGCGTGACGGGGTAGTTCGCACCGGACAACGGCAAGGTTTGGATCCGAAGGTCCTTGGTCGCCCCTGCCGGAACCTTGATGTTCATCAGAACGACTTCGCGCTTCGGAGAAATGAGACCGAGCCGGATCCATTCGCCGTTCACGACGAAAAGTCCGCTCCCGTAACCCGCGCTGGCCTCGAGCAGAAGTTCGACTTCAGCGGGTTCGGGAGTGGGGTTGTAGATCGAGCCTTGGATGTCGTAAATGACGCCGAAGTTGCCGTCGAGCGACCGGTGCTGGGCCGCGTCGGGGATCGCCTTTTCTCCGATCCGGACGACGCCGAACTTGCCTCCGATCTGATATTCGAACCGCTCGTCACGGAACGGATCGGGATAGACGTCTTTCGCTTCGCCCTCGATCCTCATGCTGAGTGTGCGGACCGGAAGCGCACGACAGTTGTGCCAAGCGCCGACGACCTCCCGCCCGGGGATCCAGGACGACGGGCTCCGCTGGTCGAAGACGGCGTCCCCGAACACGACGATCCTTGAGGCGCCACCCTTCCGAAGTCCAATCGAAGCCAGTCCGCTCGTCGTTTCGCCCTTGGCCAACCTGCGGACCGTGATCGGGACGGCGCTGCCCGCGGGCACGGAAACGACTTCGCCGCTCCGGCTGAGCCACTTCGCGAGATAGCTTTCACCGGCGACGTATCCGGCCCGGGTCGGGTTCTTATCGGGTCGGCTTTCACCCAAGTTCAAGGTCACGACCGCAGGCTGGTCGGTCGGGTTGACGATGACGTACTGGATGACTTGTGGCAGCGGATTGTCGTTCTGGTGGTGGTAAAGCAGGCGGGCCGATCGGCCCTCGGTCAGTTCGCCCCAATAGAGTCTTCCCGGCCGTTCCACGCTTTCCGGGTTGTTGCTGTACCAAAGTTCGTCCTCCCGGCCCGGACCCTTGCCGATGTTGAAGACCGTGACCGTCACTTCGCCTTCGAAGGGGAAGCAACCAGGGCCGGTCGCAAAGACCTTGGCCGTCACTTTGCGCTCCATCCCGGTGCTTACGGGCCCTGCGTTCGACACCTTCGCCCAGACCTTGGCACCCGGCGGGCATGGGGTATGGGCTTGGAGAAGAGCGGAGACAGCCCCGGACACGACGGTCTTGTCGGCCGGATCGCCCGTGACTTGAGTCCAGAGCGGGCCGCTCGGAGTGAACGCGTACGGCCGAACCGTGACCGCGACCGTCTCCTTCCATTCGCCGGAGACGACGGACACTTGGACCGTCCCCAGTCCGAGCGGGCTGACCTTGAATCCGCCTGGCGTCTTCTCCACCCGGACGACGTCGGGAGCAGAGACGGTCGCGAGCGCTTTCGAGGCAGCGAACCCGGTCACGGTCAGGGTCCCTGCCCGGTCGGTCGGGATGTCGAGCGTCTTCTGCACGACTTTCAGAGGCGGCTGGTTCGCGGCGTCGATCAACCGTTGCGTCACCGTCGCCGCAAGCGTCTGGGCCGAAACCCTCCGGGCCTTCGCTTCGGCGGGCGTCACGATCAAAACGGTCGCGGCACCCATCTTGACCAACCAGTTCTTGCCGCTCGCGACTTTGGTGAACGTCGAAGCCTGTGTCAGCTTTTGGAGGTTCGAGGAAGCAGCGGCGGCCCGTTGCGCAGGGGTCAGCCCCGCGTGCGGGGTCATGAACGTATGGATCTTCACTTCGTTCACGAACAGATCGGCCCCGACAGAACGAGCGTCCAGGGCGAACCCAAGACGCACGACCAGACAGCACAACAACGCGAACGTGACCCGCAACATCGAACCGGGGGACAAGGTACCCCAATTATCGGCCGGAGGCGTTCCGCCGTTCAGGAGCCGGAGAACTGGACGATGCCCACGCGGTTACCGTCAGGGTCCGTGAAGACGGCAGACCATCCGACGCCGGGCACGTCTCCCTTTCCTTTCACGACGGAGCCACCGACCGACGCGACCTTGGCCAGCGTCGCTTCGATCGAACCGACCTCGATCCAGACGCTCGGGGAGAACCCGGCGTGGACCGAGTCGACCTTCATGAACCCGCCGAGGTGCTTGTCGCCGGACCCGAACACGACCATGTCGCCTCCGAATGAACGGAACGTCCATTCGAAGACGGCTCCAAAAAAGGTCTGGGCGCGTTCCAGATCGGTGACGTCCCATTCGATGTGACACACGGTGTTTTCAGCCATGAGCAAGATCCTTGACGTCGACGATTCTAAGCGACCGGAGCGGCTTCAAGCTGTGCACGATCCGACATTTTCGGCCTTTCGGAGGACGGGGATCGTCCGAACCGACGGCGATAGGCGCGTGAGAAGCCGCTGGCGCTTTGATAGCCGCAGAGGAACGCGAGGTCCACGACCGGAACGTCTGATCCGCGCAGGAGCGTCCTCGCCCTTCCGAGGCGCGCCGTCTGGGCGAACCGCGAAGGGTCGACCCCTTCTGTCTCACGGAACACGCGCTGGAAGCGCTCGACGCTCATGCCGGCTTCCCGGGCCGCTTCCGATACCGGACTTCCATCGCCCCGAGCGAGCACGGCCTTTCCTGCTTCGAGCTGTGAATAGAGGTCGATCCGGGTCGCCCATCGCTTCGCCGGGACGCCGATGGCTCCCAGTGCGGCGGGACACGGAATCCTGGGTCGAGGCGCCTCCATGGTCGGATTTTGGCCCGGAGAAGGAACAGGGCGCCCCGGTCGGAGCGCCCTGTACCGTAAGAGCGACGTTACTTACGGCGCCGCCGTGCGAGGGCCGCGAGCCCAGCGGCGCAGGCGAGCATGGTCGCCGGCTCTGGTACGACGTTGAACTCGCCGCCCAAAGTGTTGAGTTGGGCGAGCGTCCCGTCCGAGAACCTGTCGACGATCACGCCGTTCCGGTCGTATCCCGTGAACAGGCCGCCGTTCCCTTGCTGTCCGATCCAGAGCAGCCCGGTCGAATAGTCCATGGCGAGACAGGTCTGGGCGAACCCTAGTCCCGAGTCGAACTTCGACACCAGGTTGCCGGTCATGTCGTACTCCTCCACCATGCCCGAGTCCCACCGTGACACCCAGAGACTCTTGTTCTGGACGTCGTACGTGATGCCGAGGTAGTTGCCGAACCCGCCCAGGTCGAACAGTTTGGTCGCGTTCGTCCAATCCCGGTCCGTCGCCCACACTCCGCCCAGGTTGCCGTAGTTCACGATATAGTTGCGGCTTCCGTCGGTCGTTCCGTCATAGGCGAGGATGTCGAAGTTGTTGGGAGCGAAATCGTAATAGTCGGTCCCCTGCCAGTTCCCGTTCAGATCGTAAAGGCCGCCGTGGTCGGCCGCGTCCATCTGCCCAGACGCCGCCGTCCGGACGTCCCCGGACACGGCGATCGGATAGTCCTGACCGCCGGACGTCTTGTACACGTTGGTCACGCCGGCGTCGTACCGCGTGATGTTCTGATTGTTGCCGGCCGACATCCAGTAGCCCATCGGGCCGCCTTGCGCCTGAGCCGTAGCGACGGCGATGACCGCCATCGCCGAAAAGAGTGTCCTTTTCATCGTTCGTACCTCTCCGGCCGTCGGGCAATCGGAATTGTCCGAGGCCGCCCTCATTGTACGCCGGCTTTTTTGTCGTCGCGCGAATCCGGTGACGCCCGAAGGGACCGGGCCCGGCGTTGGCACTCTCGACGGTATACTGCCAACATCCTCACCCTACTCTTGCGAGGAGAGACCTTACCGAAATGAAGCTACAACCCCTCCACGACCGCATCGTCGTCGAGCCGGCCGCGCACGAAGAAAAATCGGCCGGCGGCATCATCCTCCCCGACACGGCAAAGGAGAAGCCCATGCGCGGGACCGTCGTCGCGACAGGCCCCGGCAAGACCCTTGACAGCGGCAAGACCGCGCCCGTCGACGTCAAGGTCGGCGACACCGTCCTCTACGGCAAGTACAGCGGTACCGAAGTCACCGTGGGCGGCACCGATTACGTGATCCTGCGCAACGACGACGTCCTCGGCACCGTGACCGGGAGCACCGCCAAGACCGACAAGCCGGCCAAGAAGGAGAAGGTCGGCGCCAAGAAGTGATCGAAGACCATGGCTGCTAAAGACCTGAAGTTCAGCGGGGAGGCCCGCAAGTCCATCGAGACGGGCGTCGACAAGCTCGCCAACGCCGTCAAAGTCACGCTCGGCCCCCGGGGCCGCAACGTCGTCCTTGAGAAAAAGTACGGTTCCCCGACCGTCATCAACGACGGCGTCACGATCGCCAAGGAGATCGAGGTCGAAGACCGCTTCGAGAACATCGGCGCCGCCCTCGTCCGGGAAGTCAGCACGAAGACGAACGACATCGCCGGCGACGGAACGACGACCGCGACCGTCCTGGCACAGGCCATCTTCAAGGAAGGCGCCCGAAACGTCGCGGCCGGCAGCAACCCGATGCAGATCAAGCGAGGCATCGAAATCGCCGTCGACGCGGTCGTCAAAGAGCTCGAGAAGATGAGCACCCCGGTCAAAGGCCGTAAGGGCATGGCCGAGGTCGCGACGATCAGCGCCAAGGACGTTTCGATCGGCGAACTCGTGGCCGAGGTCATCGATACCGTCGGCAAAGACGGCGTCGTGACGGTCGAAGAGAGCCGGACCGCAGAGACGAACTTCGACATCGTCGAGGGCCTTCAGTTCGACAAAGGCTACATGTCGCCCTACTTCATCACCGATCCGCAGCGGATGGAGACGGTGTTCGAAGAACCGATGATCCTCTTCTACGAGAAGAAAATCAGTGCGGTGCAGGACATCATCCCGCTCCTCGAGAAGGTTCTCCGCATGGGCAAGCCGTTGCTCATCGTCGCCGAAGACATCGAGAACGAGTGCCTCGCGACGCTGGTCTTGAACCGGCTGCGCGCGAACCTTCCCGTCGCAAGCGTCAAGGCTCCTGGTTTCGGCGACCGCCGTAAAGCGATGCTCGAAGACATGGCGATCTTGACCGGCGGACAATTCGTCACGGAAGACCTGGGATTGAAGCTGGAGAACGTGACGCCGGACATGCTCGGTTCGTGCGCCAAGGTGGTCATCACCAAGGACAACACGACGATCATCGGCGGAAAGGGCAAGAAGGCCGACATCAACGGTAGGTTGAGCCAGATCAAAAAGCAGATCGAGTCGACCGACAGCAACTATGACAAAGAGAAGCTGCAGGAGCGACAGGCGAAGCTCTCTGGCGGCGTCGCCGTCATCAAGGTCGGCGCAGCCACCGAGACGGCACTGAAGGAGCGCAAGGCCCGCATCGAAGACGCCCTCGCCGCGACCCGCGCCGCTCTGGAAGAAGGCATCGTCCCCGGCGGCGGAAGCGCGATCCTCTGGTCGGCGAAGTCGCTCGAGTCCTTGGCGGCGCCCACCGGTAAGTCCAAGAGCGCTGCCTTGACGGGCGACGAACTGATCGGCGCCCAGATCGTCCGCAAGGCGTGCGAAGCGCCGCTTCGGACGATCGTCGAGAACGCAGGCGAAGAAGGGAGCGTCGTCGCGGAAAAGGTGCGGAACGGTAAGCACGGGTTCAACGCCTCGACCCTCGTCTATGAAGACCTCATGAAGGCCGGCGTCGTCGACCCGACCAAGGTCGTCCGCTGTTGTCTGCAGAACGCCGCGTCGATCTCGGCGCTGCTTCTGACGACCGAGGCGGCCGTCGCCGAGATCCCTAAGGAAGAAGACGAAGGCCACGGCCACCATCACCATTGAGGCCCGGCGGCCCTAGGCCGTCTTGCACCAAGGCCCCGTTCCCTCGGAACGGGGCTTTTTTCGTCGGTGCCTTCAGAGTCGCCCGGACAGCAAGGCTTCCAGCTCCGCTAGGGCGGACCGTCGGTCCGGCGAGTCGGCAGCCTGGAGCCTCAGGCACAAGTCTCGTTGCGACATGTCCCAGTCGTCCTGGAGGATCCCGCCGATCAAGCAAAGGCACTCGGCGGCATGATAGCTGATGCCGCAACGGTTGCGGACACGCTCCCAAAGCGCACCGATCACGGCAGGTGACGGATGAGCCTTGGCGCACCTCATCGTCACGGTCAGACCGCTGAACGGCTCGACGACGGTCAGCGCTTCGAGAATGACGGCGTCCCATTCCCTGTCCGTCGGCGGAGGCCCATACGTGTGGGCGACCATGCGGATCTCAGGCTCTCCTGTCCGCCTGACCTCGAGGATCGCACTCACGGCGCCCGGCGTTCCCAATCGGGCTAAGGCTTCAAGGTCGCGCCAATCGTTTCCAGCGCGAGGAACCAATAGCCCTTCGATCTCACGCCTTTCGGCTCCGACAAGCCCATCGAGGGATTCGAGGTCGTAGCCGATCCCGTCGTGCCACTTCTCGTAGTCGATCATCATGCTGTCGCGGAACCGTTTCCCATCGCTCGAAGGCATGTCTTGACCTCAAAGTTTGCCATTTCCCTGGACTCCGCATCAGAATCACGGCATGCAACCGCCTCCACCCGGATCCGGTTATGCCGCTTACCCCCGCGACGATGGCTTTGACGACCCCGAAAAGCTCCGCGCACTCATGACGGCGTACTTTCGTTCGTGGTGGATGGTCTTAGGTTTCTTCGTCTTCGGTATCGGCGTCAGAGGTCTTGGAGTCTTGTTGGCGGTTTCGGACGCTCAGGCGGACTTGGGGGCCGTCCTCGTCATGGGAGGTCTGTTCCTCATGTTCGCCGCCAACTTCTTCATCGCGTTCCAGTGTGCACGCATGATCGCGGAAGCGAAGGGCAAGTCGTCAGTGTACGTCGTGGGAACGGCCCTCGCCACGTCTCTGGTCTCCCCCTGCTTTTGCGGTCTCGGCGGAGTCGCCGTGATCCAGACGATCGTCCAGTCCGAAGCGAAGAAGTACGGTTTGAAAGGCGGGTTCCTTGGCATTTCCAAAAGGTCGTTCGAGCAGCGCATCTCCGAACTGGAAGCGCAAACCCGAACAAGGGGTCTGTAGAAAAAAGTGGCGCGGCACGGGCCGCGCCGATCGCGATCACTTTAGGAGGACACGGCCCGCGTCCGACCTCGGAACAGCGTCCGGGCGAACGTCGACGGCACGCGTCCGGCAAGCTCCCCTTGGGCCTGCCGGGCGGCGCCGCCCCGGACCTCCTCTCGCTGTGAACGCACGCGGACAGACCGATCTCACACGTTTTTGGTCCGAACGATCCGACATAATGCGGAACAACCGATGAACGAAGGGCGGCTCAGGGTCGAACGCGCGCTTGAGCACTTCGCCCGTCGGGACGGTCGCAATGACGAGGCTTTCGGACGTCTCTGCGATGCGACAAGACCCGTCCTTACCGGTTATCTTCGTCTCAAAGGTCTGGACCGAGACGATGTCGAAGACGTCGTCGAAGGCGCGTTGATGAAGATCTGGGAACGAAGAGACGTGCTTTCGTTCCCAGACGTCGCTCATTGGTTCGGATACATGAAACGGGTCGTCGACCGCGCGGTCATCGACCTTCACCGGGGCGGTCGCGCCAAACTCGAGGCCGATTCGGTCCCGTTGCAAGACGTGTCCGACGACCGTGCCCGTTCGTTCGTCCACGACATCGCCGACGCCCTGGAGCGTTGCGAACTGGACAGGGCCGCCGACCGTCTGTGGCTCGGAGAAGAGCCGCCCGAGTTCACCACAAAGCTGCTCGCGGCCAAGATGGTCGTGCTCGATGGCCAAGATCCGAGGTCGGTCGCCCAGATCGTCCGCCGGATCCGTGACGCCGGTCCTGTCGACGAAACCGGTCGCTCTGTCTTGGAGTGGGCCGCCGAAGTCCGTGTCGTCCGGTCTCTGGCGGGCGACGCACTGTCCTACAGCGGCCCCGACCTGGCGAGGATCGTCCTCGGTTGTGCCTCGGACACGCTGGCGGACGCCGTCGGAAAGGTCGGCTCCGGCCGAGCGCCGGACCTCGGCGGGTTCACGTCCGAGGAAGTCGCGATCGTGGTCTGGAAGTTCTACTGTTTCGAACCGACGACCCAAGTCGCCCGAAGGGCCGAAGATGCAGGACTCTCGGTGCAGGTCGACAGAACGATTGAGAGATGCGGCCCCCGACTCCCGTTCTTACCGGTGATGCGGCTGGTTTGGGACTCGCTGAGGGAGACGCCGACCCGAGAGCCTGCACTGACAACGCCCGGGCTTTGGAAGCGCCTGGCCTTTCACTATGCGGCGCAGGGCCTGCCGCACCTCGACCTCGTCGCTTGGCTCGGCCCGGCCGCCGAGGTCGCCGGTTTCCGTCTTGAAACGATGACCGTCCATGCCTGGATCAGCAACCGACGATTGGCCAAAGAACTGATCGCGTTCCTGCGGCGAGCGTCCCCGGAGGTGGCCCGTGCCTGACCGGATCTGGGACGAGGACGAAGCCGCCTTCCTGCTGGCACTTTGCACGCACAGGTCGGCATGGGACGGCCGCACGGTAACGGACGACGAGATGTCCGCACTGCTCGACGGCTCGCTCGATCCGTTGCGCGCCCAAAGGATCGTCGAGTCGCTCTTATCCGACCGAGAGGGCCGGATCCGACTGGCCGAGCGGGCGGCCCCGTCTCCATCGTTCGTGGGTCGGTCGGCCGAGCTTGCCGCACTGCGAGAATCCATTGGTTCTGGGGCGCGTTGGACCACCGTCACCGGCCGAGGAGGAGTCGGAAAGTCCAGGCTCGTCCGAGAGGCGGCTACCGCTTTCCCGTCCGTCTGGATCACATGCTCCCATTGCGAGACTCCCGGCGACTTGGCCCGGTCCGTGGCCCGCGCCCTGGGATGGACGTCCGTCCCAGGGCCAGAGGAACTACCCGAGCGGTGCGAACAGGCGGGCAAGGTCTTCGTCTTCGACGACCTGCCGCCCGCCTTCCGGTGGACGGAAGCCTTGAGTGCCCTGTGCGGCCCCGAAAGGTCGACCCAGGTGATCGTCACGTCGCGAAAGCGTCGCGGCGTATCAGGAGAAACGGTCTTGAAGGTCGCGCCACTGGGCTCTCGGGTCGGAACCGAAGCGTTCCGAAACCTCGTCGAAGCGTGGCGCGGTGTCGGTCGAACGCTGTCCTTCCCGACCGCAAGCGAATCCTCGGCCCTTTGTCGGCGCTTGGCCGGCCTTCCCCTTGCGCTCGGCATGGCAGCGGGATGTCTGGCCGATCAGACACCTGACCAGATCCTTGACGCACTGGACTCGGTCCGCAACGACCACGTGTCACGTGGAGCCGCGACAAGCCCGTTGGACGAGATGCTCGTCCTTGCGCTGGAATCGTTGGGAAAAGAGGACCGGGCGGCCTTGTTCGCGATCACCGCGTTCGCCGGAGACTTCGACGTCGAGGACTTTTCGATCGTCGCGTCAAGCCGTCCGGACACCCTCCGTTCGCTGGTCTTAAAGGGTCTCGTCGCCCCAGACCCCTCTTTCCGAACGGGACGCTACAGGCTCCACGATTCGATCAAAGACGCTCTTGCCGGCCGCGGCATCGACGATGCCGTCACCCTTGCCCATGCCAGGAAGAGGCATGCGGCGCACTTCGCCGAGCGGGCCTCTCAAGTCGGAAACCTGATGTCGGCAGGCGACTGGCAACACGGTTGGGAAACCCTGCACGATTCGAACGCGGAGTTTCGCCGCGCGACGGCCTGGGCGGTCCAAACTCAGGACCACGAGTTGACGAGGAGGCTCTCGGACGGACTTTCACGGTCGTACTTCGAAGCCGGCTATCTCACCGACTTCGACCGATTGGCGCGCGCGACCGACCGATCGAGCCGTCGCCACGGCGACGACAGCCTCCGGGTGCGCCTCCTCGGCCTTATGGGCGCCCTGGCCTCCCGTTCGGGGGACGAAGAGCGCTGCACGAAACTATGGAACGAGCGGCTCCGACTGAGTCGGATCACGGGCGACGCGTTCGCCGAAACGGACACCCTCACGGACCTCGCCTGGCAAGCTTTCGAACACGGCGATCTGGACCGGGCCCTGTCCGTTCTCGACGAGGCCCGTCTCGCCGGACGCCGGGCGGGAGTCGTCGAACTCGTCGCCACGGCCGAAGTCATCGAAGCGAAGGTCATGGAGGAAGCCGGCCGTACGGACGAGGCCCGTGCGGCAGCCGACCGGACGGAGCAACTGTTGCACGACTGCCACGACCGGGATTTGACGTTGTTCGTCTACCAGACACTGGTCAGAGTTCTGGCGGGACTGGGCGAGTCGGATCGCTCGCTAACCCATCTGACGACCCTCCTAAAGGAATCTTGGGAAGGTCGGCGCGCTGTCATGACAGGCTGGGCGTTGCGTCACCTGGCGCCCGTCTTCGAAGCAAAGGGAGACGCCAGGACGACGGCCGAGTGCCTCGTCGCCTCGGTCGCCGTCCACAACCAATACGCGACCAAACACAAAGCGCTGGCCGAAGACGCTCTTCGCGCGTTCGTCGAGCGTGCCGGGCCCCAGGGTCAGGACCTCGTCGCCGCTGCCCGGGCGAGAGCATGGGAACGGGTGATCGACGAGATCCTGGAACGGTCGTCCAGCCCCTAAGTCGCAAGCCTTACGGGCGGACGTTCCGGTCAACGTAGAGGATAGGGCTTCGTGAACATGAAGTCGGGTTCGCAGACGTACTTGCCGCCTTGTCGGCCGACGATACGCCCGTGCGTCCCGTTACAGGCCTTCTCCCTGATCTGTCCCTTAGAACCGCCGGGAGAGAGAGACTGGTACAGCATCCGGATGTCCCTGACGTTCCGTTCGTGCGTTCCTCTTGGCTGAAAGACCACTTCGTCCATGGACAAGACGCTCGATTGATCTTCCGGCTCTTTTCTGTGGCAGATCCGAGGCAACTTGACGCCGTCCACTTCACCCTTCAACCACTTCAAATACCCCGGTTGGTCCAATGTGGCCGCGCACATCATTTCGGCATGAAAGAGCCGGTCGGTGCCGCTTTCATAGTGGACGAAGACCCGTCCGCTGGAAGGCATGACGAAGACTTCGATTCCGGACGCTCCGGTGGCCGCCTCCAACCGGTCGTCGAGACCTGTCCAAAAGTCATTGGGCGCCACAAGGGCCCGGGGGCCGGACAGCAACTGGAACACGTGCTCGTGGCCCGTGACATAGATCACGGAAGTCCCACAAGTCCCGAAAAAGCTGAGATCCATATCGCCTTCTCCGGACTGAGAGGAGAACTCGACGATGTAGACGCCCGAAGGCGGTGAACTACAAGCCTTGACGTGCGTCTTGACCCACTCGTCAGGGCCTTCCAACAGGCTTTGTAGGTCACTGATTCCGCCCTTGAACATCCATAGGGTTTCGTCAGGGGCAAGCGTATAGATAGCGGGGTTTGGATCGGACATAGGCCACTCTTCTCGGCGACCGGTCACGGGTGCACCGAGTTGCCCATCTTATCCGTTCCCTCAAGCTTTAGGCACGTCGTTACAGTCCCTTTCGTCCGTATCGGAACGTCGAACTCTGGAGGTCTTCTTGGACGCTCTCAGCCACTGACCGCGCCAAGCACGGGACGACGGCGACAGAGACGGGAGTCATGACTCTGAGGTCGACAAGCCCGCGACGTCTTTGGAACCAGTCCGATGTCAACTCGACGACTTGGACGTTCGTGACAGGGATGATCGTCACGTTCTGCCCCAGCGTTCCTTGGCACACCATGAACACCTCAGGCGTCACCGCATAGCCTTGACGCCGGTACGACATGACCGAAAGAAAGACAAGGAGCACGACGAAGGTCGACCCTAGGACGATGGGCCAGACCCAGTCGACCTTGTGGAACATCATCCTTGCCTCGACCGAGACTGCCAAGATGGTCAACGTCGTCCAGAAGACCGAGCGGAACACCCGACGCCGCAAGAGGAACCTGTCGGAGGCGAGAAACGTCGCCTTGTCCACGTCGAGGGCCGGATCGATCAAACGGAGCAACGTGCGAAGGACCTGCGGACGGCACACGGGGGCCAACAACGTCTGACCGACGGCGACGTGGCGCTGTTCGCCGGAAGCCACGTGGCCCCCGATCGATTGGACGTAAAGTTGGTTGAGCCCGAGCGCCTTGAAGAGCCAAGACGCGCGGGTCTGGACGCTTTGGACCCTCTTGACCGGAATGACGGTCTGAACGGTGTTGACGAGGCCGTACGAGACCTGCAGTCCTTTCTCCGTCCGGACGACCTTAAACCCGTAATAGACGAAGACGGCATAGAGGATCGACAGGAACCAGCCGAACACGACGAACAGAAGGCCACCGATCACGAAGAACGTGCCGAACAAGACCGGGTTCTTCGACGCCGACTGGGTCACGGGCGACCGTTCGATCCAGCGGACTCCTGAGACGGCGAGATCGTCGAGGCCTTGGCCGAACACGCCCAGGATCGCGGCCATCACGATCAACGCCCGGTTTTGCAGCGCGCCGGCAAGGACGATGTCCTTGAATCCCGGTCGGTAGACCGCAGCCGGCTCCGAAGCCTCGGGAGAGACGACCGGGCCCGTTCGGAGCAGTTCGTCCTTAATGTGCCGGGCGTCGCTCAGCGAAAGGGACTTTAGGTTGGCCTCGACGCCCGGGCCGGACGCGGTTTCGACGCGGACGGTCGCGATTCCTAAGATCCGCTCCAACAAACCCTGGGTGATGTGGACGTTCTGCACGCGTTCGAGCGGGATCGTCCGTTCTTGACGCCAAATTCCGCGCTTTGACACGATCAAGGATCCTGCCACGATGCCAAAGCTCGTGACGACGTAGCTCACGATCCCACCGATGATCGCAAGGGCTCCGAAGAGGACAGGGACCGCCAAGACCAGAAGCAAGGTCTTGCCCTCGATCCCCTTCCGCATCATTGGGCCGCTATTCGCGAAGACGGCAATGACCATCGGGTACACGGCTTTTCGCAGCCACTCGATGGACAGGACGAGGACCGATCGTGGATCGAGCCTGCGCATGTGTCAGGCGTCCTCGGCCCGGGTGGCCAGGAGCTGTTCCTTGAGCCATTCCCCTTCTTCCGGGGTCAGACCGGGAATCAGTCCGACGGAGCCCGTCACGCCGGCCGCGTACACCACGACTTGGACAAGGCCGAACTTGCGGTCGAGCGGACCCGTGTTGATGTCGATGTGCTGGACGCGGTCCCGGGCGATGTACCGCTCGGATCGCCAGACGAGCCCCTTGCGGATGACCACGTCGAACTCCCGGAGTTGGTACCGCCATTGCTCGAACTGCTTGTCGACGAGCAACATCGCCACGCCGCCGAACATCAAGAAGGAAACGACGAACACGAGAGGAGCGATCCAGACCGGGCCTTCGAAGACCTTGATGAACAGGAACGAAAAGGCCGTGATCGACGTTGCGGCGACGAGTCCAGAAATCAGGCCCCCTAGCCGCCAGACGCTACGGATCATGGGATGGAGGCTTTTGAGCGCCGTCGTTTGCCGGGCGGTTTGGCGTCCTTCGTCCACTCCGCGAGATCATACCGGGCGGCCGAGCCGCAGGTTTCAGCCGCCTTCGCGCCGTCGGAAAGCATGGGCCCCTGCCGGCACGGGATCACGACCCGCTTTGACTCCGAAGTCGCCCCGAGCGGGATCGACCAGACCCGGATCCTTGCCGATGACACCGCCGGATTCGGCGACCGGCAACCGGGGCGGACTCTGGGACGGATCGTCAAAGCAGTACCAATGGTTTCTCCGGAACGCGAACGAGAGAGCGTCCGTGCCGGGTCCGACATTGAAGCCGCCCGCGCTCCAGGCCGAAGACGAGAAAACCACGAGATTGTCTTCGAACACGCCGTTGCGACAGGGGACGAAGTCGGGAGTCGAGGTCTCCTGCAGGATGCGGACGACCCACCTCCCAGGCCGATAGAACGTGTTGAACTTCACGACCGCACCGTCGGCTCCGACAAAGGCGATTGGCGATAGGCTCCCTGAAAACGTGCATCCTTCGACCGTCACGTCTTTGGACTCGTACCTCCGTCCTTCGGGCACTAGCGACAAAGGTGGCCTGAAGTAGTCGAGGCCTGTACTGCCTCCGATGTTGACGGCGCGCTGACCTGCGTCCACAAAACGGCACGTCCGTACAACGATGTCCGACGAACCGCCCTTCGCTTGGACTCCCGAATCCCCGCCGTCCGAGAACGTTCCGCCCTCGATCACTCCTCGGTGGCACCCGACCATGTCGATTCCCGACCCGCCCCATCGGGCGACCGAGCACCCGGTCACCAGGAAGTCGTCGACACCGGACAGCTTGATCCCGTCGTGGTTTCCTTTCGGAAGGTCGCTGACCCGGACGTTACGGATCACGACGTGGTGCGACGGTCGTCCAATGTCGCCGCCGTCGTCGATGTTGATCCCGTTGTGCGACGCTCCTTCGACGACGAGGTCCCGCACTTCGATGTAGGAGACTTTCGACAAGTGGATCCCTCCTGTTCCGCCTGAGATCCTGGGCGGGTCCGCCGGGTCGGCCGCCCGTACGGTCACCGCGCGCCCTTCTGCCCCGTGGACGTTTTCAGCGTACACGCCCCCCTCATAACGGCCAGGTTCGAGCAAGACCGTCGTCCCTGGCTTCGCTTTGCGAAGTGCAGAAGAGAACTGGGCGCTGTCCTTCACCCGGACCGTCTCCTGTCCCTGATGCGGCACGCTGAGGGGGCCCGGCCAGACTGCGATCGCGAAGAGGATCATCACGTTCTTGGCCCGCCAGCGTACCTTGACGCCTGATAAAGGCGACCCTTGTCGGACGATCTACAATGTCGACATGCGGCTCTTCTCCGCGTTCCTTGTCCTGGCCACGTTGGTCGTCCCGAAACCGGCCTCCGAGTCCTCCATGAGCCAGGCGGCGCGGCGCTTCGTCGCGAGCTTGAGCGAGCCGCTCCGAGAAAAGGCCGTCTTACCCGCCGCTTCGGCCGATCGCGACACTTGGACTTACGTGCCTGGGGGACGGAGGGGCGTGAGCTGGTCCGAGATGGACGGAACCCAACGCAAAGCGGCCGTCGAATTGCTCAGGGCCTCCTTGAGTCCAGAGGGGTTTGAGAAGGTCGAGAAGATCCGGTCCCTCGAGTCCGTCCTGGCCGAAATGGAAAAGAACCCGTCGCGTGATCCTGAGAAGTACTGGTTCGTCTTCTTCGGTGAACCGAGTGCGACCGGGCCGTGGCTGTGGAGGTACGAGGGCCATCACGTTTCACTGACCTTCGGCCACACCGGAGGGATCGTCGTGTCCAGCACACCGCAGTTTCTGGGAAGTAACCCGGCCGAAGTCCGGTCCGGGCCTCTCAAGGGACAACGCGTCCTTGCCAAAGAGCAAGACCTGGCCTTTCGACTGGTCGACTCGTTCCGTCCCGAACAACGCCGGAAGGCGGTCCTCTCTGAAGAGGCGCCGACGGACATCGTCACGGGGAGTTCTCGCCAAGCGGGAATCGATGGTCGGTCGGGGTTGCCATACGACGACATGGACAAGGGTCAGAAGGCGTTGCTACGACAGCTGTTGGACGTTCATTCCTCGGTCCAACAGGCCTCCGAACGATCGCGAAGGATGAAGGCCGTCCAAGCCGATGGCTACGGCCACGTCGTGTTCGCATGGCTCGGCCCGGTCCGGCGTGACGCCCGGCACTACTATCGCATCCAGAGCGACACCTTTGTCGTCGAATACGACAACACCCAAGCGGACGGTAACCATATCCACACCGTCTGGCGCGACTTCAAAGGCGACTTTGGTCGGGACGCTTTGGCCGATCATTACGAACACGGACACCACCACCACGACTAAGTTCAGGCCCTGGCCGATCGGCCAGGGCCTGAACTTCCCTATCGTCGCGGATGCTCTTGTGCGAGCCTGCTCTTCGGCAACGGTTTCGGTTTGATCCACGGCTTCCCGGTGTCCGGGACGACCACCGTGTAGTCCTTCGATTCTCCGAGCGCCAGAACGTCGCTGACGGTCGTGCCGCCGTCGAGGAACGTGAACCCGTTCGCCAAGCTCAAACCGAGCGTTCCGGCGTCGTTCCCGTTGGCTCCGTCGTCGAGGCACGTCACGGTCAACGTGTGCTGTCCAGGCCGTAACGACGTCACCCGAAAGGCCCCCGTCCCGCCTTTGTCGGTCTGTCCGAGCAACGTTCCGTCGAGGCTCACGGAGAAGATGTCGTCCGGGGCCGGCCCGTTGTCGCCGACCGAGATGCTGGACGTGCCCGTGAACGGGAAGAACTTCCGGAACAACTCCGTCTTCGTGACCTCGAACGTGAAATCGAACGGCTTCCACGTCCCGCCGAACATCGTTTCCAACCCTGCGGGCAGTTCCGCGACGAGTCCGATCAAGCCGTTAAGACCCTTGTTCACGACGGCCTCGATGCCTTCTTCCCCGTTCTGAACGGTGTGGGTGCCGACGGCCTCCGCATACGATTCCAGCGAGGCGTAAGGACCGGCGACGCCGTACAGTTCGTAGGCGAGCGTGACGACCAGTGGCCGCAGTCTCAGACTGAACTCCGCGTCGACGTCGGCTTCGGACGCCTGATAGGACGGCGTCAGTGACTTTGCGGTGCTCCACCCCGTGTTGCGGACGTACGTTTCCGACACGTCGGCCGTCAGGCCGAGAGACTCTGTGTGGGTCACCCCGCCCGATGCCGTACCCTCGATCCCGGCCTCGACCTTGAGGCGCGTCCGGAAGACGAGCCAACCGTAGACCTGCGGGGGCCCGACATATTCGTCGAACACCGTCTTGGTCGCGGCGACGCTCCCGCCGTATTTGGAGGTCACGGACAGAGAACCGCCCAGCCGGGCCGACATCCCGGCCTTCATGTACGAGACCGAGGGAAGGAGCTTGCCAGGCTCACGGTCCATGTTCAAGTCGAACTGCGGTTCTGCCTGGAAGGTCGCCGTACCATCGATATCGATGCCCTTCGACAACCCGAGCGAGAAGTCCTTGAAATTGATCTCAAGGACGTTGTAAGACACGTCCCGCGACTTGATCGGATCTCCCTTGACCCAGGTGAACGACACCGCCGGATCCTTGCTCTTGATCTCACCGATGGCTTCGCGGCTGAAGGGCAGAGCCGTCTTCGTCTTGAGGGTTTCGACGGCGTCGACAAGCCCCCCGTCCTCGGTCACAGCGACCGTGTTGCCGCCGGAAAACGACACGGCTTTGACCTTTCGGATCGAACCCGTACCGTTCGTGTTGAAGACGACAGAACCTGGCTTGATGTCGTTCCGCTGTCCACGGAACGTGATCGACGAGCCGTTCTGGCTGACGACCTGCGACGCCCCGGACTTATCGACCAACAACGTGTTCTTGGCCAATTGCCCTTGGTTGCTCGTGCCGCCGCCACCGCCTCCTCCGGTGCCCGTCCCTCCTCCCCCGCCGCCGCAACCGGTTGCGGCGACGACCGTCGCCAACGCGAGCGCCTTCGCGCCCCAGTTCCAGGGCGCCCTACTGATCGGTCTCTCTTCCATTTTCCTTCTCCGTTCGAACGGGACCACCGTGAGGGCCCGTAACCTGGATGAACGGAGAGGGTTTTTGCGACTTAACAGGCGTCAGGCGAATCGACCGGTCCGGCACTGGTCCCCGTATTCGAGAGCCTCGACCAGCCATTGCCGGACCTCGTCGTCCACGTCTGCGGCGCAAGTCAACCGTGTGCGGTGAACGAACCACTTCGCGGAATAGTCCTCGATCTTGTAGAACCGGGGAGACGGGTGTCGGCGGAAGAAGACGAACCCCGCGTCAAAGTGGTCCCTCTTCGGCACACCACCACTGAAGCGGGTCCGCGTTTGGAACGCGATCCGCGTCTTTTGAGGCGTGACGATGATGTCGGCCAGTTCCCTGGCCATGGCTTCCAAGGCGTCGTAGGCTCCACGGACCTCTCGCGACGACTGAAGGAAGAGACCGTCCAGCGCAAACGTCCCGCACGAATGCCACATCTTCGCCGTCACGAACCGGTTGCCGCATTCCGGGCAGGTCCAAAGAGGGTTGTCTTCAGGCGCGTTCCTGTCGGACCCCAAGTTCAGCCTTCCCAAGCTTGACGCTCGGCAAGGAACATGTCCTCGACCTCTTCCCGGCTCAGACCGAAACGAAGAAAGGAATCGCTCTCGAGGTAGGCGTTCCAGTCTCCTTCGATCTTGCAGACGGTGACCTCGACGGCCTCCCCCGGAAGAAGACCCGGCACGTGCAGGTCGAGCCGTCCCCGCTGGTCGGCCCACGTCAGGATCCGGTGCGTCATGGGTGACATGCTCCCATTATCTGCCGAGTTCCGTCAAAACGGACGAAAGTCGAAGAAAAACCTCTAGCGCGCGTGGCCGGCCGTAAAGTCCAGCGTCCCGTCCGACGTGTTCCAGATCTTGACGTCGCCGGCCGAATCGCAAGTCGCAGCACGGAGACCCTTGTGGTCGGTGGACAAGCCCATGAGGAACGTCCCTTCTGGTGCGGCTTCGATCCGCTGCTTCACTTCGCCAGAAGCCGCTTGGACAAGGTACAGCTCTCTCCGGTACGACGCTGCGACGATGTCCGACGGGCTCTTCCATGCGACCCCGATCAAGCCGTTCGGGCCTGTGTCGACGGACGACACCCTCGCTTTAGCGACAACGTCCCACACCTCGAGACGGCCCCCGAGAGCGACGATGGCGACGCGGCCGCTTGTCGGATCGAAAGCTGCCGCACAAAAGTCCGAAGATCGCTCGGACCCCTTCAGCACCACCTTTCCGGTCCTGGCCTGCCACACGACGAACCCGCCGCTCGGACCGACCGCGGCGACGTGCCGACCGTCCCGGGAGACGGCCAGACCGTAGGCGTCCGAAGGCAGTCCTGTGTAGGTCCTCAAGAGCTTTCCGCGAAGCGACCACTCCTTCGCCCGGTTGTCGTATCCACAGGAATAGACCTTTGTCCCGTCAAAGGAGAACGCTGCTCCGGAGACGTAAGACGTTCCGCCAGACCAGCTTCTGATCCGTTTGAGATCCGCGTCCCAGAGCCGGATTTTCCCGTCGTAACCGGCAGTCACGATCAGCCGCCCGTCCGGACTCTGGGAAACGGCCGTGAGGTGGCCGTTCGAAGTGGCCCGGACCGATTTTACGAGGCGGCCGTCGGCCAGCCGCCACACTCGGACCATCCCGTCGTCACCGACCGTCGTGACCGTACGTCCGTCTTGGCGGATGCACGCGCTGCGCGCCCCGCCGGGATGGGCTTGAGGAAGCAAGGCTGCGCAGAGGAGCAGTGAGGTCATGTCAAGCGAGTGTACATGACGCTCGAAGGAACCGACGGACAGGTCGTTTCAGAACCCTTTGCGGGCCGACATGTGGTTCCGAAGTTCGACCGTCTCCCAGTTGCTCGTCGCCCGTCCGAGCCAGACCTTCGTCGTGTCGCCCCGCTCGGGCGTTTCGACGAAAACGGCCCTGATCCTGAACTTGCCGACTTTGTCCGTACCAAGTGGCAAAGGCTCCCAAGTCCCGTCACCCAGCGCGATGGGCCGCGTCATGTGCCGGCCGGGCGGGAGCGAAAAGACCTCGGGCCAGTTCTTGTCCCATGCACGGGGCAACCGCGTCACGGTGCGGCTGACTCCTTTCGGCAAGGGCTGGAGTTCGAACGAGAGGAGTTCGTATCCCTTCGAATACCGCGGGCTCCAGAAGTCGATCCGACGGTTTCCTTCGTTCGCAAAGGTCACATAGAGGTTGACTTGGGCGTCCTTGACTCCGAGCGCCATCGTCGACTCGGCGATGGACAACGTGAGTGCGATCTTGTCTTCCGCAACCGGGGATACCACCCAGGATACGAGTGAGAGGCCGAACATCATACATCCCGCCCAGCGGGTCGTCCCGAGGGCACCCTTACGTTATCACATGCCGCTCAATCGTGAGGCCCGACCGGAGCAGGACGGATCAGGATCTCGACGCCCGTCAGCGAACCCGTCACGTTCTGGTTCACGAAGTCCCCACCGAAAACGGCGGTCGAGAAACCCATATAGACTGGTGGCAGGTCGACCCGCGTGAGGCGGCCGATGCTTCCCTTTCTGAGGGCGTTGAACCGCAACGTGGTCACGATCGTGCCCTGGTCCGTTGCGACATACGGTAGCAGGAACTGGGCAAGCCCGCTCCAGACCGCGTCCCCGTCCGACCGGCTGCTGTTCAAAGGCGTAGGGTTGATGAATCCTGACGTGAACCACGAGTACGGCCCGTTCGCGTCCTGGCTTCTCGAGTTCGTCGACGTGAGCGGGTTGAGGCTCGTCGGGTTCCACTTGACGATCACGTCCAGAGCGCTGACGGTCTCGAACGGAAGGTCGCTGACCGCGACGACGTCGATGCTGACTTGCTCGCCGACGCGATAGTCGGTCCGCAACGGCCGCAACTCCAGATTGACGTTTGCAAGGCCCGTCATCGGGGCGAGGGCCCATAGGGCCACAGCCATCGGGCGGACCGGGTCCGCCCTCTTTAAAAACTTGTGCGTCCTCATCAGAAAAACACTCCTGTCCGGAACCTGTCGGGCCGCTCCCCACGGTCTCCCGTCGGAAGCGGCCGAAAGAGTGCCCGGAACCCCGCTCTGCAACGGGGCCCGGGCAAAGTGTCTGCGATCCTAGCGACCCCCGTTCTTGAAGATCTTTTGCTTAGCCGAGAGCCACTGTGAAACCTCGTTCACTGTGATCCAACCGTCCTTGTCGGCGTCCATGTCCTGAGCCACTCGCTCGGGGACACCGGCACCGAACATGTCTTTGATCGTGCACTTGTCCTTCGGATTCGGGACCGGGCTGAAGTTGCCGGGCAACGGCTCGTCCCCGCTCAGGAACCCGAGCTGGATATAGCTGTAGTCCCCGATCTCCACGGTGCCGTTGCAGTTGAAGTCCGCGTTGCCGGGATCCGTGTACAAGCTGTTCACGGACTGGCTGGAACCCCACTGGAAGGCGAACTTGCCGTAGTCGAGAATGTCGATGACCGTGTCCTTGTTGGCGTTGCCGCCCTTGAGGACGATCGTCGGGCAGATGTACTGCGCGTTGACGTCCTTCGTCAGGTTTTCACGCTTGCCGAGCGTATGGACTTCGTCCTTCGCCCAAATGACGGTCATGGTCTTAGAGCAGTCCGGAAGTCCGTCGAGAGCGGTCAAGGTGACCATCGCGGAGCCGGCCGTAAAGGCCAGCGACTTGTGGACCGTGATCGGGCCGTTCGAACCGCCCGTCCCGCCAAGGACGAACGTGACCTCCCGGTTCGGGTTCGTCGAAACGCCCGCGAGTTGAACGGTAGCGGTCACTTGCGACTTGTTCACGCTGAACGTGCCCGAAGCCGTATTGACGTTGCCCGCGTCGTCGGTCGCCGTGACGAGGATCGTGGCCGTGCCGCACGGAACGGAGGCACCGATGTTCGTCGTCGCAATGTAGTCGTTGCCGGCCCATGGCGCGGCGCTGAGCGTCGTGACGCTGGCGTCCGACCACGTGATCTGGACTGTCGGGTAGCCGGTCAGGCCAGACGGGGTCGAGCCCAGGTCTTTCGCGTCAATGTGGATCGTCAGGAGTCCCTGGATCGCGGTCGAGCTCAGCACGTTTCCGTGCGACTGGGTCGCGCTGGTGATCACGACGCTCGGGGCCGTGTTGTCGACGACGACGGTGTTGGACCCTTGCCTGAGGCCAGGCAGGAGCTCAAGGCCGCCGTTCACACTGAAGCGGGTCGGAAAGTTGACGTTACCGTTGTTCGCGGCGATTCCGAGCGTCGCCGTGTCCTCGATGGTCGTGTTGTAAGGCAAGACCGCCAAGGGCGAACCGGCCTGGGTGCCTTCGGCACCGAGCGGCGCCGCTCCCGACGAGAGGCCTTGCGTCCTCGGGTCGAGGAACACGTTGGCGAACGGGGCGGGAGTGTAGTAAGGGAAGGGCGAACCGAGATTCACGAGAGTCGGCGAACCCGTGGTCGATCCGAACGCTTGGAACCCTTCGATCAGGTCGGTCATATTCGCCATACCGACGCGGTATCCGGCCTGCTCGCCAGGTTTCACATAGGGGTCGTCCGAGAACGCATAGATGGCGTTGTCGACGGCCGTCGTCGTGAACTCGGAGATCTTGACCGTCGCGGTACCGCCCAGGTGCTGGCTGTAGTAGCGGTCGAAGCCCGTGTAGAAGTGGGAGTTCGCAAGACTCGCTCCCGCAGCCAAAGCGTTCGACGTGTACGTCTTGCCCGGCTCGTTGCCGTCGACCGTCGAAACGGTCATCGTGCAGGCACCGGCCCCGTCGACGTCCACGCGGACGAGGAACTTCGTCGCTCCCGTCGTGTCCGAGATCAGCTCGTCCCCGACGTTCGTCGAGAGGTCGAACCGGTATCCGGTGTTGTCCGGTCTGTCGATGACGACTTCGCCATAGGCTCCGCTGTACCCGGCCGCATCGTGCGCGCCGGCAATGAACGACGAGCCCGGTCGCACGTTCGGACCCACGATGCCGTTCGTGAGCGTCCATGTGCCGCCCAGCTCGGCTTTGAACTGGAAGCTTCGGCCCAGCAGATCGGCTTCGAGAGCCTTCGGCGGCTTCAAGCCGGTCGAGAACGGGGTGAAGCTGCCCTGGACCGCAGCGGCGCCGTTGCTGCTTTCGATGACGGTGAAGCCTTCCACGTTGCTGGTCGATGCGGCCGTACCGTCGCTGAAGACGTTACCGACCGAAGCTTCGTAATACTTGCCGTTCAAGTCGACGGGCAGTCCCCACGGGTTACCCGACGGCTGCGCCGCGACGTTGTCCCAGTAGACGTCATAGTCCTGGTTGTAATTCTTCGAGTTCAAGATCATCTCGTCGAACTTGTCCGCGCCATAGACGCAGTTGTCCACGAACACGAGCGTGCCGTCGACGTAGACTTCGTACGCATAGGGCGTCAGGCGGATCTCGAACTTGTGCCACTTGTCGTAGTCCGAGGCCGTGAGCTGCTTCAGCTCCACGAAGCCTGCCGTCGCATTGGCGTCGTCGGCCGGTTTCTGGCGCGTGTCCTGCGTGTAATAACGGAAGACGCACCCGTTGGTCGTCTGACCGGCGGTCGACGAGTCGTTGGCGACGTCCAAGATGGGATAGCCTACGATGGTGTTCGAACCGTCCACCGCAACGCCCCAGATCCCCGAGCGGCGCTCGTTCGTGTCGAAGTCGCTACTGACGTAGACTTCGCCACTGATCGACGTGTACCGTCCGTTGCCGAGATCGAGCTTCCGGCCTTGGGTGTTGTAAAACCCGGATCCCTGGAAGTCGGCGTTATCGATCCGAACGTGGAGCCGGTTGTCGCCGCCCCAGTTCAGACTCTCGAACGCGTTGGGGGCATAGCGGTCGACGCCCCAGACGGTCGTCGATTCTGTCGGACCGATCAGGACCGGATTGTCGAACGGGTTGACAAAGTAGTTCGAAGCGTACGCGCCGACTCCAAGCAGCCCGATGGCCGCCAGAGCGGCCGCCGCTCTCCCTCCTGTGCACCAAGCATTGCGATTGCTCATCAAGTTTCGTCCCAGGTCATCCCTCCGGACTCACGTCTGCAGGTGGCAAGACCCCTTAATCTGCAAGCCGTCGCCGGAATCCCCGACCGCCAGCAAGTGTCCCTCAGGCATTCCCGACAAAAGAATCCGACTTTTGGTGTCCTCCTTTTGGGAGACAAGCGAGTCAAGGCCGTACTCCGGTTGCGTTCCAACTGTTAGAATGCCTACTTGAGAAACCTTAATAGTTCTTGAAAGGGCCCCAACTGGCGACAAGAACACTTGCGTAAGCAACGACATAGGTTTTACAAATGAAGGAGAGGACTTTAGGGGAGCTGTCTGACAGGGAGACTTGCGTGCTCGAATGGGCCGCGCAGGGCTATACCGATAAGGAGATCGCCGTCAAGATGCAGATCGCACCTGGAACGGTGAAAACCTATTGGGGCCGCATCCGAGGAAAGCTCAACGTCGCGAACCGCGCGGCGGCCGTAGCAGTCGTCCGGCCCTATGTCTCGGACCATGCCCTTGGAATCGAGAACCGGCCGATCGACCGTACCGAGTGGTGGCAGGCCGTCTTGAAGGTGTCCCCCGTCTGCATGGCCGTCCTGGACTCCAAGGCCCATGTGATCGCCGCGAGCCTTCCTGGCCCCTACTGCCGGATCGCGATCCAACCCGGATCAGCCCTCACGGAGCAGCTGCCTCCTCCCCTCGACGAAGCCGTCGACACGGCGGTCAAGAATGCCGTGACGTCCTTGGAACAGCATGCCTTCGACGTCCCCTACGACAGGAAGCGGCTCCACCCCGACGCGTTTTGCGGAACGGTCTCGCCTGTCGTCTCGTCCGGTACGGCCGTCGCGCTCCTCGTGACGTTCCAATATCCCGGCCGGAGACGTTGACCCGATCGCAGTACCGAAGGCTTGGCCCATGAAAAGTCCGGCCCGTTCCCAGACAAGGGGACGGGCCGGACCGCACGCGGAGGACGGTCAGGTCACTCGGCGTGTTCGTCGATTTCTGCTGCGGCTAGGTCGGCCAAGGACATTCCGTCGAAGGCGCCGCTCGCGCCCATCGATTCGACCTCTTCGGCTTCGATCAAGGCCGTCAGCGGCTGCTGGGCCCAGATCGGCTGGCTGCGGTCGACTTCGATCGCCAAGTCGCGGTACGCCTTGACGCCCGTTCCTGCGGGGATCAGACGGCCGATGATGACGTTCTCCTTGAGGCCGAGCAACACGTCGTGCTTGCCACGGACGGCGGCTTCCGTCAGGACGCGCGTCGTCTTTTGGAACGAAGCGGCCGACAGGAACGAGTCCGTCGCGAGCGAAGCTTCGGTGATGCCGAGGAGGATCCAGTTCGCGGTCGCTTCCTTCGGATCGCGCTCCTTCTCTTCCCCGTCGATCGGGTCGATGTACTTGATCTTCGTCCCGGCGGCGATGGCCTGCCGGACGCGCTCGTTCTCCCGTTTGAAGCGGAAGCGGTCGACGACTTGGCCCGGGAGGAAGGGCGCGTCACCCGGCTCCTTGACCTGCCTCTTCCGAAGCATTTGCCGGACGATGACCTCCAGGTGCTTGTCGTTGATGTCGACGCCCTGGTCTTTGTAAACGCTCTGCAAGTTCTCGATGAAGTACTCGTGCACCGCGGTCGAGCCGGCGAGGTCGAGGACTTCGTGCGGATCGAGAGGGCCTTCGGTCAACGGGTCGCCCTTGATGACGCGGCTACCTTTCTGGACCGGCAGGTTGCCGAGCGGCGGGACCAGGATCGTGTAAAAGACCCGGACGCGTTCGACGTTGTTCTTCCGTAAGGTCTGCAGGACCTGGGTGGTCAGCTTCTGGCCGACGACGCGGTCGAGACCACTGTCGAACTGTCCGTCCTTGCCCTTCGGCCAGTTTTGCTCGCTCGCGATGTAAGCGTGCTTCTGGGCCGAGAGATCGGTGCCGACTTCGGCTTCCACGACGACCCAGCGACCGTAGTTCGAGCGTTGAATGTCGACCACGATGCCCGTGACCGGACAAATGATCGCCTTGCCCCGCGGCTGGCGTCGCGCCTCGAAGATCTCCTCGACACGGACGATACCGCTGGACTCACCGGTCCAGGAGTAGAAGAACGTCTTACGGCTGCGCTCCCAGAGCTTGCGGCTTTCCGAGTCCTTCTTCTCGACCAGCTTCTCCGCAGCTTTGGTCGTCCGGGCCGTCGTCTTCTTCTTCCCGTCCTCCTCCGGCACCTCTGCGCTCGGGCGCATCAGGCCTTTGACGACGGACTCTTGGGACTCGAGCAGCTTGCCCGGATCGAACGTGGCGAGGTCGGTGCTGGTCGCCTGCTGGAAGTCTTCCTGGAACTGGCGGACGAACTTACCGGTCTTGTACTGGTTCGTACGGGCGATGGTCTTGGAGCCTGCGACGCCGCCCGTATGGAACGTGCGCATCGTGAGCTGCGTGCCGGGTTCGCCGATGGACTGGGCGGCAATGATGCCGACCGCGACCCCCTGCTCGACCATCTTGTGCGAAGCGAGGTCGAGCCCGTAGCACTTCGCGCAGATGCCCTGTTCGAGTTCGCACGAGATCGGCGACCGCACGATCGCGCCAAGGCGTCCGTGTTCGTCCACCTTGTAGCCGTGCGCTTCGTACTTGTCGATGATCTTGCGCTGGGCATCGTCGCCCTCGGCCGTCTCCATCTCCGCGTAATACGCGTTCTCGACCTTGTCGAGTCGCTTGGCGTGTTCTTGGGTCAAGAGCGTGTCGGCTTCATAGACGACAGACTTGTCCGCAGGATCGGTGACCTCCAGGAGCGAGACGCGGCCTTGAGCGCGGTCGCCCATCGTTTCGAGGGTCTTCCCTTCGAACGTCAGACGACAAGCGCTGATGCCTTCGGCCGTCCCGCAGTCCTTCGACCGGACGATGACGTCCTGCGAGACGTCGACGAGACGCCTCGTGAGGTATCCCGCGTCGGCCGTTCGAAGGGCGGTGTCGGCGAGACCTTTACGGGCGCCGTGCGTCGTGACGAAGAATTCGAGCATCGACAGGCCGCGTTGGAACGACGACTTGACGGGGAGCTCGTAGATGACCTCGTTGAACTGGTTGAACATGAGGCCGCGCATGCCCGAAAGCTGCGCGAGCTGCTTGATCGAACCGCGTGCGCCCGAGACCGTGATGATCGACAGGGGGTTCTCCTGCGTCATGGCGTCGACGATGGCGTTACCGATCTCGTCGTACGTGCTCGTCCAGAGACGGACGAGGGACTCCTGCATTTCGCGGAACGAAATGAGGCCGCGGCGGAACTGTTCCAGGACGCGGTTCGCCTTGGCGTCCGCTTCGCCGAGCATCTCTTCCCTTCGGCGCGGCGGGTCCATGTCGGTGAGCGCGATACTGATCCCGTACCGGCTGGCCCAGGTGAACCCGAGCTGCTTCATGTCGTCGAGGAGCTTGATCGTGCCGTTCGTGCCGACTTGTTTGTGGCAGGTGATGATCGTGTCGGCGATCGCCTTCTTCGTCAGCTCGACCTGAAGGAACTTATCGCTGTACTTCATCGGGTGCGGGAGCACTTCGTTGAAGATCAAGCGGCCCGGGGTCGTGGTCGCGATGAAGCTCTCGAACTCCTGGTCGAGGGCCTTGAGCTCCTGTACGTCTTCGCCGAACTCGTTCTGGTTCGTCTCGTACAAGTACTCGACGCCCGTGACCGGGTCACGGAAATCGATCTCCTCGTTGCTTCGGAACACAGGCCGTTGGATCCTGACCTTGACCGGGTCGTTGAGCCCGATTTTTTCCGAATTCGGAGTGTCGAAGTGGAAGAGAACTTCCTCGGGGCTTGCGTAGACGTACGGGGCCGGATTTTTCTCGGGGTCGGCTTTGTAGGCTTCCTCGAGCTTCGCGAGCTTGTTGGCCGCTTCCTTGAACGTGTACGTCAGTGCATAGCAGCCGAGGACGATGTCCTGGATCGGCGACACGACGGGCTTACCGTCCGCAGGCGAGAACAGGTTCTGCGTCGACAGCATCAGGACACGGGCCTCGGACTGGGCCTGCATGCTGAGCGGGACGTGGACGGCCATCTGGTCTCCGTCGAAGTCCGCGTTGTACGCGTGGCAGACCAGCGGGTGGAGCTGGATGGCCTTGCCTTCGACCAGGATCGGTTCGAACGCCTGGATACCGAGACGGTGGAGCGTCGGGGCGCGGTTGAGAAGCACCGGGTGCTCCTTGATGACGTCCTCGAGACCGTCCCACACGACCGGGTGCATCCGCTCGATCATCCGTTTGGCGGTCTTGATGTTCTGCGTGATCTTCCGCTCGACAAGGGTCTTCATGACGAACGGCTTGAAGAGCTCGAGCGCCATCTCCTTCGGGAGTCCGCACTGGTGAAGCTTCAGGTTCGGGCCGACGACGATGACCGAGCGCCCCGAGTAGTCGACGCGCTTACCGAGCAGGTTCTTTCGGAAGCGGCCTTCCTTGCCCTTGAGCATGTCGCTGAGGGACTTGAGCGGTCGCTGGTTGCTGCCGACGACGGGCCGGGCCCTTCGTCCGTTGTCGATCAGTGCGTCGACGGCCTCTTGCAAGAGCCGCTTTTCGTGGTTGATGATCGATTCCGGAGCTTGGATCTCGATGATCTTCTTCAACCGGTTGTTCCGGTTGATGATGCGCCGATAAAGGTCGTTGAGGTCGGACGTCGCGAAGCGGCCACCGTCGAGCTGGACCATCGGCCTCAATTCGGGCGAAATGACCGGGACGATGTCCTGGATCATCCACTCCGGCCGGCTCTTCGACTGCTGGAAGGCTTCGACCAGTTCGAGGCGCTTGATCGCGCGGGCCCGGCGCTGGCTCGTCGTGACGACGATCTCTTGCCGGAGTTCGCGGACCATCCGGTCGAGGTCGACGCGCCGAAGGAGCTCCTTCATGGCGTCCGCGCCGATGTTGGCGTGGACGAGGTATCCAAGGTCGGTCTTCCAGCGTCGGCTGACCGCGTCCAGCATCTTGCTGATCGCGCGCCACTTGTCTTCCTCGATGAGCTGGTTGACTTCCAGCTTCCCGAGAAGTTCGGCGGCGATGTCAAGGTCGCGGACGCGCTCGTCGGCGTCACGGTATTCGGCCCGGATCCGGTCGAAGTTCGCCTTCATGCGGTCCCGGACGAAGCTCTCGTCGAAGTACTCGTCCGGGTTGTCGATCATCTCCTTCGAGAGCCGTTGAAGCGACTCGAACTCGAGTTCGCGCATCTGCTCTTGGATGTTGATCTTCTCCTCCTCCACCGTTTCGAGGATTTTCGGGAGCAACTCCTGGATCTTCTCCGACTCGAGGTCGATGATGATGAAGCTGGCGAAATAGATCACCTTCTCGAGCTGACGCGGACTGATGTCGAGGATCAGCGAGAGAGGCGACGGGACGCCCTTGAGGTACCAGATGTGGCTGATCGGCGCGGCCAGTTCGATGTGGCC
>JAFDWQ010000011.1 GCA_018268395.1 Armatimonadota bacterium | reverse complement strand
GCGGCCCCTTGCGGGGCGTCCCTTATTCCAAAGTTACGGGACCCGTTTGCCTAGTTCCTTAACGAGAGTTCTCTCGAACGCCTTAGTCTCCTCGACTCACCTACCTGTGTCGGTTTGCAGTACGGTCGTACACAGCTGATGCTTATGGCTTTTCTCGGCCCCTATCTGTCCCAACCACGTCACCCCTAAGGGCTCGGTGCAGAACGACCAACGGTCTGTCTGGAACTTCAAGAAGCGTCCCCCTTCGCACTGTGCACGGGGCAGGAATGTCTACCTGCTGTCCATCGGCTACGCCTTCTGGCCTCGCCTTAGGTCCGCCTAACCTCCGTCTGACGAACATAGCCGGAGAAACCTTAGGTTTTCGGCGGACAGGATTCTCACCTGTCTTATCGCTACTCATGCCTGCATTCTCACTTGATTCCGCTCCACACGGGCTTACGCTCGTGCTTCACTGCTGACTCAACGCTCCCCTACCGACCTTCCCTCATGGGAGGTCCCGCAGCTTCGGCGGACGACTTGAGCCCCCTTACATTATCCGCGCAAAGAAACATTCGGCCAGTAAGCTGTTACGCACTTTTTAAAGGGTGGCTGCTTCCAAGCCAACCTCCTGGCTGTTTACGCTTCTTCACATCGTTTCACACTTAGTCGTCTCTTAGGGGCCTTAGCTGGCGATCTGGGCTGTTTCCCTTTTGACCACGGACCTTATCGCTCGCAGTCTCACTGCTGCCTTAATCATACGGTATTCGGAGTTTGATTGGGTTCGGTAAGCGGGTAAGCCCCCTAGCCCATTCAGTGCTCTACCCCCGTATGACAACAGACAACGCTGCACCTCAATGCATTTCGGGGAGAACCAGCTATCTCTGCGTTCGATTGGCATTTCACCGGACTAACCACAGCTCATCCCGAGACTTTTCAACGTCAATGAGTACGGCCCTCCATGGTGTGTTACCACCACTTCAGCCTGGCCATGGCTAGATCACGCAGTTTCGGGTCTGCTGACAACGACTCGACGCCCTATTCAGACTCGGTTTCCCTCCGGCTCCGTGGCTTGACCACTTAACCTTGCCGCTGCCAACAACTCGCAGGCTCATTCTGCAAAAGGCACGCCGTCACGCTTGACGGGATTGCTCCCGCCCTCGCGCTCCGACTGTTTGCGGGTGGTGCGATTTCAGGTTCTATTTCACTCCCCTCCCGGGGTTCTTTTCACCTTTCCCTCACGGTACTGGATGCACTATCGGTGACAAGTCGTACTTAGCCTTACCCGGTGGTCCGGGCGGATTCACACGGAATTCCTCGTGCTCCGTGCTACTCGGGTACATCCTGAATCCGTGCGGAATTTGGAATACGGGGCTGTCACCCTCTGTGGCCAGACTTTCCAGACTGTTCCTCTATTCCGCGCTCGGTCTTCTTTTCCGAGCTCCCTTAACCGAGGCAGAACCTCGATTAAAGGAGCTTGGTGGATGCCCCACTACCCCTGCCGGCATGCCGACAGGTTTAGGCTGGTCCGCGTTCGCTCGCCGCTACTTACGGAGTCCCTTCGGTTTCTTTTCCACGGGTTACTTAGATGTTTCAGTTCACCCGGTGCCCTCCTCGCGCCCTATGTGTTCAGGCGCGGGTGCCGTGGCGTTACCCACGGCGGGTTTCCCCATTCGGAAATCCCCGGATCATCGCATTCGTGCTGCTCCCCGAGGCATATCGCTGCTTGCACGTCCTTCTTCGGCAACTTGTCCCTAGGCATTCGTCGCACACCCTGTGTAGCTTAAATTATCTTTTAGCGCTCTTCACTCGGTGCCTTTAACGCGCGCTCCACGTCCCTCTATACGGTTGTCAAAACGCTCTCGCCGCTCTGGGCGCGCCTCGGGCCAAGTGGTCCGTCGGCAAAGGAGGACTATACCCCCGGGGCGGGGCCGTGTCAACGGGCCCCAGGGGATTGTCGGAAGAACGGGACCCTTGGCTCACCCCGTACATTCCCGGGGCCTGGCCGTCCTCGACCCGGCAGGCTTCAGTCGCCATAGCCCGAAGGCCGGGACCGGAACCAGCCCCAAGCCGTCCCCACGATCTCGTCCAGCCGTCCGTGCTCCGGGGCCCAACCGAGCGCCGTCCGTGCCGCTCCGCTTGAGGCGACGAGCCTCGCCGGGTCGCCCGACCGCCTCGGCGCCACTTCTGGCTCTAGCCGTCGGCCCGTGACCTCAGCGACGACGTCCACGACCTCCTGGACGCTGAACCCCACGCCGTTCCCAAGGTTGAAGGCCGCCGTCGTACCGCCCGCCCCCAAATACCGCAAGGCACCTAGGTGGGCCGCGCACAGGTCGCAGACGTGTACGTAGTCCCGCACGCACGTCCCGTCCGGCGTGTCGTAGTCGTCTCCGAACACCTTGAAGTCCGCACGGCCCAAAACGCTCAACAGGATCCGTGGGATCAAGTGCGTTTCAGGACGGTGGTCCTCACCGATCTCGCCGTCAGGGTCGGATCCGGCCGCATTGAAGTACCGCAAAGCGACGGACCGGATCCCATGGGCCGCTTCGTACCAGCGCAACATCCCCTCGACCGCGAGCTTCGTCTCCCCATAGGGGTTGGTCGGTCTCTTCGGGTGGGATTCCGGGATCGGGACTTCGTCCGGTTCCCCGTAGACGGCGGCGGTCGAACTGAAGACAAGGCGGCCGACGCCCGTCGAGCGCATCGCTTCCAACAGGTTCCAGGTGCCGACGACGTTGTTCTCGTAGAACCTGGCAGGCTCGGAAACGCTCTCGCCGACCTCGATGTAGGCCGCGAAATGGATCACGGCTTCGATGTCGTTCTGACGGAAAACCTCGGCCACCGCGTCCCGGTCGCGAAGGTCGCACCGGACGAGCCGGGCGCCCCGCAGGGCGGCTTCATGGCCGCGTTCCAGGTTGTCCAGGACGAAGAACGGCTCGCCGGCGGCCTCCAGCGCCTTGCACATGTGCGAGCCGATGAAGCCCGCGCCGCCGACGACCAAGATCACGGAGGCAGGATACCGGGCTGGGCGCCGGACTCAAGTCCGTTCTTCGAGGCGTCGGCCCAGGACCGTGCAACCTGTCGCGCCGGTCTCCGTCGCACCGCCTAAGCGGGGAGTCCGGACAGTCCCCGTCAAACGTCGAAGGAGACTTTTCATGTTGATCGGCAACGTCCTCGCCGCCGTCGCGACCGTGTTCACCGCCGCGATCGCCCTGCTCTGCACCATGGTGCTGACCTCGCTCCTCTTCCCTGCCCGCTCGGCCCGCGCGGCCAAGGAGGTCGAAGCCCATCCCTGGAAGTGCGCGTTGACCGGGCTCGTCCTCGGCGGGGCGTTCTTCCTGGTGGGGACGGTCCTCTTCCAAATCCCGAACCCCGTCACGCGGACGTTGGGCGTGCTCGTCTACCTCGTGTTCGTTCTGGTCGCCTGCGCCGGTTCGGGAGGCTTGGCCAGGCTCGTCGCGTCCCGGATCGACGCGCGGAACTCGTCCGAAGCGCCTCTTTGGGCGGTCGCGGTGGGAGCGGCGCTCGTCGTCGGTAGCTCGCTGTTGCCCGTCGTCGGTTGGGCGCTCTTGGCCCCGTTGATCCTCGTGGTCTCGCTCGGGGCCGGGCTCCGGTCCGGTCGAAAAGACAGGGCCCCAGTCCCGATCGTCGGTGCGGAGGCGTCGTGAAGCTCGACCGTCGGGAGGCCCTCGCGGCCCTCGGCGGTGCGGGAGTCCTTGCGCTAGCAGGGTGCAACCCGTTCCGCCCCAAGCTCGGACCGGGCCTGGCATTGACCGCGACGTCCTCGAAAGACCCTGACGTCCGTTTCCTCGACCGTTTCGGGTTCGGGCCCGACGCGGTGCAGTTGACCCAGATCAAGAAGGCCGGCCGTGAGGCCTGGTTCGAGAGACAGCTCGAGGCGCCGACAGGCGAAGTCCCGGCCCTGGCTTCACGGTTGGCCTATCTCGAAATCGAGAACTTGAGCGCATGGGACCTCAGGGATTGGCCGATCGAAGACGTCCTCCGACAGATCCAGTTGTCGGCCGTTTTGCGCGCCACGTATTCGCCCTTCCAAGTGCGGGAGCGGCTGGTGCACTTTTGGTCCGACCACTTTAACGTTTATGCCCGAAAAGGGCTTGGCGGGTTCCGAAAGCCGACGGACGAACGTGACGTCGTGCGCAAACACGCCTTGGGGCGTTTCGGAGAGATGGTCTCTGCAAGCTCGAAGTCGACGGCGATGCTCCTGTTCCTGGACCAACAGGCCAGCACGGCCCGACATCCGAACGAGAACTATGCCCGCGAGCTCTTCGAGCTCCACACCCTGGGGGTCGACGGGGGCTATTCGCAACTCGACGTCATGGAAGCGGCACGATGCTTCACGGGTTGGACGGAAGAGCGCGGGATCTTCGCCCAAGTCGGATCGTTCCAGTTCGATGCAACGATCCACGACACAGGGTCGAAGACGGTGCTTGGCACCAAGATCCCGGCCGGAGGCGGGGTCGAGGACGGTGAGGCCGTCGTGTGGCTCGCCGTGCGACATCCGTCGACCGCACGTCACTTGGCCAAGAAGCTCTGCCGGTCCTACTTGGGCCCGATCACCGACGTGGCTCCGGTCGAACGGGTGGCACGGACGTTCGCCGACTCTGAGGGAGACATCAAGGCGACGATGCGTGCCCTCTTCCGGGAGTACGAATCCGGTTCGGTCGCTCCCGTCGTCAAGCGGCCGTTCGATACGGTCGTCAGTGCGCTCCGGGCCCTTGGGGCCGAAACGGACGGTGACGGCCCTCTTCAGGAGCATTTGGAAAAGATGGGACAACCTTTGCACCAGTGGCCGATGCCGGACGGGTTCCCGGTCGCTGCGGAAGCATGGACGACGAGCCTCTTAGGCCGATGGAACTTCGCAGCGGCCCTGGCCCATGGCCGCATCAAGGGGACGTCCGTCCCGTCCTTACCGGACACGCCTTCCCAAACCGTGTCCGCCGTCTTCGGAGGCGGGCTCCCGGAAGACCGGGCTCGAGCGATCGCCTCGAAACTGGGTCAGGCGCCCGACCGGGAGACGTGCCTGGCAGCCTGCCTTTCGACACCGGAGTTCCAATGGAGATGACGCGATGAAAGCGGATCCGGCCACGTGCCGCGAATTCGGACAATGGATCGGCAGACGGTCTTTGCTCGTCGGCGCAGCGACGGCGGGTCTTGGGTTCCTTAGCCGAGCCTCCTTCGCTCAGGCGGCGTTCCGGCCGGACCGTGAGGACGGCCCGGTCCTGGTCTCCGTGTTCCTGCGCGGCGGAGCCGATGCCTTGAACATCGTCGCGCCCTATGGCGAAGACGCCTATCGCCGGGCCCGGCCGACCCTCGGATTCGGCGGCCCCAAGGGATCCGCCCCGAACGGCCGCGCGCTGGACCTGGACGGTTTGTTCGGGCTTCATCCGGCCTTGGAGCCCGTCCTCCCCCTCTACGAAGAGGGACGGCTTGCCGTGGTCGTCGCGTGCGGATCAGGCGACGAGACCCGTTCGCACTTCGAAGCGATGTCGGCGATGGAGCGGGGGCTCGGATCGAGCGAGAAGGGCGAGGCCAGCGGATGGATCGCCCGGCACGTCAACCAAGACCCAGGTAGGGGCGGCCCATTGAGGGCCGTCGCGGTAGGAGCGACGGTCCCAGAGTCACTTCGCGGGGCCGTCGGTGCGGTCACGTTCAGCGGGGTCGCGGACTATCGTCTGGACGTCCCCGACGCCGAGGAATCCAAGTTCCGCTCTTTGCTCCGGAACCTTCATGAAGGTGAAGACACCATGGCCGCGGCCGGGGCCAAAACGCTCGAAGCGCTCGAAAAGCTCCGGTCGAGCGATCCCCGCCGCTATCGCCCCGGCCACGGCGCCGCCTATCCCTCGACCGGGATCGCGACGGCGCTGCGGGACGTCGCCTACCTGGTCAAGGGAGGTTTCGGTCTCGAGGTCGCCGCGCTGGAGTCGGTCGGCTGGGACACCCACGTCGCCCAAGGGGCGGCGACCGGTTGGCAGGCGAACCTCCTCAAGGAGCTGGCAGACGGCATCGCCTCGTTCTTCCAGGACCTCGGACCGAAGAGCGATCGCGTCGTCCTGACCGTCCAGACCGAATTCGGCCGGCGCCTCGAAGAGAACAGCGGCTTTGGAACGGACCACGGACACGGCGGGTTCATGTTCGCGTTCGGCGGGCCGGTCCAAGGGGGCAAGGTCTACGGACGGTGGCCGGGGCTGTCGCCGGACCAGCTCGTCGGCCCTGGCGACTTGGCCGTGACGACCGACTATCGGACCGTATTGGCCGAGATCCTCGAGAGGCACGTGGGATGTCCCGACGTTTCTCGAGTGTTCCCTGGCCGCTCGGACGGCCGGCTGGGCCTGATCCGAGCCTAGACGGCGGCAGGCGTGCGGCTCTTGACGAAGAGACGTTCGGCGATCTGAACGGCGTTGAGCGCGGCCCCTTTGAGGAGCTGGTCGCCACTGACGAACAGGCACAGCCCGTTCGGATGGCTCGGATCTTGGCGGATCCGTCCGACGAGGACGTCGTCTTGTCCGCTCGAGTCGACAGGCATCGGGAACGTGTTCCCGGTCCGGTCGTCGACGACCCGGACGCCGTCGGCCGCGTCAAGGACGATCCGGACGGCGTCCTCGGAGGGCGCCGTTCCGGCGAATTCGACGGTGACGGACTCGCTGTGGGCCCGAAGGACGGGGACCCGGATGCACGTGACGTTGACCTTGAGACCGGGCATGGAGAGGATCTTCCGCGACTCCGCGACGACCTTCGCCTCTTCGTCGTTCGCCCCGTCCGGATTGACGGCCGTGTTGTGGCTGAAGAGGTTGAACGCGTACGGGTGGGGCGTCACTTTGGGCTCGACGGGCCGACCCTCGAGGTAGTCGCGCGTCTGGTCGAGCAAGTCTTGCATCATCGCCGCTCCCCCACCGCTCGCACTTTGGTACGTGCTCACGATGAGCCGTTCGATCCGTCCCAAGGCGCGCAACGGCGCGACCGCCATTAAGAGGATGATCGCGCTGCAGTTCGGGTTGGCGATCAGCTTGTCGTCGGGGCCGATCGCGTCGAAATTGATCTCGGGCACGACGAGCGGGACGGCCGGATCCATCCGGAACGCGCTCGAATTGTCGATGACGGTCGCACCGGCCTGAACGGCGGCGGGGGCCCATTCCTTCGACCGGGACGCGCCGGCTGAGAAGAACGCCACGTCGACGTCGCGAAAGCTGTCCGGGCCGACGGCTTCGACCGTCAAAGGCTGTCCCTTGAAGGGCACGACCGTACCGGCCGACCGCTCGCTCGCCAGAAGCCGCAAGGACTTGATCGGGAACGACCGTTTGACGAACAGGTCGAGGAACTCCATTCCGACCGCACCGGTCGCACCAAGAACAGCGACGTTCAGACCTTCCGCCATGGCTGGAGGGGATACCCGCCATCCGCTCCCGGTCGGGGGGCCGACCCTATCCAAGGCCGAAAAGCTTGGCGGCCCGTTCCATGTCCTTGTCGCCCCGACCGCTCATGTTCACGAGCACCCGTGCGCCAGGTTCCCAAAGCCCTTTCATCCAAAGTGCGGCGAACGCATGGGCCGTCTCGAACGCTGGGATCAGCCCTTCCAGCCGGGCCACGGACTGGAACGCGGACAAGGCATCGTCGTCCGTCGCCGCCAGGTATTCGGCACGGCCGCTGTCTTTGAGCATGGAATGTTCGGCACCGACGCCAGGATAGTCGAGGCCGGCCGAGACCGAATGCGTCTCGACCACCTGCCCGTCCTCGTCCTGCATCATGTAGCTGTACGACCCATGGAGGACGCCGGGAGAGCCCGCCGTCAGCGGGGCCGCGTGCCGGCCGCTTCCGACCCCTTCCCCGCCCGCTTCGACACCGATCAGTCGCACCGGATCGTCGACGAACGCGTGGAAAAAGCCGATCGCGTTCGAACCTCCTCCGACGCACGCCACCGCCACGTCGGGCAATCGGCCATGACGGTTCGTGTACTGGCGCCTCGCTTCGCGACCGATGACGGCCTGGAACTCGCGGACCATCGCCGGATAGGGGTGCGGTCCCGCAGCTGTCCCAATGACGTAATGGGTCGACCGGACGTTCGTCACCCAATCGCGCATGGCTTCGTTCAGCGCGTCTTTGAGCGTCCTCGTCCCGCTCTTCACGGGTACGACCGTCGCTCCGAGCAGCCTCATCCGGAAGACGTTCAGTTCCTGCCGCGCACAGTCTTCCTCTCCCATATAGACCTCGCACGGGATCCCGAGCATCGCACATACGGTCGCGGTCGCCACTCCGTGCTGACCGGCCCCCGTTTCGGCGATGATCCTCTTCTTCCCCATCCGCTTGGCCAGGAGACACTGTCCGAGCGCGTTATTGATCTTGTGGGCACCCGTGTGGCACAGGTCCTCGCGTTTGACGCTCACCTGAAGCCCGAGTTCCTGTGACAGCCGCTTGGCTTCCGTCAACGGGGTCGGCCGCCCGACGTAGTGCGTCAAAAGGCTCTCGAACTCTTCACGGAAGAGCGGGGCGGCCCAGGCCTGTAGGAAGCACGATTCAAGTTCGTCCAGGGCCGGTACGAGGGTCTCAGGGACATAACGGCCGCCAAAGTCTCCGAACCTGTCCTGAAGCCTGTCGGGGGTCATGTCCCCATTTTACGGCCCGGTTGCGACGGCCCCTCGCCGTTCGCCTTCCACGACGAGCAGAGTCCCTGCCGTGACCAGCGTCGGTAGGCACAGCACGTTCAGGCCGGGAACGAGCGTCACGAGCGAGGACACCGTCCAGAGCCCCAGCCATCCTTGCCGGCGGTGGACGAACCCGGGTTGCTGGAGGAAAGCCGTTCCCCGACGGGCACAGGAAGGGGCGGTCAGGTCGTAGAGCATCACCCAGCCTCCCAGCGCCGCGCCGACCAGTCCGAACCCGAGCCATCCGAACACCAGCGCCGCGCACGCGGCTCCGAGCGCGAAGCAGGCCCGAGGCGGCAAATCCCGGGCCAAGAACCGCACGCTGAAGGCCGTGCCCCGGTCCGGGACGCCGCACAGTGATTCGACCTTGGCCGTCAGCCTGTCCCAGACCGGGACGGCGATCAAACTGAACAGAATCATGAAGAGGGGGCCCGAGACGAGCACCCACACGAGGGCGAACAGGGTCGATCCCGTCAACCATCCGACAGTGTCGGGAAGCCCGAACTTCGAACCCGCCGCCGTCAGGCGCGGCACGACCGCCCAGAACCCTAGGGCGAGGAGCGCCAGATAGGCCACGACGGCCGAAACAAGGGGAAGAGCGGCCAAGGGCCAGAGCGCCGGCGTCTTGACCAAGAGGCGCAAGGCGCCCCACACGTGTCGCATTACTTGAGGGGACGTAAAGGCCGTCCCCTCGGTTTCAGGTCAGCTGCTGGAGAGGCTTCGCGGGACTGGAACGCTCTTGTCCAAGTAGGTCTTGGCCACGAGTGCGAGCCCGATCAGGACGCCGAAGATGATGGCGACGAGCCCGAACGGCGACCCCTGGCTTTTGGCCTCGTCCACCCGTTTGGTCGCCGCGACCATCGCCTTGGTCGCCTTTCCGGAGTCTGCGTTGGAGAACGAATCGCCGGCGTCGCTCGAGTTCAGCGAACCCGAGGGCGCCTTGTCGGCGGTGGACTCGGGGACCGAGCCGACCACGCCCATCTTGCCGGAGAACGCTTGTTGTTGCTGGACGCGCTCCTGCGACTGTTCGTTGTAGAACCGGGCACCGCCCGGTTTGTCCTCCTGGAACGCGCTCGCGGACACGGCCGCGAGCACCAGACCCAGAAGCACGGCGGACTTGAAGCGGACGTTCATAGCGCGGGGTCTCTCTTTACGATTTTCCATGGTCATAGAAGCCGGTGTCCTGCCACGTGCTCCGCATCATCGTGGGCTGTCGAGGCAGTTGGAGGTCGACGAGCGGAGGCGTGTCCGGGCCGCGCTCACGGATCCGGTTGTCATAGTTCATCCGGATCGGCAGGCTCCAGGTCACGATCGACTCGTCCTTGCTGACCAGCGTGCCGTTGAACGTCACACCGCTACCGCCCGTGCCGACGTTGCCTCCGCCGACGAAGTTCGTGTAGAGGATCGCGTCGATCTGGTTGACGCCTTCGGCGATGCTGTGCATCGTGGCGTCCGGGATCACGCTCTGGTACTTTTTACGGCCGGTCGAGTCCGTGTCCATAGCGTTGAACGGCGGGATGTACGTCCCGTTGTCGTCGTAACGGCCGTGGGTGAACGGCGGCATCATGTAGTAGAGGGGCCACGGGTTGCCGAACGTGGTCGTGTCGCCCATGATCACCGAACCGCGGGCGGCGAGACCGACCATGTCCTTCTTCTCGTTGGCGATGTCCTGAGCGATCGGGTCGGACCCTTGCCAAGACGGAGGGTTCTTGTACTTCAGGCTGCCCACCAAGTGGACGTTCCGCCCCGCGTACAGGGTGCCTTGTCCTTTGATCGTCCCTTTGACGACCACGTCTTGGTCGACCGTCACAGGGCCGTACAACAGGATCGGTTTGTCGGTCGTACCGACCAGGACGGCGCTTCCGGACACGCAACCGTTCGAGTCGGACAACGTCTGGTACGAGTTCGTCGTGGAGTTCCAGACTTTGACGTAAGGCTTGCTGCCATAGTCCGGATTGGCCGATCCGTCCGCGAACGTCTGCTTTTGGTATTCGGAAGGGTTGTCGCCGAAGTCCTTGCTCAGCTGCTGGTACCGGCTCAGGTCACTGAGGTCCGGCATGACGACTTCCTTGGTCGGTTTCGTATCGAGCAGGGACTTCGTCCCCGCCGTCCCGGAATTGACCCGGTCCCAGGCGTAGACGCCGCGGGAGTCGGCCTGAACGGCGCCGAAAGAGCTCGGAGGTACGTATTCGTCACCGACCGTATGGCCGTTGACCCACTGGGCGTTGGACTTGAAGACCATGTCGCGCCACGTGTTGAAGTTCGACGTCCCGACGTTACCGTGGACGGACGACTGGTAGGGCGGGCGCCACCGAGGCGCGGTACCCGAACCTGTCCCCCACTGAACGAGGTAGTTCGCGTCCGTCCACTTGACCGGCGGCGTATTGATGAAGCCGGGAACCTTGGGATCCAGCTTGTCGTTGGCCGCCGCGATGACGGTGCCGTTGACGGTCGGCGACCCGTTGGAGAAATCGAAGTTGCCGTTCGCCCGCATATCGCCGTTCACGATCGCGTCGTTCTGACCGAAGCCGTCCCACCAACCATAGTTGTTGATGAAATAGGTGTAGTCGAAGACTTGGCTCCGGGCCAGCTCGTACCGGGTGACGCTCATGACCTCTTTGAAGGACTCGCCTGCATCGAGGATCTGGTTGCCGTTGCGGTCGATGAACCCGATCGAGCGGATCTTCAAGACCGCCAGGTAGCTGTTGACCTGGGTGTACGAGACGACGCCCGTGATGAAGCACCCGACACCGTCGATCTTGCCCGTCAGGACGGACTTCGGGTTGTCGTTGGTCGCCCCTTGGCAAGTCGATTTGAGTTCGGTGAACTTCTGGCTTTGTCGGAAGGGCCGCCAAAGCGCCCGCTGGACAGACTGGAGCCCCGCCTCGCAGAGGTGGGTGGTCTGGACGTCGCGGAGGTTGTGGCCGGCCTCGCGGACGGTCTGCGTGGACCAATCAAGATAGGTCGAACCCGCAATGGCGACGAGGGTGAGGACACCGAACGTCGTCAGCAGGGCCGAACCCTTCTGTCTTTTGCCACGCTTCCTGGATTTCAGATTCATGTTGGGACTTCTCCTAGCGTGTCGTGTCGTAGATGTTGCGAAGAAAGACGATTTCGCGGTTCCGGCCGGTCACCTTTTCAGCGCCCGCTCCGACGGTTCGCGTGGCGACCATGACGGTGACCTGACGGCAGATGCTGCCGTTTCCGGGCGTAAAGACCTTGTACGTCTGGCTTCCGCCGCTCGACAGGGGATCGGTCTTGATCACGACCGTCGAAAGGACGCGGGTGCCTTGAGGGCTCAGGTACTTGAGTTTCGTGCCGTCGAGCCAGATCCGGCGGTCGAAGCCGTCGGACACAGGCTGGCCCAAGATGTCGGTCTTGTAAAAGCCTGTGTTGTCCTTGGCAGGCTTTTGGAAAGTGATGCCGTATCCGTCGGCGTCGACCGTGACCATCATGGCTTCGGCCAGTTCGTTCGTGACGAGCTTGACCGCCTTGCGGCTCTGAGTCTCGGAATCGATCTTGCCGGCACCGCGGTACCAGGACTTGGCCCCTGCGAGCCAGACGCCCGTCGCGGTCCCGACGACCAAGACCGTGACGACGGCCGAGATCATCGCCTCGACGAGCGTCGCGCCGGTCCGTCGTCCCGTGATCTTGCGGGCCATGTCAACCTCCGAGGTTGGCGACGAGCGTCCCAACCTTGGTCGCGCGGGACTTGCCCGACTCCTTCCACGTGACCTCGACGGTGACCCGTCGAAGTTCAAGGTCGATCTGTTCGATCTTCACCGATCCTTTGCCGCTCGGCAAAACTTTCGCGGGGTTGTCGAGGCTGGCGTTGTCCGCGTTGGTGAACGAATACGTGTTCGTGCCGATGGGCACGTCGCTGTCGAGCAGCCCTGCTTGGACCAACGTCGACGGATTGAGGCTAGGGTCGACCGACTTCAGGCCCTCGAGCTCTTTCTGCGCCAAGCCTGTAGCCCGGTTCTGCATGTCGGCCCTGGCCCTTCCAGCGTTCGCGACAGGCATGGACGCTGCGACGATGGTCGCTGCGGTCACCGCAATGCCGATCGCGAAGAGCGACTCCACGAGCATCGCGCCCCTCCTCAGTCGTGACGGTTTTCGTGTCATGGGTACTCTCGAATTCAAAGTTCAGAGGCAAGAACGCGGCGGACAGCGACTGCCGCCCACCGCGCTCTGTACCGGTCCGCGGCTTAGAGACCGCTCTTATCGGAAGACCACTGGTCGGCGTCCTTACCCTTGAACGTCGGGTTCGTGCCGATCGAGTTCTTGACGTAGGCGCCTCCGACCGGGAAGGTCGGCGGGTACTTCTTCAGGTAGCTGCCCATGTCGGCGTCGGTGCAGTCGTCACCGGTGGTCAGACCTTTGTCCATCGCACACTGGTCCTTGGCCGCTTCGACCTGCTTCAGCGTGGCGACGATCGTCTGCGCACGGCTGTTCTGGCGGGCCGTGATAAAGTTCGGCACGGCAATGGCCAGAAGGATGCCGATGATCAAGACCACGATCATGATCTCGACAAGGGTAAAGCCTTTCCTTCTCTTGTTCGTTCGCTTCATGTTTCTTTCCTCCGGAGTTCTGAGTTCCTTCTTAAGTCGGGCACATGGCCCACCTGTGGCCTGTGTTCCACCTTGGAAGCGGACGCCCGCCCGCAGGAATACCGGTTCTCGGTCCGGCATCTGTCCCGAGTCCGGAAACTCGCGCCGGGCCGGCTGCGTCCTAGAAGACATGACCCGTACCCGCCTGTCTTTCGGCCTGGCCGTCCTTCTCGCCGCGTTCCCGGTCGCCGCACCGGCCGATATGTTCAAGCCGTCCGTCAAGGACCAGATCGGACTCGGAAAGAGGGCGGCGGGCCAGATCGAAAAGGAGGAAAAGGTCGTCGGCGCGAGCGATCCGCGCGTCCAGAACATCCGGGCGATCGGGAGCAGTCTCGTTGCACTGATCCCGGCAGCGGAGCGGAAAAAGAAGCCGTTCGAATACAGCTTCAACCTCATCGAGAGCAAGGAGCTGAACGCGTTCGCCTTGCCCGGCGGGCCGATCTACGTCTATTCCGGCCTGTTGGAAAAACTTGAGACGCAAGACCAGCTCACAGGCATCCTCGCCCACGAGTTGACCCACGTGCTCAAGGAACACTGGGCCGGAGCCTATGCCGACAACCAGAAGCGGAAACTCGGACTGGCTGTGATCCTCACGGTCCTGAACGCGAACGACACGATTTTCAACGCCGCTTCCGTATCCGACGCCTTACTCTTCGAGCTCCCGTATTCGCGCAAGCACGAGTCGGAAGCCGACACTTACGGGTTCGACCTCATGGTCAAGGCCGACTTGAACCCTCAGGGCATGATCGACGTCTTCGAAGTCCTGAAGAAAAAGTCGGGAGGCGGCCGGAACACCGAATGGGTGTCCGACCACCCCTCTCTCGACGGCCGGATCGCGAAGATCAAACAACGCCTTGATAAGGCAGGCCGGTCGTTCCCGCCGCAAAAGCCGTTGAAGGGCTGATTCAGCCCTTGGCCTTGAGCAAGTCGCGGATCTCCTCCAGGAGGAGGACGTCGGGCGGTGTCGCCGCAGGTTCGGCCTCCCTCATGATCTTCATCCTGTTCAAGGCCTTGACCATCATGAAGATGACGAACGCCAAGATCAAGAACTGGAACACGGTGTTGACGAAGTTGCCGTATGCGAGCACGTTCGCCCCTGCGTCCGTCGCTGCCTTCAGGCTCGAGTACGGACCGGGCGTCTTGCCTTCTTTGAGCACGGTGAACGCGTTCGTCATATCGACACCGCCCATCAGAAGTCCTATCGGCGGCATGATGACGTCCTTGACGAGCGAGTCGACGATCTTGCCGAAGGCCGCACCGATGATCACGCCGATCGCGAGGTCCATGACGTTGCCCCGCATGACGAACTGTTTGAACTCGTTCAACATGGTTCCGCTCCCGTTTCCCGTCCGCGCGGACTCGCGCAGACCCGGTCATTATGACGGGGCCGTCCCCGATGTGTCTCACGGCTCCCAGACCGTAGATTTCTCTCATCGGCCCGTCACCAGGCTCAAGCCGGCCTGGTGGGCGGCTATAATCCGGTTGGAACGAACGCTTATGATCCTTACGACCTTGCTCGCAGCCGTCGCTATGGTCCCTGCAACCTCAGGAGACGGGCCCATCAAGTGCGCGGTCATGCATTCGCCGACGAACGAAAAATCCGTCGCCATCGAGTACGCCGGAAACAAATATCCGATGTGTTGCGGCGGTTGCCCGGCCGCTTTCTCCAAGGAGCCGAAGAAGTTCATCGAAACCGCCGCCAAGTCGGGCGAGACCATCGGAGAGACGATGTTCTGCCCGGTTTCGGGAGAGAAACTCGACTGGTCTAAGGTGAAAGCCTCGATGGACTACAAGGGGATGCGCTACGGCTTCTGTTGCGACAGCTGCAAGGGCACCTTCGAGAAGGATCCTGCCAAGTACGCCAAGGCTCCCGTCAAGGAAAGTCTGGTCTGCCCGGGTTCCGGCGAGACGATCAAGGCTTATTCCGAAGCGGCCGGATTCGTCGACAACGGCGGCGTCCGCTACTATACGTGCTGCCCGGACTGCTTCGAAAAGCTCCGCAAGGACACCGCTAAGGTGCTCGGAGAGGGCAAGGCCAAAGTGACCGCCCCGGTCGCGATCGCCGCCCCGAAGAAAGGCTGACAAGGTTTCCGGGTCAGAAAGGCCCTGAAGACCCGAACGAGAGGCGCTGGACGAACCGGTCCAGCGCCTCTTTCAGCGGTGGGGCTTGAACGACACCCGCTGAGGTCAGTTTCGAACCGTCCAGGACGCTGTAGGCGGGCCGGACCGCGGCCGTCGGCCAGGCCGACGTCGGGACGGCTTCGACGTCGGTCCTTCCGACCAACCCGTGTTCGCTTGCGGCGGTCAAGGCGGCGACAGCGAACCCGTGCCAGGACACGACGTCCGGTCCGGCCGCGTGGAACAGACCTCCTTGTGGCGACGAAGCGATCAGGTCGGCAAACTGGCGGGCGAGGTCGGCGGTATACGTCGGTTTGCCGAACTGGTCCGAAACGACCCGTAACTCCCGTCCGGCTAGGGCCGCTTCGATGATCGTCCGTGGAAACGACCGCCCCTTCGGCCCGAACAACCACGACGTTCTGACGACGACGCTGTCCGGAGCCTCTTGAAGCGCGTTGACCTCGCCCGCAAGCTTGCTCTTGCCGTAGACCCCGAGCGGTCCTGCGGCATCGGTTTCGAGGTAGGGCGAGCCCTTCTTTCCGTCGAACACGAAGTCGGTGCTGACGTGCAAAAGGCGCCAACCGTTTTCCCGGCAGACCGCCGCCAAGGCGCCGGGGGCCATGGCGTTCAAGGCCATCGCCGCCATCATTTGGGATTCGGCCCCGTCCACATCGGTGAAGCCGGTGCAATTGACGACCCAATCGGCGTCACCGAACTCTCTTCGGCGCAACCGTTCGATCGACGTGCGGGAGGTGACGTCGAGCTCGGTCGGGGAGGGAGTCCTTACGTCCCAGCCCCGTCCGTGAAGCTCTGAGCCGACGTCGCTGCCCAACATTCCCGAAGATCCGAGGAGCAACACCCTCACGACGTCACCGCCCGATCCAGAATTTCTACCTGTTCCACCACGCCTTTTCCCGGTTTGCGAGTCCTAATGTCGAGTGTAACGTCCACATCGCCAAGCCGTCTTGTATCATGGACTGCACAGGTGCAGGCGATGAGATTAAAGTTCTTTCTGACTATGGCCCTTCTCGGCTTGCTTGGCGCCCAGTTTTCGATGGCGCAGAGCGGGCTCGGCAAGAAAAGCGGCCCTTCCCAAAGCGGCCAGTCCGGATCCTCGTCCAGAGGGAGTTCCGGCCGCACGTCGTCCGGCGTGAAGAGCGATCCCGGCCCGCGCGGCGGATCCAGCGTCCGCTCCGGCCCTTCGAACCAGAACCGTGGCGGAAGCCCGGTAAGCCGTGGCCAAAGCGGCAACCCAGGGCTAGGTAAACGCGACAGCGGCGTCCCGCTCGGAAACGCGAACCGTGGCCAAAGCAACGGCTCTGGCAGCGTCCTCGGACGGCCGGACCGCACGAACTCCGGCAACAGCGGGCTCGGCAAAGGCCAGAACGGCTCCGGCAGCGTCCTTGGACGTCCGGACCGCACGAACTCCGGCAACAGCGGCCTCGGCAAAGGCCAGAACGGCTCGGGCAGCGTCCTCGGACGGCCCGACCGCACGAACTCCGGCAACAGCGGGCTTGGCAAGGGCCAGAACGGCTCGGGCAGCGTCCTCGGACGTCCGGACCGCACGAACTCCGGCAACAGCGGCCTCGGCAAAGGCCAGAACGGCTCGGGCAGCGTCCTCGGACGGCCAGACCGCACGAACTCCGGCAACAGCGGGCTCGGCAAGGGCCAGAACGGCTCCGGTAGCGTCCTCGGACGTCCCGACCGGGGTGCTTCGGGTCAGATCGGCAACGGCAACGACCTCGGCAAGCGGGGCAACGGGCTTCCGAACAACGGGAGTCATAACGGTTACGGCTCTGTGAAGCCGTCGAACGTCCGCTCGATCCCCAAAGTGGGCCCGAGCAACAGGATCGTCCGCGAAGTCAATCGCGAGAACCGCGTGCATACGGTCGACAACCGCTACCGGAACGGCTACTGGGCCTACAACCGCGGATGGTGCGATACGGACTTCCACTTCGGCCGCTACGGCTACACGTGGTACGACGGATGCTCCTACGTGCCGTCCCCCTTCTATTGGTACTACCACCTTCCGCCGTACCTCGACTACACCTGCGTCCGTATCGGCCCGATCACGTGGATCAGTTGTTCGACGCGGTACCAATGGTACGCCCCGACCTACAACAACCTCGGTTACTACGACCGGAACCGTGGGAACCAACTCGACTACGCGGTCGACAACATCCGGCTCGCTTTCGACAGGCAGAGCATGCGGTACCTGTACGACCTCGTTCCGGACGGTGGCCGGGTCGAGATCGAAGCCGAAGGCGGCGAAGGCTACACCGTCAGCAGCTCCGACTTCGCCGAGATGCTCCGTGACCTCGTCGAATCGACGAGCACCGTGGACTACCGCATCGTCGACGTGTACCGCGACGGCGACCGAGCCACGGTCGTAGCCGACCACCGCTACCGCGACTCGTTCGGTGACGAGCGGTGCGTCCGCCACACGTATGGCCTTCGCGCCCGCCACGGCGGATACGAGATCGCCTACTTCAAGAGCATCGAACGCTAAAACCTGGTCGGTCGAGCGGCCTTGTTCCCTAGGGACAGGGCCGCTTTCTTTTGCGTCCTTGACCCCCAAGGCTCAGGTTTGTTCCACATCCGACCGAAGATTTCACACAGGACTTCTACCGGTTCGTCCGGAATTCCCATATGGAGCGACCAGCTTGAGCCTGAGGATCAATACGAACGTGTCCGCCTTGACGGCGATGCGGCACTTGAACAACACGGAGAGCATGATGGAAACGTCCGTCACGCGACTCAGCACGGGCCTCCGTATCAACAACGCCGCCGACGATCCTGCCGGACTCATCATCAGCGAAGGCCTTCGGACCCAGATCAAAGGCATCGAGCAGGCCAATCGGAACGTGCAAGACGCGGTCAACATGGCCAAGACGGCCGAATCGGCCTTGGACGAAGTGTCCCGCCTTCTGCGCGATCTCCGGGCGTTGGCCGTCCATTCGTCCAACACCGCCACGATCGATGCTTCGCAGCTTCAAGCGAACCAGCAGCAGGTCCGCAACATCATCGATTCCATCGACCGCATCGCGACACAGACGTCGTGGGGCACCAAGAAGCTCTTGAACGGTGCTGCGGGCGTCCAGTCGGCGATCACACGCACCGATCTCGTTTCGAGCCTCTATGTCGGACCCGAGTTCAACGGCGAGGCGGTCGCCTCGGGCAACGTCTCGATGACCCGGACGACGGCCGCGACCCAAACGTCGACGGGCGCGATGGCGACCACGTTCGCCTCGGCTTCTTCCACCGTCAACGCCGGTACGTTCGTCATCAATGGAAGGACGTTCACGGTCCAGGCCAACCAGACCTTGGCCGAAGTCGCCCAGATGATCAACATCGCTTCCGGAGAGACCGGGGTGAGCGCCTCGATCGTGCCGAGCGGCGGCAACGTCGCCATGCAGTTGACGTCCGTCAAATACGGCAGCCAGTTCCCTATCAGTTATCTGGAAACGAGCACGATCCTCAACGGTGGCTCCGGTGTCACCCCTGCCGTCGGTGCCGACGCCGTGTACACGGTCACCGTGCCGACGACGAGCGGGAGTCAGACGGAGACGTTCACCGGCGGCTTGGGTCCGGGGATCGACGGACTGACGATGACTTCGCCTTCCGGCAACCGCCTTGTCGTGACTCCGAGCGGCAACAGCACGGCCGGCGCGACCACGATCGGTCAGATCACGGTCGGTTCGATGCGGTTCCAGATCGGTCCGAACGCCGACCAAGCGGCCCTCTTCAGCATTCCTAGTATGTTCGCGAACATGCTCGGCACAGCGGCGGTGTCCGGTCAAAACGTCTCGACCATCGACGTCACGAGCCAGCAAGGAGCGTTGAACGCGATGAGGATCGTTGACGAGGCGGTCTCCCAGATGGGTCTGCTCCGCGGCAACCTTGGCTCGTTCCAGAAGAACTTCCTGGAGTCGACGGCAAGGTCCCTGGAGGTCGCACAAGAGAACCTCACCGCCAGTGAAAGCCAGATCCGTGACGCCGACATCGCCCGAGAAATGAGCGACTACACCAAGGTGCAGATCCTGCGCGAAAGCGGGATCGCGGTCCTCGCCCAGGCGAACAAGGCGCCTCAGAGCATCCTGTCGCTGCTCCGCGGTTAGTCGCGGACGAAGAACCGCTTGTTCACGACTTGACCGGGCACGCGGGCGCCTCGGACGTCCACGGTGCAGGCGTCGCCCTGCTTGACGTGCCGGTCCAAGAAAGCGAACGCGACGCCGCATTCCAACAGCGGCGAGTACACGCCGGACGAAACGACCCCGATCCGGGGGCCGTCCTCTCCTGGGCCGAACACTTCCATTCCCGGCATCGGCAATCGCTTCCCTTCGAGCCGGACGCCTTGGAGCTTGATCGCCGTGCCTTCCGTCCTCGCCAGGTTCATGGGGCCCGAACCGAGGAACGTCTTCGTCTTTGAGACGACCCAGCCCAGCCCGGCCGCGATCGGGGACAGGCCGTCGTTCAATTCATGGCCGTAAAGCGGCAGACCGGCTTCGACCCTCAAGGTGTCCCTTGAGCCGAGGCCGCAAGGTTCGACACCGGCCTCGACCAGCGCGTCCCAGAGTTCTCCCGCTTGCTCCGAGGGACATTGGAGTTCGTAGCCGTCCTCACCCGTGTAGCCCGACCGGGCCGCGAAACAAGGCACTCCTGCGACGACGACGTCCATCGTTCCGAAGAACGGCGCCGAATGCACCGCGTTCGGGTCGGAACTGAGAGAAGCGACGATGTCGGCGGCTTTCGGCCCTTGGACGGCGATCATCGCCGTCTTGGACGAGTAATCGTCGATCTCGACCCCGTATGTGTTCTGCGCGATCAAATGGGCGACGTCCTTGCCATGGTTGGCCGCGTTGACGACCATTTTGAACAGCCCGTCAAGGATCCGGTACACGATGATGTCGTCGACGACGCCACCGTCGGCGTTCGGCAAGAGCGAATACTGGCCATGACCGTCGGCCAGCTTCGAAACGTCGTTGCTCGTGACGAACTCGAGATAGTCGAGGACACGGTCTCCTGAGAGCGTCAGTCGGGCCATGTGGCTGACGTCGAACATCCCGGCCCCTTCGCGAACGGCCTTGGCTTCGGCGATCACGCCCTTGTACTGGACCGGCAGCAAGTACGAGGCGAACTCGACCATACGGCCGCCCAAAGCGACATGACGGTCATAAAGCGGAGTGGTCAGTGCGGACGTCATCGGCGCGCTCATGAACCGAGTATATCGTTCGCCGTCGAGGGTTTCAGGCCTGTCCGAACGTCTGCCATGCCAGGGCTGCGGCGCCTAAGATCCCGGCGTCTTCGGTCTGCTCGGCCAGAACGATCCGGCAATCTTCGAAGAGCGACGGGATCGCGACGTTTCGGGCTTCAGCGATCGCCGGGCCGAGGATCCACTTACCTGCCTTGCTCACCTGTCCCCCGATCGCCAGGACGTCCGGTGCGAACACGTTGATGAAGCTGCCCATGCCGGTCCCCAGATATTCGCCGACCTCTCGCCAGACTTCGATCGCCAATCCGTCGCCCCTGTCGGCGGCTTCGCTCAGGTGGCGCGGGGTCAGGCATCCCAGGTCGTCCCCGACGATGTCGCTCAACAGGGACTCCCGTCCCCGCTTCAATTTGTGCTGGGCCCTCCGGACGATGGAGTCGCGCTGGCAGTAAGCCTCGATCGCCCCATAGGATCCCGCGTTGCAGTCCAGTCCGCCCCTCGCCACCGTGACGTGGCCGAGCTCGGCCCCGCCCTTGTTGCCTCCCAAGAGCAACAGGGGCCCGGCGGCACGGCCTTGGACGGCCGACGGTGCCATCACGACGCCGCCGCCGATGCCGGTGCCAAGGGTCAAGAGGACGAGACAGTTCGCGGAGTTTTTGCCCGATCCGTAGGCGTACTCGCCGAGGGCGGCACAGTTCGCATCGTTCCCGAGCACGATCGGGAACCCGGATTCGTCGGCCAGCAACGACTTCAGGGGCACGTCCTTCCAGTAATGGAACAAGCCGTCCACGGTCGTCCCGAAGTTGGGGGCCCACCGGACGAGCCCCGCCGCATCGTCGATATGGCCGGGCACTGCCATTCCGACGCCCTTGACCGTGCGGCCGCAACCCGAGGCGACCGTCCGTACGGCGTCGCTGACGGCCGTGACGATCCTTCGAGTACCCTCTTGGGCGAACGATGGACCTTCGTAGCGCTCCCCGGTCACCGTCCCGTCAGGAGCGAGGGCCATGGCCCTCACGTTCGTCCCGCCCAGATCGACTCCGATGACGCAGGTCTCGCCCATTACTGACGGGATTATGCCGGTTCGGACGGTCTGGGAACGAACTCTGTGCCCTTTCCCGTCATTGAGTATTGCTAAGGAGGTACCAATAGACCCTTGACCGTCAGCGAAGTCTCCCAACTAGCCGCCTCCATCGTCGACGAGGTCGAACGCGCCATCGTCGGCAAACGGTCGACGGTCGAAACCAGCGTGCTCGCTTTGCTCTGCGAGGGCCACCTCTTGATCGAAGACGTCCCCGGGGTCGGAAAGACGACCTTGGCGAAGGCGCTCGCCCGAGCGATCGGCGGCGAGTTCCGCCGGATCCAGTTCACGCCCGACCTTCTGCCCGCCGACATCACCGGATCGAGCATTTACAACCAGGAGACCCGCGAGTTCGAGTTCCGTGCCGGCCCGCTCTTCGCCAACGTCGTCCTGGTCGACGAGATCAACCGCGCGACGCCGAAGACCCAGGCCGCCCTCCTCGAAGCGATGGAAGAGCGCCAGGTCACGAGCGACGGGCACACGCGGCTTCTGGCTCCCCCGTTTTTCGTCCTCGCGACCCAGAACAACATCGAGATGACGGGGACGTTCCCCCTTCCCGAAGCGCAGCTCGACAGGTTCTTCGCCCGGGTCCAGCTCGGATATCCCAGCCGGGACTACGAGCAAGAGATCCTCAGTCGGCAACAGAAGGAGAGCGCGGTCGAACACGTCAAGCAGGTCGCAACGCTCGAGCGCCTCGTCCAGGCCCAACGCACGGTCCGAGACGTCCACGTGGACGAGAAGATCAGGGAGTACGTCGTCGACGTCGTCCGTGCGACGCGCGAGTCGAACCAGGTCCACTTGGGCGCATCGCCACGAGGCTCGCTCTACCTGCTCCATGCGGGACAGGCCCGCGCCGCGATGGAAGGTGTCGACTTCGTCCGCTTGGACGACGTCAAGTTCTGCGCCCCGTCCGTTCTCGGACACAGACTGATCGTCCGGGGCGAAGTCCGTGCGAGAGGTACGACGGGAGACGACGTCGTCGAACACTTGTTGACGACCGTGCCGGTCCCCCTGGCGGTGGGGTGACGATTGACCCGGTACGTCACGATGGCCCTCACGGTCGCGGCGGTGTTCCTCATCGTCATGGCCGTCCTCGTGAACTCGCCGCCTCTTTTCTATATGACGGTGGCCGTCGTCGCGACGCTTGCCGCCTCACGGCTCCAGGCATGGCTCGCGATCCAGGGCCTGCGGTTCGAACGCAACGTCCCGCCGATGGTGACCCTTGGCGAATGGGTGACGGTCGAGACGGTCGTTTGGAGCGACCATAAGCTGAAACGGCCGCTCGTCAGCCTTGAAGACGTCCTTCCCGAAGGCCTCATCGTGCGGGACAGGACCCCTTCTTTGCCCGTTGCGCCTTCGTTCGACCAGCCGATCACGACCCGGTTCCGGTTCAAACCTCTTCGGCGGGGCCGCTTCCGATGGAGGCGGGTGGTCATTCGCGGCACGGACGCCTTGGGGCTTGTGACGATGGAGCGCTCCGTGCAGACCGAACCTGTCGAACTCACGGTCTCTCCTGTACCGATTCCGGTCAGCGTCACCGTCCGGCCTTCTGCAGGATGGGGCGTCTCCGACCTCGAGTCGGGTCTGGCCCGAGGTCAGGGAACAGATTCACGAGGCGTCCGCGAGTACGCGTCCGGCGACTCGATCCGGCACATCCATTGGCCGACGACGGCCAAGACCGGACGGCTCATGGTGAAGGAGTTCGAGACCGGTTCGGGACTGAACATGGCCATCGTGCTGCAAAGGACCGCGGGGACCGAGGTCGGGCAGGCCGGTGCGACGACGTTCGAAGCGATGTGCGGACACGCCCTTTATATCGCTGACACGTACATCGAAAAGGGAGCGTCCGTGTGGTTCCCCGTCCATGAGGGCCGCGAGATGGCCCAGCAGCACCCGTTGTCCCGATTGCGGGCGGTCCGCGAGATCCTGACCGACGTCCAGTGCGACCAGAAGGATCCGGTGAGCGCCGACGTGTCACGGATCGGCGTCCGAGAGGGCGCCACGTTGGCCGTCATGCTCTCCGTGCAGGATCCCGGGCTTCCGGACGTCGTCAGTTCCCTCTCGGGGTTAAAGGCGGTCTGCCTGATCTATGACGCCGCCGAGTTCGACCCGGCGTCGAAAGCCTTGTCGGCGGCCGACCCTGCCTACATCGCCGCACTGGAAACGGCGGGGGCCGAAGTCCAAATGATGCCGAAGGTCGAGGCGGTCAAGTGAAGAAACCGAGCGAGACGACGTTCCTCGACCATTTCCTGGTCATCGTGTCGTGCGCGACATCGTTGTTCGCGCTCGGCCAAAGCCTCGGTAAGCCTTTGCTGGCCCAGTTCCTTTCCGTCGGCTCGATCGTCTCGCTTCTGGCCGGGTACTTCGTTTCGAGGGCGGTCAAGGACAAGAAGGCGGCTAACGCCGACAGCTATCTATGGAGCTTTTTCGTCGTCGCTTCGGCGCTCGGAACGCAACCGCTCAATCGGTTGCTTCCGGAAGAGGGCGTCCCGTTCGCGATCTTCGCGGGAGCCTGGCTGTCCTGGATGATCCTCTTCTGCGGGTTCGTCTCGTGGCGCGACCAGACGTTGCTCTTTTTGAACTTACCGTGCCTGTCGTTGTTCGCCCTTGTCGGCACGTTCGACAGCTATCCGCCGGCCACCGTCCTGTTCTTCCTGTTCTTGGTCTGTTCGAGCCTTCTCTACGCTCGAATCCATCGCCGTGCCATGGTCCGGAGGGCCCAACTCGCCGGCGTCGACGACCCCGTCCTGCTCGAACGGGACTCCTGGCGCTGGATGGCTGGGCCGGAGTGGGCGTTCGCATCGGCGGCCGTGATCGTCCTCGTCAGTCTCCTTGGTGCTCCGTTGCTCCGTATGTCGGTCCAGCAGGTATCGGGAGCGGTCAAGGTCAGCCTCCCTTCGGCACCGTCGGCGGCTGCGGCCGCGTCGAACCAGGACAATGCGGAGATGCCGGTCGGCCGTGGACGGATCGACAGCGATCCCACCCCGTTGTTCAAAGTCAAGGTCAGCAACGACGTGTACCTCCGCACGGGGTTCTACGTGTTCTACAACAAGGCGGGCTGGTCGCGGCTCCGTTCGACGGACGTGCAGTCCGTTCTTTCGTCAGGCCCGATCGTCGTCACTCCCCCCGACGACGGGTCGCCGACCCTCGCCACGGGTTGGCTCAAAGGTGCACCGCTCGAACCGTTCCCGGATCCTGAACCGGCCCGATTGACGGTCCTCGCCGCGTTCCGCCGTGTCCCTGCGATCGGGACACCCGGTTCCGTCGCACAGATTCAAGACTCGGCGCCCGCGGGTTACACGTTCTCTCTGTCCGGCCTCGCCTTGCGGCGGACGGAACTCCAGACGGGGCAGTCGGTCGACGTCACTTATCTTCGACCGAAGGCTGCGGCCGAACCGGGTTCGGCGAGGATGCCGGCCGATCTGCGGCCCATCGAAAGCTACTTCTTGGATGACCGTCGCATCCCTTCGTCGGTGGTCAGTTTCGCCCTCGCAGCGACCGCGAACGCAGGCTCGGACTACGACAAGGCCGAGAGGATCAAGGCCGCGATCGCGTCGGCGGCCAAATACAGCCTCAAGTCGCCGCCCGTGCCGAGCGGGTCCGACCCGTCCGAGCATTTCCTCTTTTCGAGCAGGGTCGGGTACTGCGACCTCTTCGCGACATCGATGGTCGTCTGCGCCCGCGCCGTCGGACTGCCGGCCCGCTATACGGTCGGCTACGTCGTCCAGGACATGAAGAAGGACGAGCAAGGTTTCTACACGGTCAGGCAGAAGGACGCCCATGCCTGGGCCGAGGTGTACTTCGAAGGACGAGGGTGGGTGCCGTTCGACCCGACGGAGGGTGCGATCGCTGCCGACGACGACGAGTCCAACACCGGGAACGACGGTGGGACGTTCTGGAGGAACGTGGTCTTCGTGGTCGCGCTCGCGAGCACGATCGGCATCGTCGTCCTGCTCCTGCCCCAGATCAAGGCGTTCGTCGCCGCTCGGACGGTAGCGGCAGGTAAGTCCGAAGTCGCTCCGCTTCAACGTGAGTTCGACCGGACCGTCCGGTCGAAGACGGGGGTCAACCGACGCTTCAGCATGACGGTCAAGGAATATGCGGACATCGCCGCACCGAGGTTCGAAACCGGTCACGAGGAACTGAAGGCGGTCGTCGCGGCCCTGGACAAAGCCGCGTTCGGCCCTGCCGCCATGACCGTCGATGAGCGAGAGACGATCAAACGTCTCTTGAAGGACCTCCGGTCGGCGAAGTCCACGAAGGGGGGCCGGTAATGGCGGCCCGGTTCGAAACGGCGTCCGCGTTGCAGCGTCGCGTCGTGCTGATCTCCGGAGACGACCCGGTTTCCCGCGCTTCGGCCTTGGAAGAACTGACTTCGAGCGAGGGGATCGATCCTTCAGAGACCGAACAGTTCCAGGCCGACGCGAAAGACCCGTCCGAATGGTGCGGGCTGGCCGCGACCGTTCCGTTCTTTTCCGAACGTCGGACCGTCATCGTCCGCTCGATCGGTCGGTACGACGTCGCTAAGCGGACCGACGAGAGCATCGGTAAGAACCATAGCGTCGTACGACTCTTGGCGGCCCTGCCTGAGACGTCGCTGCTGGTCCTCGTCCATGACGAGGACAGTGGAGACGACGACCGTCAGCAAAGGCTGCGCAAATCCGCAGACGTCTGGGCCAAGATCGTCGACCTCGCCGGAGGCAAATCCTACGTCTTCAACGAAGATCCCTCACGTACGCTCGTCCTGATCCGTGAAGCAGTGGCCAAGCACGATAAGACGATCTCTGAAAAGGCGGCCAACACGCTGGCCCAAATGGTCGGCAACAAGCCTGGCTCGGCCATCGCTGAGGCCGAAAAGGCGGCCCTTTTCGCAGGAGAATCACCGGAGGTCCGGGAAGCAGACGTGAAAGCGGCGGTCACGCCCGACCTCGAATACAACGCTTTCAAACTCGTGGACGCCGTCGTCGCAGGCGACGCGGCCACGGCCGTGACCCAGGTCCGGCTCCTTTTCGGCCGCTCCCCCGACGCGAGCAGCATGGCCATACAACGAGTGTTCCCTGTCCTTGTCAGTCAGTTCCGGGCGCTTTGGCAAGCGCGGTTCTGCTTGGACTCGGGTACCAACCCCGTCCATCCGGACGCTCACGTCGAACGTTGGCTGCCGGAAAAACGGCTCGGCAACGAGCCCGATTGGCGCCAACGGAAGATCGTCGGAGCAGCGAAGAGGCTCTCCTTGCACCAGATTTCGGGCTGCATCGGAGAGATCACCGCTGCAGACGCCATGCTCAAGGGCGCCCTGCCCAGTTACTCGGCAGGCGACACGGTCGAGCGGATGACCCTCACCATGTGCCGGCTCTGCGGCGCCAAGGCCTGACGGTCACGACCCGTACCATTCTCGCACGGCCGGACGGAACCAGGCGAAGAGCAAGGGCAAGGCGAGTGGCGTCAAGACGCAGGTGCCCGCACCGACGGCGAGGTTCCCCATGTGCATCGACCACGCTTTCTTCGTCCGAGGCCGGAACATCAGCCACACGTTCCCCACACCGACAAAGAGCGTCGTCGGCATCAGGAACAGCCCGCCCGCTAGAAAGAACCCGGCGGGAAAGTACTCGTTCGCGACCTCCTTGTTCTTGACGACCAACCAGACCGCCAGCCCGAACCACACCAGGTTTAAGACCGCTTGAAGGACGCAATAGACGCCGTACCAGACGACCGCTCGGGGCACAAAGGCGATTCTAGTCCAACGGATATGATCCTGGCGAGCGTGAAGATCCCTTTCGACAGCCTGTCGACGGCGGCGGTCGTCTCCGAGCTCCAAGTCTTCGTCGGATCGAAGCTGGAACGAGCGGCGCAACCGGACGCGCGGACCCTTGTCCTCGGCTTCTATGACGGCGGGGAGAGGTGGGTCGTCGCCAGCGTCGACCGCGAGTTCGCTCGGATCTATCCGGCGACGAGGCGGCCCGAATTCCCGAAGGACGCTCCTTCCTTGGCGACCGAAATCCGGAAGCGGCTCCACGGATCGGAGTTGACTTCAGTACGCCAGATCGGCCGCGACCGTGTGGTCGAGTTCGCGTTCCGGACGGAAACGGAATCGTACCGACTGATGGTGGAAGCCACGGGCCGGCACGGCAACATCGTCCTCGTCGACGGCCGAGGACGGGCCGTGGCCGCTGCCGAGTTCATCGGCCCGGCCCGGTCCGTCAGGCCTGTCTTGCCGGGCGGAGAATATGCGCTTCCCCCGGTTCCGGACGGAGACGGATCATCCCCGTTCTTGCGGAAACTCCTGGCAGCGGGCGGCGACGCGACCGCCGTCGACGCCGTCTGGCAGGGGACGTCGCCCGGTGCGACGTTCGTCCCAGGATCCGGCGCGTACCCGGTCGACGTGGCGGCGTTAGGCTTGGACGGCGTTTCACGGGCTTCGATCGGTCAAGCCCTCGAACAGCACTTCGAAAGCGCGATAGCGGAGGCCCGGTTCCGTTCGGAGCAAGCGGGGCTTCGTTCACAGCTCGAACGTGTGCTGCTTGCGCGGGACGTCGCATTACGCGACTTGGCCGAAGCCCTCGACGCGGCCCGGAACGCTCGGCGGCTCCAACTTTATGGCGAGCTCATCCTCGCATATCAGTCCTCGATCCCGGAAGGCGCCCGGATCTTGGACGCGTGGGACTACGACGGCCAAGAGGTGGCGGTGCCGCTGAAACCGGACGCGTCGGCCCTTGAGAACGCCGAGCGTTACTTCTCCAAGGCGAAGAAGGCCAAGTCCCGCGCCGACGAACTGCGTGGCCAGAACGACCGTCTCACCGAGGACCGAGAGGCCTTGCTCTCGTCGCTGGCGGCATTGGAGTCCGCGGACGACGCGAAGGACCTCGATGCGGTCCGGGAAGCGGCCGCCCGGAGACGCTGGCTCCAGCGTCCGGGCACGGCGGTCCGCAAAGAAGACCGTCCTTTCGAAGGTCACGCCGTCCGCGAACTTCTGTCACCGGGCGGATGGCGCGTCCTTTATGGCGAGAACGCGACCTCGAACGATTATCTGACCACGAAGGTCGCGAAGCCTGCCGACCTTTGGTTCCACGTCCGAGGGGCTCCTTCGGCCCACGTCGTCCTGTGTACGGACAACAGGCCGGACAAGGTCCAACGCGCGGACATCGAGTTCGCGGCCAAGGTCGCCGTGGACCACTCGTCGTCGAAACACTCGTCCTACGTGTCGGTCGATTACACGCAGAAGCGCTACGTCCGTCGGCCGAAGGGGTCGCAACCCGGCCTTGCGGTCTACACGCGCGAAAAGACCGTCCATGTCACGTCGCGTTAGGACGGTGCAATGACCCCGCCCTGCCGGAAAACCCTCAGACGGCAGGGACGGGATCACTCCACTTGAGGAGATGCTCAGTTCTTTTCGTGCCCGCGCGGCGTAGCAGGGGCGACTTCGACGAACGCGGAGGCAGGTGCCAGAAGGAAGACGTTGTCGCCCAGTTCCTCCCAAGACCCCTCGGCCGCGTAATTGACGCCGCACATGAAGTCCTTGATCTTCTCCCGAAGTTCCATCGACGCCATCGACAGGTTCAGGATCTGTTGCTCGCCGCGCTTTAAGCCGTCCGCCGCAGCGACCGCGTCCTGGAACGACGAGATCTGCCGTCTCACGGTGATGCTGTACCTGTGCGCCGAGTGGACGCGCAAAGGCGCCCCGGCGGGCGCGTCGAAATCCTCTTCGTAGTCGTCGTGGTTGCGGTTGACGATGCCGGCTAGGCGCGAAAAGAGGCCCGGTCGTGCGACTGCTTCTTCCATGATGCTTCTGTATCTCCGTCCGTGGATCAGGTCCGTCCGCCAAAGAGCGCCGTACCGATCCTGACGTGGGTGGCTCCTTCCTGGATCGCCACGTCGAAGTCGGCGCTCATCCCCATACTCAACCATTCGGCCCCGTGGCGCTTGCCGAGTTCGGCGAGCGTCCGAAAGACCGGGCGGCTCAGTCCGGGGTCGGGGACGACTGGCCCGATGGTCATGAGGCCCCGATAACGAACGTTCCCACAGGATGACAGACACCGGACCATGCTGTCAATATCCTCAGGGAAAACGCCGGCTTTTTGCGGTTCCCGTGCGACGTTGACTTCGATCAAGGCATGGACCTTTCGACCGGCTTTTTCCAGCTCTTGGACCTGTTTCTCGCTTTCCACCGTGTGGACCACGTCGAAAAGTCCTGCGGCCTTTTTGGCTTTGTTCGATTGAAGTTTTCCGACAAAGTGCCAGACCGAGTCATCCGGCATCGCTAAGATTTTGGGGCCGGCTTCTTGGAGGCGGCTTTCGCCGAATTCTCTGACGCCAAGCCCATAGGCTTCTTCGACGAGCGCCAGGGGCACGGTCTTGCTCACGGCGATGACCGTGACGTCTGCCGGATCGCGTCCGACCGAGGCGCACGCCGAGGCCACTTGGTCCTGGATGCCGGCCCACCGCGCTTTCAATCCTCCCACCCTCCTATTCTCCCATCCTTCAAGCGCCTTCCCGTGACCGGGCGCCTCGGCTAAACTCGGTCACCCATGCCCGAAGAAGCGCCCCGCCCGAACGCAGCCGTTCCCGTGTGGCGCGAAGTATTGGCGGACTTCGACACGCCGCTGTCCGCCTATTGGAAGCTCGCCCACGACGAGCCCGTCAGTTTCCTCCTGGAAAGCGTCACCGGAGGCGAGCAGCTCGCCCGGTACAGCTTCATCGGCGTCCGGCCGAAAGCGATGATCCGTGGAGGGGCGGAGCGGCTCGCCGAAGTCCGCAACCTCCCCCGGCTCGATCCCGAATCATGGGAGGGCCTCCCCAAGTTCGTCGGTGGCGCTGTCGGCATGATCGCTTATGACTTCGTCCGGTCGCTCGAACGTCTGCCAGAGCCTCCGGCCGACGATTTAGGGCTAGACGACGTGGCGTTCATGGTCGTCGAGACGGTCGTCGCCTTCGACCACGTGAAGAACCGGATCGTCGTGGTCTCGCTCTGCGACGGGACGGCACAAGGCCGGTCCCAAGCCGAGACGGAGATCGAGCGGATCGTCGATCGCCTTTCAGGGCCCTTGCCCGACCTCCCGAAGGGCGCTTCGGGTCCCGGTCCGGTGCTGGCGAACCGGACTCAAGGCGACTACGAAGCGGCCGTTTCGAAAATCATCGGGTACGTCGCGGCGGGGGACTGTATCCAGGTCGTCCCGTCCGTCCGCTTCGCGACAAAGGTCGACGCCCATGCGGTCAACGTGTACCGGGCGTTGCGGTCGGTCAACCCTTCGCCTTACATGTATCTGTTACGGTTCGGGGACTTCGACGTCGTCGGCGCTTCCCCCGAACTGCTGGTCAGCCTCGTCGGGCGCGAGGCCCGCGTCCGGCCGATCGCGGGCACGAGGGCCAGGGGCGCGACGCAGGTCGAGGACGATGCCCTCGCCTCCGAGCTTTTGGCCGACGAGAAAGAGCGTGCGGAGCACATCATGCTCGTCGACCTGGGCCGCAACGACCTCGGAAGGGTCAGCGAGACGGGATCGGTCCACGTGCGCGATTTGATGGTCGTCGAACGGTACAGCCACGTGATGCACATCGTGAGTTCGGTCGAAGGACGCCTCGCCGAAGGGCTCGACGGGGTCGACCTGGTGCGGGCGACCTTTCCGGCCGGAACGGTGAGCGGGGCGCAAAAGGTCCGGGCGATGCAGATCATCGACGAACTCGAACCGACGCGCCGCGGTCTGTACGCCGGTGCGGTCGGCTACTTCAGCGTCAATGGGGACGTCGACCTTGCGATCGCCATCCGTACGGTCTTGATCAAGGACGGCACCGCGTACGTACAGGCGGGCGCAGGGATCGTGTTCGATTCCGATCCGGGTTCGGAGTGGCGCGAATGTGTCCGCAAGGCACAAGCTTCGTTACGGGCGATCGAGATCGCCCAGTCCGGCCTCCGCGGCTTTTAGCGGCGTTCTTATCGTCTCGGACCGCTCTCTTCGCCCGCCCTTCCGCCGCGTATCGTTGAATCGTTGCGGAAGGACCACCATGACTGTGGACAAGGTGAAACAGCTTTATGTCGAGAACCTACGTGACGCGCTGGACGCCCAGCTTCGGCTAGGACACTCTGTCCTGAAGCTTCTCTTCTCGTCGCAAGACGAGAACGTCCGGCGCGCAGTCAGAGTCCGTTTGGCCGAGGTGCAAGACCAGGTGAAGCACCTTCGGGCGTTGATCGACGACATGTCGTCCCCGTCCCAGGACGAGGTGCGGCCGACAGGGGCTCGGACGGTTTTTCTGTTCTCGGCCCAGGGCGGGACCGTATGAACCAGGAGCGTGACGGTCAGGATCCCAAATCCTGGCCGATCCCGGACCGTTCCGGCGGCCTTCGTCCCGGCCATCGCGACGTCTATCCGGCGACGGAAGAGCCCACGTTCACCCCCGAACTGACCCATCCGATGTTGCCGAAAGGCACGATCCCTCTGAAGCCCAAGCCGGACAAGAGGAAAAGTCGGAAACAAGCTTCCTAGCCGAGGTGCTTCAAAAGCCAGTCCCGATTGCGTCCGACCATGCTCGGGTGCCAGTCATGGCCGTAATCGATCTCGGCGAGTTCCTTCGGGCCGGGTAAGGCGTCAAAGACCGCGCGGACCTGTTCGGACCGGACGGCAGGGTCCTTCGTTCCGAGGGTGACCAGCGTCGGGACGCGACAGCGCGTGGCATGGTTGACGGTATCGAAGTAGCTGAGGACGTGGCCGATCTGCTCTCGGCCCAAGGGAAGCGTGTCCGTAAACTCCACGAGTTCCTTGAGCGGGTAGCGATGGACCCTCTGAGAGAGCACCCAACGCATCGCCGAGAGGAACGGAAAATCACCCACGACCGTCTTGACCTGTCGGCACCAGGCTCCGAGCCAAAGCGCGATCCCTCCTCCCTGGCTCAGGCCCATGGCGCCCAAGCGGTCTTCATCGGCCTCGGACTGCGATTGAAGGACGCGCAAGGCGATGACCGCGTCCTGGTACATGCGTTTGAACACCCAGGTGTCGCGCGAACCCGCGCCGTCGGCGAAGTAGCCCCGGGACGGAACGTAGTCCTCCTTATGGAACGCGCTTTCTCCGAAGAAATTGAAACTGAGGCTGACCATGCCGTCGCGGGTGCCGTATTGGTCGGGCATCATCGACCAACGGCCATAGGGGGGCACCCAAAGGAATCCGGGTAGTCGGAGCGCGTCCACCGGGAACGCGATCCAGCCGTGCCGGGTGCCGCCGTCGATGCCGCGGAACGTGAGCGATTCGACCCGGAAACCGGACTTGAGATAGTCGTTCGTACCCGACCGCTTGTAGTCCATCGGGGCGGACACGGCTTCGGCCGTCACGTCGTCCCAGAACGCGTCAAAGTCTTCGGGCAGATACGGCCCGAACAGGTCGGGCTCGGCCGTCACGCGTTGGCCCCGACCGACCTTTGTAGCGCGTCCACGTGCAGGCCCGTCGTCATCAGCCAGGCCGTGGCCCGCTGGATCTCCTCGACCGAGCCGCTCAGTCTGACTTGGATCCAACCGAAATCGGTGTCGACGTTGGCCTTGGTGATCGAGACCTTGCAGTCGAACTCCTTGCACAGCCTCCAGATCCAAGGCTGGACGACCTGCTCGCCCCGTGCCGTCAGGTTGATGTCCACTTCTGCCATCGGTCGGTCAGGATACCGCTACGCGCACCGCGCAATCCGTGCGGGCCCGATGGTAAAAAGCCCTCGATGAAGCTGTGGCACCTTGCACTGACCGGCCTCGCCGTCGTGGCGGCCGGATGCAACCCTCCCGACAATGGAGGCCCTGGGCAGACCACCGGCACGTCGGGGAGCACAGGCACCACGTCCGGATCGACGACGTCCGGACCCAAGGGGCCGTCGGGAGGCGGAAGCCTGAAGATCGCGATGATCCCGAAAGGCACCGCCCACGAATTCTGGAAGTCCGTCCATGCGGGCGCCGACGAGGCCGCCAAGGCCCAAGGCGTCGAACTGATCTGGAAAGGGCCCCTCAAGGAAGACGACCGCGACGCCCAGATCCAAGTCGTCGAAGACCAGATCACCGCGAAGGTCGACGGCATCTGCCTCGCCCCGTTGGACGACAAAGCCCTGCGGACGCCCGTCGACAGCGCGCTGAAGGCCAAGATCCCTGTCTTGATCTTCGACTCGGCCCTTGCCGACGCCACCGGGACCGTCAGCTTCGTCGCCACCGACAACAAGAAAGGCGGCTCGACGGCCGGCGAAGCGATGGTCGCCGCCATCGGTAAAGGCGGCAAAGTCATCGTCCTGCGCTATCAGTCCGGCTCGGCGAGCACGACCGAGCGCGAGACCGGCTTCATCGAAGCGGCGAAGGCCGGCGGCTTGGAGATCGTCAGCGAGAACCAGTTCGCAGGAGCCAGCGTCGAGACGGCCCAAAAGGCGGCCGAAAACCTCCTCAACCGGTTCAAAGGCCCGGACGGCAACCTCGCCGTCGCCGGGATCTTCTGCCCGAACGAATCTTCCACTTTCGGCATGCTCCGCGCCCTCCAGGACGCCAAGCTCGCGGGCAAGGTCAAGTTCTACGGCTTCGACTCCTCGCCCAAGCTCGTCGACGGGCTCGCCGCGGGCGAGATCGACGGCCTCGTCGTCCAGAACCCCTTCAACATGGGCAAACTCGCCGTCGAGTCGATCGTCAAGCAGATCCGCGGCGAGAAGGTCGAGGCCCGGATCGACACCGGAGCGACCTTGGCGACCAAAGCGAACATGGAGACCGAAGAGGTCAAGAAGGTCTTGAACCCGCCGAAGATCTGATGCTCCGCTCCGACGACCGGATCCGGTGCCGGCGGCCATGAAAGCGTACGCCAGCTTCTTCGTCTTGGTCGCAGCCTGGGCGCTCTTGTTCGCGGCGTTCGCCTGGAAGCTACCGAACAGCTTCCCCACTCAGGCCAATATCGAGACCATCGCGCGCCAGACCGCGATCGTCGGGTTCGCCGCGATCGGCATGACCTACATCATCGTCCGCGGGGCGATCGACCTCTCCGTCGGAAGCGTCGTCGCGTTCGTCAGCGTCGTCATCGCGTGGATGATCCAGGTCCACCACGCCGACGGCGTCACCGCGTCCTTGGTCGGGATCTTGGCCGGGTGCGCGTGCGGGGCGGTGAACGGCCTGATGGTGACGGGCCTGCGCGTCAGCCCGTTCATCGCGACGCTAGCATCGATGTCCGTCGTCCGAGGGCTCGCGAAAGGGCTCGGGAACGAACAGAAGATCGACGTCGACAAGTGCCCGCCTTGGCTCAAGGACGTCCTGGCCACCCTCGAGCCGGAGCAGAAGTGGAAGCTCTTCCCTCCCGGCGTCTGGCTCTTGCTCGCGATGGCCGTCGCCGCGACCTGGCTGCTCAAAGGCTCCGTCTTCGGACGCAACGTCGTCGCCTGCGGGTCCAACGAAGACGCCGCCTACCTCGCAGGCGTCCCCGTCAAGCGGAACATGCTCGCCGTCTTCCTGATCGGCGGCTTCTTCATCGGCCTCGGCGGTCTCATGATGTTCTCCCGCCTGACGCTCGGCGACCCGACCGTCGCCCAGGGCCTCGAGCTCGACGTCATCGCCGCCGTCGTCATCGGCGGAGCCTCGTTGACTGGAGGACAAGGCTCGGTCGCGGGTTCGCTCGTCGGCGCCCTCATCATGACCACGATCCGCGCCGGGTCCAACCAGATCGGCCTTCCTCAATGGGTGCAAGAGATCGCCACCGGCGTCATCATCGTCACCGCCGTCACGATCGACCGGCTCCGGGCGGCCCGGGCTTCTTGAGCGACGGCGTTCGGGCGCCCGGAACGGGTTAAGATGGACGCGAACGACATGGCCGGACCGGACCACGACAAGGGCAAGTTTCCAAGGCCTGTCCGGATCATGGCCTGGGTCAGCTTCTGGGCCGACGTCGCCTCGGAGATGGTCTACCCCGTCATCCCGCTCTACGTCACCGGCCCGCTCAAAGCCCCCGCCGCGGTGCTCGCCGGCATGGAAGGCGCGGCCAACATCGTCCTCAACTTCGTCAAAGGCTGGAGCGGCCACCTCAGCGACAAACTCGGGACGCGGGTGCCGTTCGTGCGCATCGGCTACGCGATGACGGCCGTTTCGAAACCCTTGACCGCGCTCGCCTTCAGTTGGCCGCTCGTCGCGCTGCTGCGGATCGTCGACCGCTTCGGTAAGGGCGTCCGCTATTCGCCTCGCGACGCTTTGCTCGCGGACGCCGTCGAGCCGGGGATCGCAGGCCGGGCGTTCGGGTTCCACCGAGCGATGGACGCGGCGGGCGCGGTCGTCGGCAGCCTCACGGGTTGCGTGCTGCTTTGGATGTTGCCCGGCCAGTACCGGCTCGTTTTCCTCGGGACGCTGCTGCCTGGGATCGTCGCAGTCTGGCTGACCTTCCAGCTCCGCGACAAACACCCTGCCGCCCGGCCCGAAGAGCCCGAAACCCCCGTCGTCGCGAGCGCGGTGCGTCCTCAGCTCTCGCCAAAGTTCTATCGCGTGCTCGCCGTCTCGATCGTGTTCGGCCTCGCCAACAGCGCCGACATGTTTTTACTGCTCCGGGCCAAGGACCTCGGCCTGAGCGACAGCCTCGTCGTGCTCTCGTACGTCGTCTTCAACGCCGTCTATTCGGTCTCCGCCTTCCCTCTCGGCCACCTCTCGGACAAGGTCGGCCGCAAGACCGTCCTCGCGATCGGGTGGGCGGTCTACGCCCTCACGTATTTCGGCTTCGCCGCGACCCCGCTCGCAGGCGTCTGGCCGTTGATGGCGCTCTATGGGATCTACAACGGCGCGTGCGACGGCGTCTCCCGCGCCTGGGTGAAGGACGCCTCGGAGCCGGAGAACCGCGGCACCGCGATGGGGGTCTATGCGATGGCGAACGGCTTCGCGGTCCTGGCGGGCAGCCTCGTGGCGGGCGTCACCTGGGACCGCGTCGACCACCGCGCCCCGTTCTGGATCGGCGGCTCCCTCGCGACCCTCGCCCTCATCGGCCTGCTCGCGATGTGGCGCAAGGTCTGAGCTCCTCCCCAAGACGGGGATGATCGTGTCTCCGGGGTCCTCCCCTAGACGGGGATGATCGTGCCCCTTCTGGGGGAGGTGCCCGCAGGGCGGAGGGGGCCGCTCTTTGGGACCCCTCCGTGGTCGGGGAGGATCGCGCCTCCGGGATCCTTCTCTGGTCGGGGGTGATCGTGTCTCCGGGGTCCTCCCCTAGACGGGGATGATCGTGCCCCTTCTGGGGGAGGTGCCCGCAGGGCGGAGGGGGCAAATCGACAGGCCGCCCGAGCCCCGGATCCCGTCCAGGGAGGAGCAAAAGGCATGCGGTGAGGAGCTCACCAGGCCTGGAAGATCATTTTCCGCATGCGGTGAGAAGCTCACCAGGCCTGGAAAATCATTTTCCGCATGAGGTGAGGAGCGCACCAGGCCTGGAAAACCATTTTCCGCATGAGGTGAGAAGCGCACCAGGCCTGGAAAATCATTTTCCGCATGAGGTGAGAAGCGCACCAGGCCTGGAAAATCATTTTCCGCATGAGGTGAGAAGCACACCAGGCCTGGAAAATCGCTCCCGTGACGACCTGATTTCCGTACCTTAGGTTCGAAATGGAGTCAGGTGTCTACGTTTCGGCGTTTTTCGGGGGGGGTTCGGAAGTTCGGGGGTTCGGGTTTGTCCGGAAGCCCGGAAGGGGAGGTCCCTCCGCTCCCTCCGGTCGGTCGGGATGACGTGAAACGATGTCGGAGCGCCCGCCCCCTCAAACACGTCATCCCGAGCGTAGTCGAGGGACCTCCGGGAATGGAAGCGAGTTCGAAAGTTCGAGTGGTTCGGGTAGTTCGGAAGGGGAGATCCCTCCGCTCCCTGCGGTCGGTCGGGATGACGTGAACCGATGTGAGAGGGCCGTCGCCCAACGACGTCATCCCGAGCGAAGCCGCCTGCCCCGGCTTGCCGTGGGAGGGACCTCCCGGCGATCAGCGGTGCGTCGTCGGACCCACGTGCGGTCGGACCGAACGTGTCATCCGCCTTCACTTCGCCCGCCGCCGTATAATGCATCCGTGACCTTCAGCGTCAGGTTGAAAGAATCCGATCAGGGCTGGGCCGTCTGGGTGCCGGCACTGCCCGGTTGCGCGTCACAGGGCGCGACCCGCGAGCAAGCCTTGGACGCGATCAAGGCCGCGATCCGGGAATACCTGTCGGTCGTGGCCGAGCTTCACGGAGAGGACGGCTCCGTCGAGGAGACGGTCACTGTGGACGACAAGGTTGCCTAGGCTTCCCGGCATCCACCACTTGGCGGCCGTCAGAGGACTAGAAAAAGCGGGGTTCTGGGTCGTCCGCCAGGGCAAGCACATCGTCATGACGAACGGCTCGCGCGTCGTCACCGTTCCACGCCACAACCCTATCGACCAGTACACGATGGGCGCGATCGTCATCGGCGCGGGCCTGACGGTCGACGAGTTCAAGCAGCTCCTCTGAAGAAGGGGCCGTGGCTCACGGATTCGACGGCGGGCGGCAAGGACAAAACGCTCCTTTCTGCCCTCGGCGTGGCTCGTGGACCGGGCGAGCGTTTCTGTCCTTGTCTGCAAGACCTCGCCAGAAGACGTTCCTTCGGAACCGGGGTGCAACGGGCACGGTCCATCCCGTTCACCCCGGCCACCCCGGATGCGGTCGCCCTTAGACTAGGCACACATCGGAGTCTGGCTTCCTATCGCCGATACGCCCTTAGCGTTGCCTGACATAGACATAGACAGGCTTCGGGTCGACGCGGGCGCCGACGGCCTTCCAGACCAACCGATCGTCCTTTAACGACAGGGAGAACTTCGTTTCGTCGCCGGACAACATTGTCAGTGGGGGAAAGGGCGCGTCCAGACGGCATTGCATCTCCGAGCCGCTCACTTGCCAGCGACCGACGAGACCCGTCGGTTCCCAACGGAACGTGTGATCGGCCGATACGACCAATCGATCCTGCAACCGATATTCGCCGTCTTTGTACGGCGGACTGGCAAGGCTTGGGTCGTTCCTCCACGTTCCGATGAAGGCCCCATCGCCAGAAGGCGCACACGCGAACCCGATAAGAAGGCCAAAAAACAAAACCCTGGAGGAACGCACACCCATGGAAGCTCCTTTGCAAAGAATACCGAAGTGTGCCCAAGATGACCGGATGCCGGTACCGTTTTCACGCGGTCCTTGAGGAACGCGTATAGGAGCGCATTTTCGTCGCTTCAGCGTGTCGGTAAACCCTCCCACCTTCTTAACCATCCACTCGATGCTCTGTAACCGAAGGATATTGGCCACGATCAATGTAAAAGGCTGAACCCAGGGCTGTTCCAACTGCAACTAAAGTCTCATGATCTATCGGTTCCGGCCAGAGTCGAAACGCAAAATACATCACGTCTGCATCGGGACTGACGAAATGTTGGTCAATGGTCGGCTGTGCCAAATCATCCTTTGAATGCCAGATGCTGGAGTCCCCAAGTACGAGTTTGCACAAGTATTGGAACATTCTCTCAATGGGCCGATCAGAAGGTCCATGAGATGTCCTGCCCTCAAGCATTGTGACAAGCAGTGGTGCGAAGCGCCTCTCCTCATCGGGCACCGTTCCTAAGAGCGACAGCAGTCTTGGCAATGAGAACCGTTCACGAGCATCTGTCGTGATACGCAAATATTCCAACATCGTCCAAACGGATGGGGTGATCGTTAATTGCTCACTCATCCACAATTGTGCCCTTTCATGCAGATCGTGCCTTTGAAGTGCGGACGAGATCGCCAAGACGGTTTTCCAAGGTAGACTGTAGCCTGATAGTCGGTAGTGGGTCAGTTTGAAAGT
>JAFDWQ010000010.1 GCA_018268395.1 Armatimonadota bacterium | reverse complement strand
TGGTACTCCCGACGGGATTCGAACCCGCGATCTTCGCCGTGAGAGGGCGATGTCCTGAACCGCTAGACGACGGGAGCGCCTGGGGCCGAGAATGTACCCCGGAGGCTGGACGCCCGGTACCAGGGACCCAATCCCCCTCGTAGGCTAAACTCAGCGCTTCTTCATGAGGCACGCCCTCGTCCTGGTGATCGACTTCGGCGGTCAGTACACCCAACTGATCGTAAGACGGGTGCGGGAGATCGGCCACTACTCCGAGATGGTGCCGTGGACCAAGGCGGCCGAGAAGATCGCCGAGCACCGTCCGGACGCCGTCATCCTCTCCGGAGGACCGAAGTCCGTCCTCGAACCCGGTGCCCCTGACCTGGACTTCGGCCTGATCGAAGGGATCCCCGTCCTTGGAATCTGCTACGGCCAACAGCTCATGGCCCACAGGCTGGGAGGCAAGGTCGTCAAAGCCACCGAGAAAGAGTACGGGCGCCGACACTTGACAGGGATCGTGCAGGGATCGATCGTCGACGGCCTGTCGAGCGACCAAGTCTGGATGAGTCACGGCGACCAGGTCGTCGAAGCCCCTCCAGGGTTCGTCAAGACGTCCGAAACGGAGACCTGCCCCTTCGCGTCCATCGAAGACCGCCTCGGCCGGCGGTTCGGCGTCCAGTTCCATCCGGAAGTCAGTCACACGCCAGGCGGGAAACTCGTCCTCGAACGGTTCGTCAAAGAGCAGGCCGGACTGAAGCAGGACTGGAACAGCGAAAACTTCATCCAGGAAGAAACCGAGCGGATCCGGGCGCAGGTCGGCGACGAACAGGTGCTCTGCGCGGTCTCGGGCGGCGTCGATTCGAGCGTCATGGCCGCCCTATTGACCAGGGCGGTCGGCGACCGGGCGGTCTGCGTCTTCGTGGACCACGGGCTGCTCCGCAAAGGCGAGGCCGAGCAGGTCGTAGAGACCTTCAGCCGGGCCTTCCATCCCAGGCTTGTGGTGATCCGTGCCGCCGACCGCTTCTTCTCCCGTTTGTCCGGAGTCACCGACCCCGAAGAGAAGCGCAAGGCCATCGGCAGCGAGTTCGTGAGGTGCTTCGAGGAGCACGCCGAAGAACTCAAGGGCTGCCAGTGGCTTGCACAAGGGACGCTGTACCCCGACGTCATCGAGTCCGGTTCGCCCACGGCGGCGAAGATCAAGACCCACCACAACGTCGGAGGGTTGCCGGACTGGATGAAGATGAAAGTCATCGAGCCGCTCCGCTGGCTGTTCAAGGACGAGGTCCGGGACGTCGGACGGAAGTTGGGCCTGCCCGACGACGTCGTCGACCGGGAGCCGTTCCCGGGGCCCGGGCTCGCCGTACGGATCCTAGGTGAGGTCACGCCGGAACGCGTCAAGACGACGCAGGACGCCGACTGGATCTTTCGGTCCGAACTCAGGGCCAGAGGGCTGGACAAAGGCGTCTGGCAATCGTACGCGGCCCTCCTGGACGTCCGGAGCGTCGGCGTCATGGGCGACGAGAGGACCTATGAGAACCCCATCGTCCTGCGGGCCGTCAGTAGCGAGGACGCGATGACCGCCCGTGCTTGTCCCTTCGATTTCGAGTTCCTGGAGCACGTGTGCAACAGGATCGTCAATGAAGTGGACGGGGTGAACCGCGTCCTGTACGATCTGACGAGCAAGCCCCCTGCTACCATAGAGTGGGAGTGACGCCCTCCCGATATCCGGCGTCTTTGCACTTGAAATCGGTAATCGCCCGCGAAAATGCGGAATAGGTCTTTCATGACAGTCTCGGCCTTGGCCCTCGCCGTCGCGGCTTTGGGCGCCCCCCAGGTCCATGACCGGGGTGCGGCGCCTTCGCCTGCGCCGGCCGTTCCCGTCCTCACCTCGACCGAGGCGGGCATGTTCCCTCGGGAGTGGACCAACCACGAGATCGCGGCAAAGGCCGAGTCGCTGGAAGCCAAGGAAGCCGAGCGGTCGCTCGCCCTTGTGAGGCAGGCCATGGACGCGTATCCGACCGGTCTGCTTCGTCGTGAGGTCCGCAAGGTGTACGTCCTCAAGTCGCTCAAGTTTTACGGCTTGGACTACGGAGGCACGAATTCGAGCGACGCCGTTTACCTGACGAACCAGGGACCGGAGTTGGGCTACACCGATTCCTACGTGCGCGGCAGTTTTCACCACGAGTTCAGCAGCATCCTGTTGCGGAACCATCCGACGTTCCTCGACCAGGTGTCCTGGAAAGCGTCCGTCCCCAACGACTTTCAGTACGGATCAGGTGGCACGGAAGCCCTGAGGGCAGGGAAGGCCTCGATCTCTGAAGACCCGGCGCTCGCGAAGCGCGGTTTCCTGACCCAATACTCGACAGCCAGTCAAGAGGAGGACTTTAACATGCTCGCCGAAGGGCTCTTTTCGGGCGAGCGCCGCTTCTGGAACCTGGTCGACGAGCACGCCCTGCTCAAGGCAAAAGTACAGGTCGTCGTCAGCTTTTACGCCAAACTCGACCCGCGGTTCGACGAGCCTTTCTTCCGGTCGTTGAAGCCGTAACCGGCTAGAATGGTCGCGATGCCCGTGACCGTTTCCAAGGAGTTCCGGTGGGAGATGGGGCACCGCCTGCCTTACCATCCGTTGTGCCGGAACGTCCATGGCCACTCCTACCGCATGGTCGTGGAGGTGACGGGCGAGCCTGACGAAGGCGGCATGGTCGTCGACTTCGGCGACATCGCGGCCTGCGTCAGACCGATCGTGGACCGGATGGACCATGCTTTCATGCTGGATCCGACCGACTCCGCGATGCGGGAGTTCTTGTGCGGACAAGGGTTGAAGATCCTTGAAGTCCCGTTCCATTCCACGGCGGAGAACATCGCGACGTGGTTGGGCGAGTCGGTGGCCAAGGATTTGTTGGCGCGTCCGAACGTCAGCCGCCTTCGTCTCCTGGTCTATGAAACGGGAACGTCTTGTGCCATCTGGATCAAGAGTAAAGACGTAAACCGGTAAATAAAAGCGTGATGACGAAGGGCTGACCGCAACAGCCTCATCTATACTGCCACGTATGCTATCGGCCGTTGCCGCCTTAACCGCGTTGGGCCTTTCCAAAGGATTGGTCACGACCCCGGTGTTCTTCGTGAAACCCGCAGCGACCAAGTGCATTTCCGAACTCGAACGGTCGAGGATCGAATCGGTCGTCCGAACCTATCAAGAGCGGCTAGGCGACGTGCCGCCTGCACAAAACGCCCCCTATCTGGTCTATCCCGCCGCCGGAGTGCTCGGTGAAGACCAGTTCGTATCAGACTACGTGGACGTAGCTCCGTCTGAGGACTTCAACCAGGATTGGGACTGCACCCGGATGGCCGCCGAAGGACATCGCGGGATCGATTTCGCCATCCGGAGCTTTGCTGACATGGAAGGCGGGGTGCCGGTCTTCGCGCCTTTGCCGGGAACCGTGGTCGAATCGGACGACGGATACTTCGATCGGACTTACAAACAGAACGACGTGCCGGCGAACTACGTGATCCTCCATCATGGGGGGACACACTACACCTTGTACTGGCACTTGAAACGGGGAAGCGTCAAGGTCAAAGCAGGTGAGACGGTCGCTGCAGGACAAGAGATCGCTAGGGTCGGTAGCAGCGGAGACTGCAACTGGCCCTCCCTCCACTTCGAATCTTGGTCAGACGCCGGAACGCAGTTCGCGTATGAGCCGCATACCGGGAGTTGCAACCCGGGAACAAGCGGATGGGCGGACCAACAACCCATCGTCCGGTCGACAAAGCTCCTGGACATGTGGATCAACGAGTCACGCTACGATCAGACCTATCCCCCATTCGAAGCCGCCCGACGGGGAACGTTCGTCAAGGCGGGACTGACCGTCCGGGTCTACGCGACGCTACTGAACATTACGACGAGTTCGAAGTATCGGCTCCGGTTCTTGCGGCCCAACGGCACGGTCGGTTTCGACAGCAATCTGCAGTCCTTGGGTGGTTCAGCGACCTTCGCAACTGTGGCTCATCAGCAGTTCGTCTCATTGTCTTCTCCAGGAACTTGGACCGTCGAGTACAGTGTGAACGGAGAAATCTTGGCGTCGTCGCCCCTAAGGGTCGTGAACTCCTTCTCCACGCAATTGAACAGGCCACCTGCAGGCGTTCAGGCCACGATCCTGCCGATGCCTTCGCCCGAGGGTCCGCTTTGCGTCCGCGTGGCCGGACAACAGATCGCCGCAGATCCTGACCACGACTTGATCCGTTACCACTACGTTTGGAAGCAAAACGGTAAGGTCGTGCGCGACACGTGGTCCGCCGCTCGAACGGACATGATCCCGGTGGGAAGTTTCAGACCGAACAAGGACGTTTCCTTGTCGATCACACCTAACGACGGCCTCATTGAAGGGCCGACGACGACGATCCACAGTCTCTTGCAGGGCAAAGCGCCTTAAGGGTCGACCAATGCCAATGTCCGTCCTTTTCTTCGCGGCCCCGTTTCTCGTCGCTTTCTCCGAAGGGCACGGTGGCGGCCCCATTGAAACGCGACTGGCCGACTGCCTGACGGCGGACGAACGACGGTCTGCTGAAGAAGCCGTCCAAAGCTTTGGGAAGGAACACGCCGGCCGCGGTACCGCGAGCCAAAGCCCCTATCTCGTCTATCCCTTCGGCGGAGTCCTCGGAGAAGACGTGTTCCCGAACAACTATGTCGACCTCGATCCGACGTCGGGCCTCAAAGATTGGGACTGTAGCAACTACACTTACGACGGGCACCTCGGGATCGACCTCGACATCAAAGGGTTCGGAGAGAAGGCTGTAGGCGTACCTGTCTTCGCCCCGCTCGATGGCACCGTCGTCCAGACGAACGACGGCGAATTCGACGAGAACACGTTCGGAGACGGCTTACCTGGAAACCACGTCATCCTCTATCACAGCGACACCCACTACTCGCTGTATTGGCACTTGAAGAGGGGATCGGTCGGCGTCAAAGTCGGCGATTCCGTCCGCGCAGGTCAGCAGATCGGCCTGATGGCGAGCAGCGGGAACAGCACCGGTCCGCACCTTCACTTCGAGTCGTGGGCCGGTGCCGGGAGCAGTTTCGCGTACGATCCGCACACGGGGCCGTGCAATCCTGGACAGAGCGGGTTTGTCTCACAACGGCCGGTGCCCCGCTCGTTCTACCTCCGCGATTTCAACGTCAGCCCGGGCATTTACGAACACTATCCGGGGCTGCCGTTCGATCTGCCCCGCACGGGCACTTTTGCAACGGGCGTCAGGTCCGTCGGTTTTTGGGCCCTGGTCCAGAACCTTCCCACCAACTCCGTCTGGAAGGTCCGCTTCGTACGTGCGAACGGTTCTGTGGCCTACGACTCCGGAAACCAGGCGTGGAACAACCCGTTCTATCGCCAGTCCTCGTGGTGGTGGCGCTATAACGTGAACCTCAACGCGACCGGCGAGTGGAAGACGGAACTCTGGATCAACGACCAGCTGTCCGTCTCGGCGCCGTTCCGAGTCCGGTCCACGACGGAGCTGAACAACAACCGCCCGCCCCATGCGGTCACGATCGTGATCGATAAGCCACCGGTCCAAGGCGGCCCGCTATCGGCCCGGATCACATCGCCGTTACTGCTCGACGATCCTGACTACGACATCGTGAGATATCGGTACGTCTGGAAGCAGTTCGGGACCGTGGTCCGTGACGTCGTGAGCGCGGGCCATCTCGATATGATTCCAGGTTCCGCCTATGTCCCGACGAAGGACGTGACGGTCAGCGTGACGCCGAGCGACGGTCTGGCCGACGGGCCGGTCACGACGGTGCACAGCCTGCTTCAGGGAAAAACGCCGTGACACAATGTCCCTAGTGACCGCCCTGCCAAAGCTCCGGACCCTCTTCACGAAAGAACGCCTTCAGGAGCGCTGCGACGAACTCGCGGCCGAAATCGACCGGGTCTACCACGGTGAACCGCTCGTGCTGATCGGCGTCCTCAAAGGGTCGTACATGTTCCTCAGCGACCTTTCGCGGCGACTTGAGTGCAACTGTTCCGTCGACTTCGTGCAGGTCAGCAGCTATGGGGACGGGAAGTCGAGTACCGGCGTCGTCCAGATCCGAAAGGACCACGACATCAACATCGAGGGCAAGCACGTCCTCGTCGTCGAGGACATCGTCGACACGGGTCTGACCCTCGCCCATCTTTGCGAACTCCTTCAGACACGCCGGCCGGCCAGCCTCCGCGTCGTCGCCATGCTCAGCAAACCCGAAGCCAGGCGGCACGAAGCCCTACTTGATTTCGTGGGCTTCGAGATCGGGAACGAGTTTGTGGTAGGATACGGTCTGGATCACGCGGAGAAGTACCGCAACCTTCCGTTCATCGCAGTCCTTGAAGACTGACGGCAGATCCACCTTCTCGCGAACACCCGAAGTCTTTTCGGATTCCAGGCTCCCTATGACCCACGCATTTCGCCCCAGAAAATCTGATGCCGGCGCCGGAAAAAGGCGCTACCGCCGCCACCGCGAAGAGCGGATGGACATCTCGACCGACCTCGAGAACCTGCCGGAAATCGATTACAACCACTTTGACAAGATGACGGCGACCGAGCTCGCCAAGGTCGCGAAGAAGCTGAAAGTCAGCATCGACCAAGAGCGCTCGGCCGTGATCGAACAGCTTCTGGAGGCCACCAACGCCGACTGCCTTTACCGAAAAGGCATCTTGGAAGTCCTGCCCGACGGTTGGGGGTTCCTTCGGAAGCCGAACTATCAGCCCTCGCAGGACGACGTCTACGTCAGTCAGTCCCAGGTCAAGCGTTTCAGTCTCCGCGGCGGCGATTTCGTCTACGGCCACGTCCGCGCCCCGAAGGAGGGTGAAAAGTACCACGGCATGCTCCGGGTCGAAAGCGTGAACGGGTTCGGAACGCAGTCGCCTGAGATGCAGATGCGGCGCAGCTTCGACGAACTGACCCCGCTCTTTCCGACCGAGCGGCTTCGCCAGGAGACCGATCCTGAGAAAGTCACGGGCCGCATCGTCGACCTGATCGCCCCCATCGGCAAAGGCCAGCGCGCCCTCATCGTCGCCCCGCCGAAAGCCGGCAAGACGATGATCCTGAAGTCGATCGCCAATTCGATCACGACGAACAATCCCGACGTCTACCTGATGGTCTTGCTCGTCGACGAGCGACCGGAGGAAGTCACCGACATGAAGCGGTCGGTCAAGGGCCAAGTCATTTCAAGCACGTTCGACGAACCCGCTGAAAACCATATGCGGGTCACGGACCTCTGTCTGGAGCAGGCGAAAAGGCTCGTCGAGACGGGACGCGACGTGGTCATCCTGCTCGACTCGCTCACCCGTTTGTCGCGCGCTTCGAACCTGACGATCGCTCCGAGCGGCCGCACCTTGACCGGCGGCCTCGACCCCGCCGCTCTCTACCGCCCACGGCGTTTCTTCGGCGCCGCCCGCAACATCGAAGAAGGGGGGTCGCTGACGATCATCGCCACGGTCCTCATCGAAACAGGCTCGAGGATGGACGAGAACATCTTCGAAGAACTCAAGGGAACGGGCAACAGCGAACTGGTCCTCGACCGTGAGCTCTCGGAACGGCGCATCTGGCCGGCGATCAACGTCCGCGCGTCGTCGACCCGCCACGAAGAGGCCTTGTTCGACAAGCACCAGCTCGAAGCGGTCTACCACCTCCACCGGATGCTGGCGAACACGAAGGAAAGTCATGAGGCGACGGACCAGCTCATCAAACTCTTGAAGCGCGTCCCGACCAACGCGGCGTTCCTCGAAAGCGTCATCGCGAAGACCAGGGCCACGGTTTAAGCTCAACGTCCGATCGGTCGTCCCCGTAAACACCGATGGGGGTGAATCTTGGAGCAGGATCCGTCACCAAGCCCGCCGCATCGTAGAACGGTGGTCGCGAACGTCGCTTTGGCGAAGACTCTCTTCGTTATGGCCGTCGTCGTTCTCTGTCTCGTCTTCGAGACCTTTGCGGCAAAGGCGACCACCGGAGACTGGCAGCGGATCGAAGTCGAGGTCTTCAAGACGTACGGGAACCCGCCAGACGGCTGGTTAAGAAGGTACGGCCCCTAGTACCGGGTGGAAACGTACGTGACGTTCCTTAGGGAAGGGAGGCGGTACGGTGGTCCCGTCTTCGCACCGCTTGGTCTGCGGCCCTTACAGGTCTGGAGCGACGACAACGATCCCGGCAGGATCTCGTTCGATCATCCGTCTTCGACTTGGGGTCTGTTCCGGTTCTGGTTCTACTTGACCGCGGCGATCGTCCTGTCGTTCATCGGGGCATGGAGGGTCGCGACCCCAGATCCGGCGAGACCTCTCCTTCCATTGTGGGGACGCCGAACGGAAAGGGACCCCCGCGGAAAGAGGTTCTCAAAGTCCCTCAACCCGTGGAGACGTGACCGCCGGTGACGACGGCACCCAACGGTGGTCGTTCACCCGGTCATCGGTCCCGGTGTGACTTCGTTCGAACGACGTTCTGCGGGTATCGACGCTAGCCGATCCCGACCTTCTTCAGCTTCTCCCGCACCATCGCTTCAGGCTCGAGCCCCATGGCATAGCTCGCGAGGTTCCCGTTCTTGTCGATGATGACGAGCGTAGGAATGCCTTCGATCTTGTACGTCGTATTGGCGCTCCGGTCCGTGTCAAGGAAGACAGGGAAGGAGTAACCGTTGTCTTTCACGAACTTGTCGACCGTCGGCTTTTCTTCGTCACTGACGGCCAAGACTTGGAGTCCCTTGGACGCAAACTCCTTGTGGAGCTTGTCCGTGACGGGCAACCCTTCGCGGCAAGGGCCGCACCACGTCGCCCAGAAGTCGATCAGGACGACCTTGCCTTTGAGGTCGGAGAGGTTGACGGTCTTTCCGTCCATCCCCGTCAACTTGAAGTTCGGGGCGGGCTTGCCGATCGGCAACGGGGAAGCCGGCGGCTTGGACGGGTCGACCAACTTGACGTTCTTAGGCGGAGTCGTATCGAACGTCGACGCCACGAAGGCCGCTCCCGTCTTGATGTCCTTGAAGGTCTCGACCGCCGAAATGTCAGGGATCTGAGATTCGTCGGCCTTGGCCGATTTGGCCATTTCCTTGAACTGGGCTCCGTCGTAACTGACCCGGTACACAAGACCGCTTTGGGTTCCGATCAGGGCCTCGACGTTTCCGAAGTGCTCCTTCGCGTAAAACTTGACGACCTGGGCGTCCTCGCCCGTCGGCGACTTCTCCTTTTTGCCCAGCAACGTCGGTGCTTTAGACTCGTCGACCAGGTCGGCGTATCCCGCCGAACCCTTGAAGAAGTTGTAGACCAAGCTGCCGCAGACCAGCGGGTTGCGGATCTGGATCAATTGGGCGTCCGCAAGGGTGGTCGGCGCAGGCTGCTTCATCCCGCTCCCGTCGCTCCCCATGACCGCGTATTCGATCGCCTCCTTACCGTTGGAAACGGACGTGATCGTCATGTCCCCTTTCTCCGTCTTAGCCTCGATCCGGAAGAGGTTCGGCTTCTGGTACGTGATCGTCCGGGTCGGTGCGCCCGTCCCTGGCTTCGTCGGGACGCGGTCGTAGCTGGCCTGGAAGGTGTCGAACGCGGCATAGGCGTCCATGCTCTTCTTCAGCAAGGCCACAGCGGCTTCGTCCGACTTGCTCCCGGCAGGCTTGCCCGCCGCGGTTCCAGACGATCCGGAGGGCGTTTGCGAGCAGCCCCACAACAGGGTCACGGCCGCAAGCGAAAGGAGGGGACGCAGGTTCACAGGACCAGTATAGAGTCAACTTTGGGCCGGCGGCCCGCCAAGTCTCACTTGACCAGCTTAGACAAGGCGTCGCTGACGGCCTTAGCCGAGTAGTCCAACAAGGCCAACGTCCTGTCGTAGTGCATGCGTTTGGGGCCGACGATCGCGAGCGTTCCGGCCTCCTCCTCGCCCGCGAAGAACGACCGCCTCAGGATCGTCAGGCCGTGCATGCTCTCCAACTTGTTCTCCCGGCCGATCGTGACCCCTTCTCCCGACACGGCCGAAAGGAGGGCTTCCTCGTCTTCGATGCTCGCCAGGAGCGACTGCATCTCGTCCATGCTCCTCTGGAACTCGGGCTGGGCGAGCACGTACTCCTCCCCTTCCGTGATCAGTTTCCCTCGAGTGATCTCCTTTGCCGTGCTCTTTAGGGCGTTCCACGCGGTCTTAAGGACCGCGTTCGTCGCCGCATCGTCGTGCGAAGGCGGTTTCGCCTTGGCGAGGCTCCCGATCGTCTGTCCGTCCGCTGATCGGGACAGGGCGGCGTTCACGTCGCCCAACTGAAGGATCGTCGTACCCGGTGGGCAGTCGATCAGCCGGTTTTCAATGTGACCGTTTTGGAAGACGATGACGAGAAGACTCCGTCCAGGGCCGACAGCCGTCAAGAGCACGCTCCTGACCCTCAATTGGGCGTCCCGAAGGACCGCGGCCGCCGACAACAGATGAGTGAGTCGGCTGAGGGCTTTCGTCGTTTCCTGCAGCAGCGTCCGAAGCGTGTCCTCTTCTTCGGCAGCGGCCCGGACGGACTTCTTCTCCTGGCCTTCGGGCTCACGCTCGACGAGGAGCCTGTCGACGTAATAACGGTAGCCCCGGTCGCTCGGGACGCGTCCGGCGCTCGTGTGGGGCTGGTCGAGCAGTCCGAGCTCGGTGATTTCGGCCAGTTCGCTCCGGACGGTCGCACTCCGGACGCCGAGTTGATACTTCTTGACGATCGTCTCGCTGGGGACGGGCTCCGCCCCCGTAACGTACTCGACGATCACGGCTTGGAGGATCTGCTCTTGACGGTTTGAGATAGGGTCCACGGCCGAACGTCCAGTTTACCGTCCCGAGCGCCCGGAACGGCCGTTACGCTGCGAAGGCGACTTGGCCGACGAACTCGACCTCCGCTTTGGCCGAAACCTCGTTGTAGGCGAGCACGGGCAATTGCGGCAGATACCGCTCCACGACCTTGCGGAGGGGCAACCGGAGGGCGGAAGAGCACAGGACGACCGCGTTGCGCCCGTCGCGGACAGCGTCGTCGAAGCCCCTCGAAAGCTCGTCCAACACCCTCTGTTGGACCTGCGGGTCGAGGGCGAGCGAAACCCCGCCCGCCGTGTGTTGGACACCGTCCATCAAGACCCGTTCGATACCGGGATCGATGGTCAGGCACGACAGTCGGTTCGCATCGTCGACGTACTGCCGCGTGATCGTCCGCGCGATGGCCGCACGGACGAGTTCGCCGAGCTGCTCGTTGTCCTTGACCCGGCTCGCGAAGTCGGCCATGGTCTCCAGGATCGTCACCATGTCGCGGACGGGGATGCGTTCCCGGAGCAGGTGTTGTAGGACTTTCTGGATGTCACCGTAAGTGACCGTGTTCGGGATAAGTTCGGAAACGACGGCCTCGTTGTGGGCCTTGGCGTTCTCGACAAGGGCCTGGACCTCTTGACGGGAAAGGAGTTCGGCCGCGTAAGTCTTCACGGTCTCACAGAGGTGGGTGGCCATCATCGCGCTGGGTTCGACCACGGTGTAGCCGTTGGCCTCGGCCGCGCTTCGGAATGCGGGGTCGATCCAAACGGCTTCGAGACCGAAAACGGGCTCCTTGGCCGGAGTCCCGACGACAGGCGCGAGCACATCGCCGCTGCTGATCGCGAGCAGTTCGTCGGCGTTCGCGGTCGCGCGTCCCACTTCTTCCCCCCGGACTTTGATCACATATTCGTTCGGGGCCAATGCCGCATTGTCCCGGATGCGGACGCTCGGCATCACGTAACCGAGTTCCACCGCGATTTGGCGGCGTGTCGCCGTGACGCGCTCCGGCAGGTCGCCACCCATCCGGGCGTCGGCCAACCTTGTCAAGCTGTATCCGACCTCGATCTCCAAGGCGTCGACGGCCACGAGAGCGAGAGCGGCTTCCGGGCCGGCAGGCGGCTGATGGTGCGCCTGATGCGCAGTTTCGGCTTTCTTGACGGGCTCTCCCGAAAGTTGCTTGGACACGTTCGGGTTCTTGACCGCGAAACGGCTGACGCCATAGAGGGCTGCTCCGAGGAGGAGGAAGATGGGGGTCGGAAAGCCCGGGACGAACCCGAACACGGCCAGAGCGACGCCCGTCGAAGCCAGGACCTTCGGTTGGGCGAGCATTTGGCCAAGGAGCGTCCCGCCCATGCCCGCTTCCTGGCCGGACCGAGTGACCAAGAGACCACTGGCGGTCGAGATCAGGAGGGCGGGGATTTGAGAAACGAGGCCTTCGCCGACCGAGAGCATCGCATAGGTGCTGAGGATCTGCTGGACGTCGCCGCCGCCCTTCATGAACCCGACCGCGAACCCACCGATGATGTTGACCAAAATGATCAGGATCGCCGCGACGGCGTCGCCCTTGACGAACTTGCTCGCACCGTCCATCGCGCCGTAAAAGTCGGCTTCCTGTTTGACCCCCTTGCGGCGGGCACGGGCCTCGTCTTCGTCGATCAGCCCAGCGGCCAGGTCGGCGTCGATCGCCATCTGTTTGCCCGGCATGGCGTCCAAGGTGAACCTCGCCACGACCTCGGACACGCGCGTCGCACCGTTCGTGATGACGATGAACTGCACGATCATCAGGATCACGAACGCGACAAAGCCGACGACGAAGTCCCCGCCCAGGACGAACTGGCCGAAGGTCTGGATCACGTGCCCCGCGTCGCCCGAACCGAGGATCAGCTTCGTTGCAGCGATGCTGAGGGCCAGACGGAACAACGTCGTGATCAACAGCAGAGAAGGGAAGACGCTGAACTGGAGCGGATCCTTGACGTTGACCGACGTCAGAAGGATGATGACGGCCGTGGCCATCGCCACGACCAGGCCGAAGTCCAGGGCCCAATGCGGCAGGGGCATGATCAACATGCTGACGATGACGAGCATCGCGCCGCCGATCAGGAGGTCGTTGTGACGGAGCGCCTTTTGAAGGAAGGCCATGGGGGGCTGATTGGAGTATCGGTAGGAATACGGTCGTTCTTCAGGCTCGTCGCACGATAGAGGCGGCCTGAAACGGTCAAAACCTTGAGGGTCGGGCGCGTGGCGTCCGACAATGGGACTATGGCGACACGGTTCGAGTGGCCCACGGTGTTGCAGACGACCGAGTACGTCCTCGTCGGTTCCCGCGTCTTCGAGCCGCTCATCAAGGAGCGGAAGGACGCCAACCGTGACGTCTGGTCGAGGCCTTCGAGTTGGCGCTTCGGGTTCTATTTCGGAACCGGCGACACTCGCCTTTGGGTGCCTCGCCGTCGGGCCGACGGGTCGGCCCACGATGACGAACGCGTCATCAACTTCAGGCATCCCCTCGGAAAGAAGGCCTTCCGGATCCTCATGTTCGGTTATGGGACGGCACTGTCCACCCTCGGACTGATCGTCTTAGCCTTGTTCGGCGTCCGCTGGTAAGGCTGTCCGGCTCGGCTACAATCGGGCGTGCCCCGTTTGGTCTGGCGCCTTGCCGACGAGTCCCCCAGCTTTGCCTACGACCTGCTGAGCAACCTCGTCGTACCGCGTCCGATCGCGTTCGTGAGCACCCTTTCCGGCACGGGCGAGGCCAACCTCGCTCCGTTCAGCTTCTTCATGCTCGGAGGGGCGAAACCGCCGAGCCTTGCGTTCTGTCCGGTACGGGGCAAAGACGGGCGGAAGAAAGCGACATTGACCAACGTCGAAGAGACCGGCGAGTTCGTCGTCAACCTCGTCGACCGTGACATGGCCGAGGGCATGAACCAAACGGCCGTCGATGCGGCGAAGCGGGGTTCCAAGTGGGGCATCGGCGGGTTCACAGCGGTCGAAAGCTCCGTCGTCAGACCGGGCCGCGTCGCGGAAAGCCCGGCCGCGCTCGAATGCCGTTGCGTTCACCTGTTCGAGCACGGCGATGCCGCTTTTGTCATCGGAGAGGTCCTCGCGGTCGACCTCAGCTCCGACGTCTGGGACGCGGAAACCCGCAAACCCACCGGCTTCCGACCGATCGCCCGGCTCGGCGGTTCGGGCTATCTTGATCTGGCAGGTGGAAAACTCTTTGAAATGTCCCGTCCAAAAGCGGACGCCTCCCCGTCCGTTGATCTGTAGTCCTCGCGCATGAAGCTGAAGCGGGTCCGCATCCAGGGGTTTAAGACCTTCGCCGATAAGACCGAGTTCGAACTCGGCGGCGACATCGTGGCCGTCGTCGGCCCGAACGGTTGCGGAAAGTCGAACATCGTCGACGCGATGCTTTGGGGGCTCGGCGAGACGAGCGCACGGGCCTTACGCGCCCAGTCCGGCAAAGAGGTCATCTTCGCCGGTTCGGTCCACCGTAAAGCGATGGGCTACGCCGAAGTCACCCTGACCTTCGACAACGAGGACGGCGCCCTTCCCATGGATTGTGCCGAGGTCAGCGTCACGCGGCGTGTCGACCGGAGCGGACAGGGCGAGTACGAGATCAACAAGCGGGCTTGCCGGTTGAAGGACGTGGCCGACCTGCTGGCCGACTCGGGGCTTGGCCGCGCCGGGTACGCGATCGTCGGGCAGAGCGACATCGACCAGGCCCTCGCCGCGTCGCCACAACAGCGCCGGGCTTGGATCGACGAGGCGGCGGGCGTCCAGCGGTACCGCATGAGGCGCCAAGAGGCCGTCCGGCGGCTCGACGCCGCGTCGACCCATCTCCGCCGTGTCCAAGACGTCCTGCAAGAGCTCGACGCGCAACGGGAACCCCTTGCCGAAGAAGCGGAAGTCGCAGTCCGTTACAAGAGCGCCCTCAAAGGCCTCCGCCAGGTCGAGTGCGGCCTCCTAGTGAAAGAACTGGCCGCGGCCGTCGAAGAGACGGAAGGGCTTGCCGCAAACGTCCTCGAAGCCCAGACCACAGCCGAAAGAGAGACCGCGTTGGCCGCCTCCTTAGAGGCCCGCGCCAAGGAAACGGCCGCCCAAGCCGCAACGCTCGAATCGGAGGCCGAAGGCGTACGGAAACTCGCAAGTCAGATCCGGAACCTCGCCGACGAGGCAGCTTCGGCGATTTCCATAGCGGAGACACGGCTGCAGAGCCTGACCGTCCTCGAAGAGAACCTGGAAGCGGAAGCCGGATCGTCCCGCGACCGGTTGTCCCACGCTTCTGAAGACCTCGAGGCGGCCATCGTGGAAGTACGAGCCGCCGAACAAAGCCTCGAAGCTTTGTCGGCCGAACTTTCGGGGGCCGATACGGACGCCAAAGCGCTCGCCGCAGACCTGGAGTCAGCGGAGCAAGCCTTGACCGAAGCCCGGGAGAGGATGGCGGAGGCCCACCGTGCGGACCTGGAACGCGAACACCGTAGGCAAAGGGCGCGTGAAGCGGCCAAGGAACTCCAAGGCATAGACGGGACGTTGCCCGACCTTCAGTCCGGCATCGAAGAAGCCCAAGCTTCCTTGACCGAGGCAGAAACCGCCGCCCGGTCCGGTCGTGAGGCCCTCGAGGCCCACGACAAAGCGCTTGCGGCACTCGTTCACGACGAAGAAGACCGGGCGGCCGAAGTCCGGAAGATCTTGGCAGAAGTCGCGGCCCTCGACGGTAAGAGGCGGGGGATCGAAGCCACCATCGCGGCCCACGAGGGACTCTCACAAGGCGCACGGGCCGTCCTCGACCTGGTGCGGTCCGGCAAGCTCGAAGGTGAGTTCCGGCCCGTCGGAGAGTGCGTCCAGGCCGATCCAGACTTGGCCGTCGCAATGGACACGGCCTTGGGGGCGGCCGCCAACGATCTCATCGTTCCGGACGAAGGACACGCCAAGCGGGCGATCCAGTGGCTCAAGGACGAGAAACTGGGCCGTGCCACGTTCCAGCCTGTCGACCTCGTCCGGCCGCAACAACGCAACCGCGAGCTCGAGCGGCTTGCGGCCGGTCCGGGCGTCGTCGGTATCGCCGCCGACCTCGTCGAGTGCCGCGCTTCACACCGGCCCGTCATCGAAAGCCTCCTCGGGCGCGTCCTCGTCGTCGAAGACCTTGACGTCGCCCTCCGGTTGGCCCGGACGTCCGGCTGGTCGCGGTGCGTCACGCTCGACGGGGAAGTCGTCCACGCGAGCGGCGCGGTGACGGGGGGTCGCGCCCTTCGACAGACCTCAGGGCTTGTCCAGCGGACGTCGGAGCTCGCTGAGTGCGAGAAGTCCCTCAAGGGCCTTCAGAAGCGGTTGTCCGCACTCGAAGCGGCCGGGAAAGCGTTCGAGAACCGCCGGTCGGAGGCGGTCGCGGAGCGGACACGGCTCCAGTCCGGACTTCAGCCCGTCCTGCTGGCCGTCGAGGAGGCCCGAAGTTGGCTGAAGAGCCTGGAAAGCGAACTGGCGTCCACCGAACGGGCACGAGCCCGCCTCTTAGCCGAGATCGAAGGCCTTGAGGCGACGTCCGGCTCCGAGCCCGTCACCGTCGACGTCACTGAGTTCGAACGTGTCCGCGACGAAGCTTGGAAAGCTTATTCCGCACGGCTCAAAGAAGCGGAGTCGTCGGGCGAGCGACTGCGCGAAGCTCGGGATCGCGCCCAGACGGCGAAGCGCCGCGTCGAAGACTGCGAACGGCGCGTCAAGACCGTGGAAGAGTCCGAACGCCACCGAGCCAAACGGGCGGGCGGGCTCGGCCCGGAACGAGAAGCCCAGTTCGCCATAATCGAGCGCGCCAGATCCGAACGGGACACCCACGAGGCCGAACACGCTCGGCTTTCCGCCATGATGCACGAGCTGTCGGAGCGAAGGCGCGGTTCCGCTTCGTCGGTCGAACACACGACCGAGCAGGCCCAAGAGGCCCGTAAGGCAGCCTCACAGGCCGAAAACGCCGCGTACCAGGCCGAACTCCGAAGGACGCGGATCGACGCGAAGCGTGCGACTGTCCTCGAACGGCTACTGGAGGAATACGGTGTCGACCAGGCGAAAGCACTGTCCGAGGCTCCGACCACCGTCGTCCCTCCCGATGCGGGCGTCCTCGTCGCTAGGCTCCGCAAGGAGCTCAAGGAAATGGGCGACGTCAACTTGGGCGCGGTCGAAGCCTACGAACGATTGACCGAGAGGTTCGAAGAGCTCGACGCCCAGGCCAAAGACATCGAGTCGGGCATGGACGAAGTCAAATCGAGCATCCGTGAGCTCGACCGCCTGACCCGGGACAAGTTCACCGAGACGTTCGTCAAAATCAAGGAAGCGTTCGGCGAAACGTTCAAGACGGTGTTCGGAGGGGGAGAAGGCGTCTTGGACATGATCCAGGGCGGGGAAGACCTCGACGCGGGAGTCGAGATCTCGGTGACCGTTCCCGGGAAGAAGAAACAACGGCTCGAGCTCTTGAGCGGCGGAGAAAGGGCCCTTAGCGCGCTGGCGTTCCTGTTCGCGTTGTTGAAGGTCAAGCCGAGCCCGCTCGTCATCCTCGACGAAGTCGACGCTCCGCTCGACGGCCGTAACGTGGAGCGGTTCATCGGTCTCATGCGCGACTTCAGCAAAGACATCCAGTTCGTGCTCGTGACCCATAACACGACCACGATCCAATGCGCGGACGTCTGGTTCGGGGTCACGATGCAGGAACCGGGGGTCAGTACGCTCGTGCCGTTCAAGGTCGCCGAAGACGTAGGACGGAGCCCCGCCCCGGATAAGGCGCTCGTCGCCCCGCGCGTTCCCGACGCTTACTTCAAGGGCTAAGCCGCGAGCCTGATGACGTGGGAACCCCAAAGGCCCGCGTAGGCGACCGCCGCCACCCACGTTCCGACTTCCGCTGTGACAGGCCGTTTCGTCCTGGCGTATTCGATCGCCAACAACGGCACGACGAGGAACAGGAGTTTGCCGAGGACAAAGGGGCCGGTCCCGACCGAGGCCAGGTAGGCAAAGATGGGATTGCCCTCGCCGTGGCCCATGTTCAGCCACATCAACGTGGAAACCAAGTCGAAAAGAGCGACCGTGACAAGGACGATCGTGCTCAAGCGGACGGTTTGGCGCTGGACCGTTCGGGCTTCCATGGTCTCTTCAAGCAAGGACGCCGGCGATCCGTTCCCGGTCTACAAGGTCCCGTACAGACGGTCGCCATAGTCCCCCAAGCCGGGAAGGATGTACTTTTGGCCGTTCAACTGCCTGTCGAGACCGGCCGTGAAGACCTCGACGTCCGGATGGGCCGCGGCCATCGCTTCGACGCCTTCCGGTGCGGCGACGATGCACGCCATGACCGTCTTCGCCGCTCCTTGCGACTTCAGGACCGACGCAGCCTGGGCGGCGCTGCCCCCGGTCGCCAGCATCGGATCGGCGAGCAGCACGTACCGGTCCGCCAAGTTCGGAAGTTTGCAGTAATAGGAACTCGCGGTCGCGTCGATGTGGCTACGTTCGAGCCCGATGTAGCCGACCGCGACGTCCGGGAACAACTGGAGTGCCGGTTCCAGCATCGAGAGTCCGGCCCGGAGCACAGGGACGACGGCCAGACCTTGGGACAACCTTCGACCGTCCGTCGGCTCCAGTGGCGTCTGCACCGATTCGACTTTCAATCCGAGCCCTCGCGTCGCCTCAAGGATCACGATCGTCGAGAGGGTCCACGCCATCTGTCGGAACCTGTCAGGCCCTGTCTCGCGGTCGCGGAGGCCGGTCAAGAGGTGCTGGGCGAGGGGGTGGTCGACGACGTGCAAAGGCATCGCTTCCCGATGCTACCGGAAGGTCATGGGGCCCCTCGCCCCCTCGCATGCCTACGGGGCTGGGCGTCGGGTATCTTGACCCGTCCATGGCCCCCCGATCCCCTGCCGCCGGCCTCGTCTTGGCCGCAGGCAAAGGCACCCGAATGAAGAGCGACCTGCCGAAGGCGCTACACGAGGTGGCCGGGGTCCCGATGGTCCAGTTGGTCGTTTCAGCCGCCAAAAGCGCCGGGGTCGCCCGTCCCATCGTGGTGGTGGGCTATCAAGGCGACCTCGTCCGCGAGGCCCTGGACGGCCAAGTGGGTTTTGCCGAGCAAGACGAACAACTCGGCACGGGCCACGCCGCCTTGATGGCAGCGGACCTGCTGAAGGGCCACGACGGTCCCGTGCTGGTCACTCCCGGCGATACGCCCCTCCTGAGCTCGGAAACTTTGCGCGCCCTGCTCGAGCGGTTCGAGGCCGAAGACGCCCAAGCCGTCATGGCGACTTTCGTCACCTTCGATCCTAAGGGCTACGGCCGGATCGTGAGGGACGCCGACGGCCTCGTAGAACGCATCGTCGAAGAGAAGGACGCGACGGTTTCCGAGCGCGCCATCCAGGAGGTCAACCCGGCCGTCTACGTCTTCGACTGCAGGCTCCTCATGGAGATCCTTCCGGGCCTTGGCAACACGAACGCTCAAGGCGAGTACTACCTTACAGACGCCATCGCCGAGATCCGTAAGCGTGGTGGCCGTGTCGTCGCCGAAGTCTTCGACGATCCCGACGAGTTCATGGGCGTCAACGACCGCTGGCAACTCGCCGAAGCCGCCCGCATCATGCGCCTACGGATCTTGCGGCGGCACGCCATGAACGGCGTGACCATCGTCGACCCCACCAGCACGTATATCGGCTTCGACGTCGAGCTCGAACCGGACGTCCTCATCCAACCCATGACCGTCATCGAAGGAGGGACGAAGATCTCGGCGGGTGCCGAGATAGGCCCGAACGCATGGATCAAGGACAGCACGATCGGTCGCGGTTGCCGGGTCTTCATGAGCCACGTCGACCAGGCGACGATGGAAGAGTGCTCGCGTTGCGGTCCGTTCAGTAACCTTCGACCAGGCACCAAGCTCGGCCGCAAAGTCAAGGTCGGCAACTTCGTCGAAATCAAGAACTCCGATGTCGGAGAACTCACGGCCGTGTCGCACCTGACCTACATCGGAGACTCGACCGTCGGGTCCAAAGCGAACATCGGCGCAGGCACGATCACGTGCAACTACGACGGCTACAGCAAGAACCGGACGGAAATCGGTGACGGCGCGTTCATCGGATCGAACAGCACCATCATCGCCCCGCGTACAATAGGTGCAGGCGCCTTCGTGGCGGCGGGCAGCGTCGTCAGTCAGGACGTCCCTGAAGACGCCATGGCGATCGGTCGAGCGAGGCAGGAGAACAAAGAAGGTTGGGCCAAATCCTGGAGGGACAAGCAATCAAACCAGAAGCCGTGACGAACGGCGTCAAGGTCAACAACGGCGAGCTTTCCGACATGAAGCTCTTCGCGGGGAACGCGCACGCGGACCTCGGTCACAAGGTCGCCGAATATCTGGGCATCGAAATCGGCGCACTGACGTCGACGCGCTTCAGCGACGGTGAGATCCGGATCCAGGTCGACGAGAGCACGCGCGGAAACGACGTGTTCATCATCCAACCGACCTGCGCGCCCGTCAACGACACGCTCATGGAGCTGCTGATCATGCTCGACGCCTTCCGTCGGGCGAGCGCCAACCGGATCACGGTCGTGATGCCGTACTACGGCTATGCGCGCCAGGACAAGAAGCTAAAGCCCCGCGAACCTGTCACGGCCCGGTTGATCGCCGACCTCATCGAAGAAGCGGGCGCGCACCGCGTCGTGTGCATCGACCTGCACGCCGAGCAGATCCAGGGGTTCTTCGACATCCCCGTCGACCACCTCTACGCCGGACCGATCTTGGGCCGCCACTTTATCGAGCAAGGCTATTCCGAACTCGAGAACGTCGTCATCGTCAGTCCTGACGTCGCGGGCGTGACCCGAGCGCGGGCCCTGGCGGAGATGCTGAAATGCCCGCTCGCGATCATCGCCAAACGTCGCCCTGAACCGAACAAGGTCGACATCGTCGAGATCATCGGCGACGTCGAAGGGAAGAAGTGCGTGATGATCGACGACATGATCGATACCGGCGGCTCGATCATCCAGGGAGCCGAAGCGCTCTTGAAGCGCGGGGCCGAGGACGTCATCGCCGCATGCACGCACGCCGTCTTCAGCGGCAACGCCTCTCAGAAGCTCCAAGACTCGGTCGTTTCAAGAGTCGTCAGCCTGGACACGGTGCCTATCCCGAGCGTCAAGCAGTTCCCGAAGCTGACGATCTTGCCATCGGCGCCTCTCATCGGCGAAGCCATCCGGCGGATCCATACGAACGAGTCCATCAGTACGCTCTTCGAGAACTACCGCTAGGCCGGTCACGTTACCGGATCTGATCGAGAGCACGGACGACCGGCACCGTCCGTGCTCTCATCGTCTATCGTTCGACCGCTTCCTCATCAGGGTCACATGGACGTTTCGAAGCCCGCCCCCGAGCAACTGGTCCGGATCTATCGGCAAGAGTTCCGAACGATCACGGTCCGGCGCAAGCCTCGGCCTCAGTTCGATCGCAGGTCAAGGCCTGCCGACTCGAAGACTCTGGCCGAATGGCTGGGCAAGGGCCTCCTTCTCGACGTCCAAGCCTGACTCCTGTTCGACTCCGTTCCTGTCCGGGCCGTCTTTGCCGACGGCCCGCTTTTTTTTGCGTCAGACCTGCTCAGGCTCGTACGTGACGATCGGAAGCTCGGCCGCCACGACGACGTCCTCGTGGTTCGGGACGACCCGGACGACGTAGCCACGGTGCCCTGGGCGGCTACACCCGATCGTTCCGGTGAACACGTGTTTCGACCCGTCCGAACTCTGAAGGGTCATGTTCGAAAGCTCCAGTTGGCTCAACTCCCTGTTCTGTGCGACCTGGCCGGACAAGGTCTGGACATGGACGTCGTCCGGCGACAGGGCCCCGAGGTCGACGACGGCCTTCACGTTGAACTCCTGGCCGATGACGTATTTCGTCTTGGCATCGTCCGAGACCTGCAACACTCTGACGTCCTTCCAGGCGGTCCGGATCCTGTCGCGCCAGTACAAAACCGACTTGGCGTTCGAGAGTCCGTTCTGGGACAGGTGCTGGAAGGCGTCTGCCGACGGCATATAGAAGCGGCTCGCATATTCGCGCACCATCCGTAGGGTCGAGAACACGGGGGCGAGCTCCTTCATGCTGCGCCGCATCATCTCGACCCATGCGGTCGGTACACCGCCTTCTGTCCGGTAATAGAAGACAGGAGCGATCTCGCTTTCGATGAGGTGGTGCAAGGCCCGGCTGTCGATCCAGTCCTGATAGCCTTCGTCGGAAAACTCGCTGCCGTCCCCGATGGCCCAACCGACGCCGCGCTCGTAGGCTTCCGCCCACCAGCCGTCCAAGACGGAGCAATTGAGACCGCCGTTCGGCACGACCTTCATGCCGCTGGTCCCGCTCGCCTCCATAGGACGCCTCGGGTTGTTCAGCCAGACGTCCACGCCCTGGATCATCCGGCGGGCCACCGACATGTCGTAGTCTTCCAAAAAGACGATCCGGCTCCGCGCCCCTTCGTTGTTGATGAAATTGACGATGTCCTGGATCAGTTTTTTGCCGCCGTCGTCCCGAGGGTGGGACTTGCCGGCGAAAACGAACTGGACGGGCCGGTCCGGATGGAACAACAGGTTCTTCAGACGCTCTTTGTCCTGCAGCAACAAGGTCGCGCGCTTGTACGTTGCGAACCGACGTGCGAAGCCGATCGTCAGGATTCGCGGATCGAGGACGTCGTTGACGGCGGCCATATCGACCGGCCCGGAGCTGGCACGTTTGAGCTGCATCCGCAGGCGGCGGCGGCAATAGCGCACCAAGTCGCCCCGTTCGTTCTCCCGGATCTCCCAAAGCCGGGAGTCGGGCACGCTGTCGAGGCAACGCCAGACGTCACGCGCGCTCGGATCCTCCCGCCAAGTCGGGCCCGCGAACTCGTCGAGCAGTTCCGTCATCCGGCGGCCCATCCAGGTCATCGTATGGACCCCGTTCGTGACGGCATCGATCGGGACTTCCTCGACGGGATAATCCGACCATCGCTGGCCGAAGATCCTTCGGCTGACGTTCGCGTGGAGCTTCGAGACCGCGTTCACGTGGTTGGAGTTCTCCATCGCGAGGACGGCCATATTGAACCGCTCGTCCTTGTCCTGGGGATCGAAACGTCCGAGTTCCAGAAGCTTGTCCAATGTCAGGCCAAGTCCGCCGACCGACTTGTTCAGGTACTTCTCGAGCAGGGCCGAAGGGAAGAGGTCGAACCCCGCCGGGACGGGCGTGTGGGTCGTGAAGACGTTTCCTGAGACGCAGCACTGACGGGCGGTACGGAAGTCGCACCCGTGGTCGGTCATGAACTGCTTGATCCGCTCCAGTGCCAGGAACGCCGCGTGGCCCTCGTTCATGTGGCAGACCGTCGGGGTCTTTCCGAGCGCGACCAGCGCACGGTAGCCTCCCATCCCCAGGATGATTTCCTGGCGGATCCGCATGTCTTCGTCGCCGCCATAAAGCGTGTCGGTGATCGACTGCTCGTCCGGTGAGTTCTCCAAGACGTTCGAGTCCAGCAAGTAGAGCTCGATCCGGCCGACCTGCGCTTTCCAGACCTGGATCAGTACTTCGCTGTCCGGAAACTCGACGCGGATCCGGAGCGGACGGTCGTCCTCTCCTCGGCACAAAGTCAGGGGCAACCGGTAAAAGTCGTACTGGGGGTAGCGCTCCTGTTGCCAACCGTCCGGGCTCAAGGACTGCCGGAAATACCCTTTGGAATAAAGGAGCCCGATCCCGACGAGAGGGATGCCAAGGTCGCTCGCCGCCTTAAGATGGTCGCCCGCCAAAACCCCCAAACCGCCCGAGTAGATAGGCAAAGCCTCGGTGAGCCCGAACTCGGCCGAGAAGTAAGCGATCAGCGTGTCGTCTCGCCGACCCGGATACTTCCGGTCAAACCACGTTTTCGCGGAAAGGTAGTGATCGAGCTCCTTGGTGCAGAGGGAAAGCTTGGTCTGGAAGACCTCGTCCCTGGACAGTCGGTTGACGTCGTCCTCGCTGAGCCGGTTGATGAGCTCGACCGGATTGTGTTCGACCTCGTCCCACAAGTCTTTGCCGATGTCCCGGAACATCGACCGTGTCTCATGGTTCCAGGTCCACCAATAGTTGTACGCCAGCCGCGTCAGAGGCTGGAGCGGTTCCGGCAGGTGTCTGACCACCTCGAACGAGTGGGCGTACTTCAAACTGCGCATGCGTCAGAAGAGATTATTGGCGATTTGCCCGCGATATTGCGGGTAGACGGCGTCCAGGGCTCATTCGTCCCGTGTCGGAATGATCCTTGCCTCGATCATCCAGGTCACGACGTTGTACGCGAAGAGCAGGGCGAGACTCGTCAGGCAGAGCGTCACGACCCATGTCAAGATTCTCAGGCCGTACTTCCTGGCGAACCGCTCTTGACGCCGGAACCCCGCCCAAGCTTGATCGCGACGCGGCCCTTCCGGAAAGAGCTTGACCCAGTTCCTCTGGAGCCTTCGCACCCATGGGCGCCGCATGAACCACAGCATCGCGGCCCAGACGTTCCGGGCGATCTGGGTCGCGACCGTGATCATGGATCCATGGGCGACCAGTCCACAGGTTCGACGACCCGGCCGTCACCGTCCGTGAACAGGAGGACGAATGGATGGGCCGGCCGCCGGTCCCGGACCAGCTTGACGACCAATGTCGTCTCGTCGCCAGGGGTCCAACGGAAGACGTAAGGCGGCCTTCTTTCAGGCTCCGGAACGTGGTAGTCGTTGTAACGGACCGCCCGTTGCCCGTCGACGGTCACCGAAACGCCCGGGGCACCCGCCGCGACCATGTCGATCGGCCCCTCGGAAGGCAGTCGGAACCGACCGTAGAGGACGACGGCCCCTGGCCCGAACTGAAAAAGGGGTTCGACGTCGTACACCCGCCCCTCCTGCAACCATTCGGTCCATTGAGCCGGCAGACCGCTCCTGCCGTTGAACCGGTCCGACCGGATCTGCCTCCTCTCTGCAGGCAGCGTCGCTTCGTAGGCGTCTTGGCTCTCGTTCTCGAACGGTCCCGCGACGAACCAGCTCTCGGGGGCGAGAACAGGCAGGCGCAACGTCGCCGGTCCGGCGTGGACGGTCAACGGGCTGTCTGCGGAAACGTCGGTCCTGCGGACGATCAGCCCTTTCGTGACACGGCCGCCAGGTTCGAGAGACTCTTGACCCAGTCGGGTCGCCGTTTCCGCACCGACCGGTGCGACCACTTGGCAGTCCAGCGTCTCCGGGGTGTCCGTCCCATTGACCAACGTGAGTGCCACCTGCCAGCCCTCGGATCCTCTCTCGATCATCCCGTTCGGAAAGCGCGCCTCGATACGAACGCCTCGGGAACAGACGGCTGCCTCAGCGTCCTCGGAGGGCCTCCAAGCCAGGGCGCCGTCCGCTCTCTCGCCGCACTCTGCGATCCGCTCCGCGAACCGGGTGAGGGTTTCCGGGACGACGACGTCTTTGAGGCCGTAGCTGCAAACGTAGGAGTCCCCGAGCGGTGCGGTCCACTCGGGGGCGATCGGACCGTAAAGGAGGGAACCTAGGGCGCCGGCCAAGAGTCCGGCCTGATCTGCGGCCCCCCCGAATCCAGCGGCACCTGTGACGGCCGACGCCGTGTCTTTGGCGAGGGCGACCCCCGCGACCGCAGCTCCGAACGCCGACAAGGCCTTGCCCGAAGCCGGTTCTCCGAGCTCTCCGTCCCAGCGGGCCTTCAATGTCGGAAGCGGGTCGGATTCCCCCATCGATTGAAGGACGGCGGACACGAGTCCGGCCCCCTTGGAACGTCGGTCCAGTGCTGCGGTCGCCGCTCGAAGCACGTCGCTGAGGGCGGCGCCTTCCACGGCCGAGGCCACCGCGGCGGCAGACGCAACAGCCGTCCAAACGCCTTCGCCGGAGTGATCGAACGACGCGTCCCATAACGCCCAGTCTGCGGCGGCCTCGGAACGGCCCTGGAACGCCAGCCCCCAGAAGACCGCACGACCGAGGGCCCCAGCGTCCTCCGCGAAAGGATTGCCGCGGCAGCCGGTCATCGGGACAGGCACGCCGCGTGACAGGTTGGCCCTGGCTACGGCCGAAGCCGGCGTCACTGTCGTCCATCGTTCAGAAACGTCGCGCCAAAGGTCTTCAGGACCCTCGCCCGTGCCGAGGAAACGGTCGAACGCCAGCCAAGCGTCGAAGGCCGGGCACGGCGGCATCCGAAGCGGTCCAGGCTCATAGAAAGCCAACCGCTTGAACCCTCGCGTACCGGCCCGAACGGCCCCAAGGGTGTGCCCGGCGACGGACGCCCATACGGCATGCTTGACCCGGTCGTTCACGTTCGGTTTTTACCTGGGTACGATCTTGCCGTGAACTCGCTGGACACGGCTGTCTTCCGGGCCGTGAACGGCTGGCCCGAAAGCACGGCGCCTTTCTGGGTGTTCTTGTCCAATGCGACCAAGACCACAGGCGGCCTCGTCCTGATCGGATCCCTGGTGGTCTTGTCCCTCGTCTGGAAACCGACCCGACTGGGAACGGTCCTCGCCCTCTTGGCATGGCCTCTGGCCAACCTGACGACGGACGTACTGAAGGACGCCTTCCAGTGGAACCGTCCCAGTTGGCCGGACGTCATGGCCGCGAACCCATGGATCCAGGTACGGGTGGAACCGTTGACGAGTTTCGGGACGGCTTCGGCCCATTCCGCGAACATGATGGCCGTCGCGACCGTGTTCCTCTGGCTTCACCGGCCGATGGGAGCCCTTTGGTGCGGCGTCGCCGTCCTGACCGGTCTGTCCCGGATCTACGTGGGCGTCCACTGGCCGAGCGAAGTGGTGCTCGGATGGCTGTGCGGCGCGGTGTGCGGCACGATCATCGTGAAGTGCCATCAGGAGGCGGCACGCCTTCTGGCCCGCCGCCGGACTTCTCCGGAACAGGGACCGGAAGCGGCTGAGTGAGGTCGATGTTGCCAAGGGTCTCGAGGGGCTTGCCCTCGACCGTCATCTTCACGGCGTGGACGTCCGAGAACTGGGCCATCGTCGTCATGAGGCCCTTCACGACGGTCTGCTCGTCTTCTGTCCCGTAAGTCGTCTCGAATTCGGCGTTGAAGTCCAACGTCGCCAAGCCGTCCTTGACCGTGCACGTTTTCAGTGCGGCCCCTTTTGGGATGAAACCGAGGTTCTTCAGATAAGAGTTGACCGCGAACACCTTCGGATCGGTCTTCTCCGGTGGTTTGACCGTGCCCGGGTCGAGCTTCAGTTCGCCCTTCTCATACCGGGGCCGATAGACCTTGACGTCTTCGCGCCGGGAAGGTTCGTCGACGACGGCCTTCTTTGAAGCCGGAAGCTCCTTGGGAAGCGTCGCCACGTAATACCCCACTCCTCCGAGAAGGGCGATCGAGCAGAGCCCCACGATCAGAGGGGCCGGATTGCGGCGGCTACTTCTTGGACTCTTCACCGAAAAACACCTTAGCACCCTTCACGATCGCGTCCGCGACATGGTCACGGAAGTTCTGGTCTTGGATCTTCGAACGGTCGGTCGCGTGGTTCAAGAACCCAAGTTCCAGGAGGACGGCGGGCATCTGCGCCCCTCTCAAGACGGCGAATCCCGAATTGTAGATCCGCGTATCGCTCCAAGTGCCCATATCGGGCAGATCCTTGAACTTGGCGATCTCGCTCCGGATGCACTCGGCCAATAACATGTGCAACGGGATCGCATTGTGATAGAACACGATCGTCCCGCTACGGCTGTTGTCGACGCTGTTCGAATTGAAATGGCAACTGACGAACAGGTCAGCCTTGCTTCGGTTCGCGATGTTCGACCGCTCCCCGAGGGACACGAACGTGTCGTCCGAGCGGGTCATGATCACGGAGGCGCCTGCTTCCTTGAGGGCCTTGGCGACCGTCTTCGCCATCGCCAGAGTCTGGTTCTTTTCTTGGACGCCGGCATGGACGGCCCCGTTGTCCTTACCACCGTGCCCGGCGTCGACGACGATGATCTTTCCGGCCAATCCGCCCCGGGACTTGGGCCGGGACAGCGAGACCGTAGCCCCCAGACTCTGCGTGTTCAGTTCGAACGCAAGCGCTGACTTGAGGTTCAAAGTGACGGTGCAGGTGCCGTTTCCGTCGTCGACGACGTCGATGCTCCTGATGAACGGGCTCCGTTCGACCAGGTTCTCGCCGGGTTTCTCGGCGGCGCTTCCAGGAACCGTCACTTGGATCGTCGTCGGATCAAGGTAAAGGGCGGTCGGACTTTGCGACGGTCGACTGGTCCACGGAAGGACGACCGGTTGGGTGCCGTTGACTTCCGACCCGACAGCGGGCTTGCCAAGGCTGACGGTGGCCGCTGTCTTGGGTGCGGCGGGGACGTTCGAAGCGAGGGCCAGTTCGACCGTACGCCCTTCTAAGAGCGCGGGGACGGTCACGTTCGACATCGTCGGGGACTCGATCACGACCCGGACCGTGTTCGACGTGAACTGCGACGCCCGCCATCCCGAGGGTAAGGGGGCCAGAGCCTTCTCGTCCAAGACCGCACCCGCAAGGTCGAGGACCATCCGGGGCGGACCCGAGGCGCGGAACGCCCGAGGCTTCACGTTCATCGTACAGTCGACCCTCAGGCCTGCGGGAGTCTTCTCGATGTTCCGCAGCCGACCGAGGACCGTCGCCCGGCCCTGGGCTTCGTCCCACTCGACCGTTCCGCCCAGATAGCGGACGGCCTCGTCCAGGCAGTACAGCCGTTTACCGCCGATGATCGACGATTCTAATTGAAAGGTGTGCCCTTCGGCGCTGACGGAGGCGACGCCGTCGGTGACGTCGACCTGCCACCCGACACGGCGCATGAACGCCGGCGTCACGTAGCAGGCACCCTCGTACCGGGCGCCCTGGTCGGAGAACGCTCCTCGGTAGGTGTAGTCGACGGTCAGCCCGTTCTGGGCCCAGGCCGCCGTCATCGCCATCCATAGCGTCAGACAGGCAAGCATGCGCGTCATGCGTTAGTAGGCAAGGATACCTGAGTCGCCCGCACGTCGGTTCCCGAACCGTCCTCGACCGCCCGTTCCCAAATCGAGAGCGCCCGCTCTTGGGGCGCAGGAAGGGCGTACCGACGGACGTCGGCCGGCTCGCACCACGTTAACGAAGACGACGGACGTTCGCAGTCCGCGACGCTCACTTCGACGTCGATCCGGTGGCCTGTCACGGTGTGCCGGAAGTGGCCGATCGGGCGGCGTCGCGATGGGCCGACCAACACGTCCAGCGCCTCGGTCGAAGCCGAACGCGGAAAGCCCCACAATCCGGCCCACCACTCGCCTGGCGGTGTCTGCACGATCCCGAGCCGGCCCTTGTACCGGGGCACCCAGACGTGATGGTCCAGCTCGACGGGCGCCTTGCGAGGTGGCCTTACGGGCCGGAAATCGACTGTTCCTGAGGCCACAGCCCGGCACAGGCCGTGTAAAGGGCAGGCCGTACAAGAAGGGCTTCGAGGTTTGCAGACCGTCGCCCCGAGCTCCATGAGGGCTTGGTTCCAGTCGGAAGGGCGTTCTTGGCAGACTTGGCCCTTCGCCCAGGCCCAGGCCGCACGATGGAGCGCAGGACCGGAAGCGGCGTCGTCGTTGAGCCGGGAGTAGACCCGTTCGACGTTCCCGTCGACCAAGGCCGCCGGCTCGCCCAAGGCGATCGACGCGATCGCGCCGGCGGTATAGGGGCCGACACCGGGAACGTCGAGCCAGGCGTCGGCCGACGAAGGAAACCCATGTTCGACGATCCATTTTGCCCCGTCCTGAAGCCTCCGACAGCGGGCGTAGTATCCGAGGCCCGCCCAGTACGAAGCACATTCGTCGGCCTCGGCACGGGCCAGGTCTTCGACGGTAGGGAAGCGCTTCATCCACCGTTCGAAGTACGGCACGACGGCTTTGACCGTGGTCTGTTGTAGCATCGCTTCACTGACCCAGACCGCGTACGGGTCCGCAGTCCGTCTCCACGGCAGATCGCGCCGCGACGCTTCGTACCAGTCCAACAACCGTCGCTGGACGTCCGTCAAGGGGCAACGGTCTCGTCGAGGAGTCCGAGTTCGGCCAACGCGGCGAGGGGGTCGTGGGCATCGGTCAGATATCGGCCGATCACGAGGTAGTCGGAGCCGTCGCCCAGGGCCGACCTCGCGTCGCCCACGCGCTGCTGGTCATGGGTGTCGGCATTGTGGGGCCGGATGCCAGGCGTCACGATGACGGAGTGCCCGACCGCTTTCCTCATCGCGGCGACCTCGTGAACGGAGCACACGACGCCGTCCAACCCGCAGTCCACTCCCATTTTGGAAAGGGCGAGCATGTGGTCGACGAGTCCTCGCGAGACTCCTAGATCGGTATGGAGGGTCCGTTCGTCAAGGGACGTCAAGACCGAGACGCCGATCAGGAGCGGCGCTTGTTCGTCCGCATATTCCTTGGCTTCTTCGACCGCGGCGGTGATCATGGCCGGTCCCCCCGACAGGTGCAGCGTCGTCATCCAGACACCGCGCTTGGCCGCTTCTCGGACTCCGAGGGCGACCGAGTTCGGAATGTCATGGAACTTGAGGTCGAGGAAGATCCGCTCGGCACCGGCTTCCTTCAGCCTGTCGATCACGTCCAGCCCGTAGGGCAATGTCAACGCGTGCCCGATCTTGAAGGCCCCGACGTACGGGGCGAGGCGTTTGACGATCGAACCCGCGCGCCCGATGTCTCCCGTGTCGATGGCGCATATGATCTTTCGGCGCATACCGGGTTTTAAGTTTAGCTCGGACTTATCGACAAGTGTCTGCATCCTCGGCCTCGTCAGTTGGTACGGGAACCAGGCGGGCGTAGTGCCGGCTTGGCCTGAGCGGCGGAAAAGGGCCTAGGTACCGGCCCGTCTTTCTGACGCGCGGACCCGCCGAGCGGCATCGGGGGTGTAATCCCGGCCATGACGGTGTACGGCTTGATCGTCCACGGAGAAGAAGTCGAAGGGTCGGTCAAGGCCGCTGCGCGCGCGCCGTACGACGGTCGTGTCCTCGGCGAAGCCTGGCTCGGGGCTTGGGCGGACATGGACCGGGCCATTGGTTCGTCCGTCCGGGCTTACTCCGACTGGAAGCGGACGGCCCGCCGCGATCGGGCCACCCTTCTCCGCCGCGTGGCCCAAGGCGTCCGTGACCAAGCCGAAGACCTTGCGTTCGTGCTGACGCACGAAGTCGGAAAGCCCGTGACGTGGTCGAGAGGGGAAGTCGCGAGGACGGCCCTGACTTTCGACCTCGCCGCCGACCTATTGACGGCCCCGTCCGGCGAGGTCCTCCCGACGGACTTCGATCCTCGAGGCGACGGTCACCGTTGCACGGTCGAGCGGTTCCCGGTCGGGCCCGTACTCGCCATCACGCCGTACAACTGGCCGTACAACTTGGCCGCACACAAGATCGCGCCGGCCCTGGCCGCCGGGAACACGGTCCTTCTGAAGCCTTCGAAGGCGGCCCTTCTCAGCAGCCGGGCGCTCGTACGCGCCATCCATGACGCAGGTTGTCCCCCTGGTGTCCTCAACCTGGTGCCGTGCGACCCGGAAACGGCGGAAAAGGCCGTCCAAGACCCCCGGGTCCGTTGCGTCAGCTTCACCGGATCGGACGTCGTCGGTTGGCGCCTCAAGAAGCTTGCGAGCGAGAAACCCGTCACGCTCGAACTGGGGGGCGACGCCTCCGCCGTCGTCTTCCCCGACGCGGACCTCGATTGGACGCTCGGTCGCCTCGTCGCCGGAGGCTTCGGCTATGCCGGACAGATCTGCATCTCGATCCAACACGTCCGTGTCCACCGTGAGGTGTACGACGAGGTACGCGACCGCCTGACGTCCGGCACCCGAGCCTGCCCGGCAGGCGATCCGGCCCTGGACGAGACGGTTTGCGGGCCCATGATCGACGGAGAAGCGGCCGACCGTGTCGAAGCCTGGGTCGATTCAGCCCGAGGGGGCGGGGCTACCGTGTTGGCCGGAGGACGACGCGAAGGCAACGTCCTGAAACCGACGCTCGTCAGCGACGTCCCTCCCGGAACCGAGCTGGCCTGCAAGGAAGTGTTCGGGCCCGTTCTGACTCTGACACCGTTCGAGTCGGTCGACGAGGCGGTCGCCCAGGTCGACGGATCCTCCTACGGGATCCATTGCGGCGTCTTTACGAAGGATCTCACCGTCGCCGAGCGCTTCTATCAAGAGGTCGACACGGGCGGGGTCGTCGTCGGGGACTATCCGACGCTACGGTTCGACAATATGCCGTACGGCGGCGTGAAGAAGAGCGGGTTCGGACGCGAAGGCGTCCGCTCGGGCTACGAGTCGATGACCGTTCCTAAAGTGCTCTTGACGCGCCTCGTCTAGCTTATCGGACCGCTTGTCCGCTCGCTGAATCAAAGACGTGGAGCTTGTCGACGTCGACGGCGAACGTCGCCGACTGTCCCGCGTGGATGCGCGCTGCAGGATCGAGGCTCGCCGTCATGTTCAGTCCGCCGGCGACCAAGTAGACCGTGTCTTCCGAACCCAGTTTCTCGAGGACGTCGACCTTGGCTTCGAAGCGGTTGTCCTCCGTCACGGGCACCGGGCTGGAGACCGTCGTGTCGTGGATGTCTTCCGGCCGGATCCCGATGGTGACCGACTTGCCGACGTCTCCTCGGACCGGATGGCCGACAGGGAGGGCCAGTTTGAAGGCGCCTAAGTCGACGTGTCCGTTCGTGACCGTCCCGTCGAGGAAGTTCATGGGCGGGGCGCCGATAAAGCCTGCGACGAACTTGTTCGCAGGCTTGTTGTAGACCGTTTCAGGATCGTCGCACTGCTGGAGCACGCCGTCGGACATGACGGCGATGCGCTGGCCCATCGTCATGGCTTCGGTCTGGTCGTGAGTGACGTAGATCGTCGTGACCCCGAGCCGCCTGTGAAGTCGGATGAGCTCGGCCCGCGTCTGGATCCTCAGCTTCGCGTCCAGGTTGCTCAACGGTTCGTCCATGAGGAACACCCGCGGTTCGCGGGCGATGGCGCGTCCGAGAGCCACGCGTTGGCGTTGCCCGCCGGACAGTTCTTTCGGCCGCCTTTGGAGCAGGTGGTCGATCGCGAGCATCTTGGCGACTTCTTGGACCCTGGCATCGATCTTCGACCGCTTGCCCTTCGCTTCCGACATGTGCGACAACTGCCAGAAGACGCCTTTGAGCTCGCGGATCTTGAGACCGAACGCGATGTTCTCGTACACCGTCATGTGGGGGTACAGAGCGTAGTTTTGAAAGACCATCGCGATGTCGCGGTCTTTCGGCGGCACGTCGTTGACCCGGTCGGGGCCGATCACGAGGTCTCCGGACGTCGCTTCCTCCAGGCCCGCGATCATCCGGAGCGCGGTCGTCTTTCCGCAACCGGATGGGCCGACCAAGACCATGAACTCCCCGTCTTGGATGTCGAGGGAAAGGTCGTCGACGGCCTTGACGTCCTTTCCGAACACCTTCGTAACGTGCTTGAACGAGACTCCAGCCAAACCGGGGCGAGTATATACCACTCCCTCCGTCCGGCCGCCTGTGCGCCGTCCTGGCCGCAGGGCTATAATCCACGCCATCCATGTCCGAGAACATCCTGCGGATCGTCGCTACCGACTGTGGGTCCACGACCACGAAGGCGATCCTCATCGAGCGGAACGATAAGGGCGAGTACCGACTGGTCGCCCGTGGCGAAGCACCGACGACCGTCGAGAAGCCGTTCGAAGACGTCACCGTCGGCGTCACGAACTCGATCACCGAACTCGAAGAGCTGACGGAGAGCGAACCCGCCGAGGGCTTCAAGCCCGGTCGGCGCAGACTCCTGAAGGACGGGCAGGTCTGGCGCCTTCGCAAGGAGGGCAAGGAGCTCGAACAGCGCGGGGGAGAACTGGACGGTTCCGACCTGTACGTGTCGACGTCCTCGGCAGGCGGCGGGCTGCAGATGATGGTCGCAGGGGTCGTGAAAGCGATGTCGGCAGAATCAGCCGAGCGCGCAGCGCTCGGTGCAGGCGCGATCCTCATGGACACGCTCGCCGTCGACGACGGGCGAAAGGATTTTCAAAAGGTCGAGAGGCTGCGACAGCTCCGTCCCGACATCATCCTCATGTCCGGAGGCACGGACGGCGGCACGAAGTCGCACCTCGTCGAAATGGCCGAAGTCATCCACCGCGCCGATCCTAAACCGCGCTTCGGCGATATGAAGCTGCCCGTCATCTTCGCCGGTAACACCGAAGCGAGCGCGGAAGTCGGAACGGTCCTCGGCCAGGGCATCGCGACCAAGGTCGTCGCGAACATCCGACCGACGCTGGAACGGGAAAACCTGGACCCGGCGCGCGACGAGATCCACGAGCTCTTCCTCGAACACGTCATGCAACAGGCGCCCGGTTACTCCAAGCTCCTAGAATGGGCGAGCGAAGAGGTCATGGCGACGCCGAACGCGGTCGGCAAGCTGATGGAAGCCTACGCTCTGCAAGAGGACATCAACATTCTTGGCGTCGACATCGGCGGGGCGACGACCGACGTGTTCTCGGTCTTCCAGGGCACTTACAACCGGACGGTCAGCGCCAACCTCGGGATGTCGTACTCGATCTGTAACGTCCTCAAGGAGACGGGTACGGCCAACATCGCGCGCTGGATCCCGATCCAGATCGACCAGTTCGAAGTGCGCAACCGGCTTCGCAACAAGATGATCCGCCCGACGACGATCCCGCAGACGTACGAAGACCTGCTCATCGAGCAGGCCGTGTCGAGGGAAGCCCTCCGCCTCGCGTTCGAGCACCACAAGTCGCTCGCAAGGTCGCTCAAAGGGACTCAGCAGCAACGCGACGTCGGACAGATCTTCGAGCAGTCCGGAACGGGCGAGACCCTCATCAAAATGATGAACCTGGACATGATCATCGGATCGGGCGGCGTCCTGTCCCACGCACCGCACCGGGCCCAGTCCGCCCTGATGATGCTGGACGCTTACGAACCGGAGGGCGTGACCATGATCACGGTCGACTCCATCTTCATGATGCCGCACCTGGGCGTCCTTTCGGAGCACTTCTTCGAGGCGGCGCGCCAGGTCTTCGAGCACGACTGCATCGTCAAGTGCGGACACTGCATCGCGCCGACGGGGAACTGCAAGTCAGGCGAGGTCGCGGTCACGGTGACGGGTCCGGGCATCAACGAGTCCGTTCAAGCGGGCACCATCAAGGTCGTCCCGCTCGGACGCGACCAGTTCGCCGAAGTCACGATCACCCCGCACCGCAACATGGACGTCGGGGCCGGGAAAGGGAAGCCACGGCCGTTCAAGCTCGAAGGCGGGACGGTCGGCGTCATCATCGACGCCAGGGGCCGTCCGCTCGCGCTTCCGTCCGACGACGGTGCCCGCATCATGAAGCTCAGAGAGTGGTTGACGGCCATGTCGCTGCCGCTTCCCTAAGAGCCCGCGGATCAAAACGCAGCACGGACGGACAGACGGTAGGAGAACCCGATTCGGCCGTCGTGCGTCTCAGTCCCTGAGGGTACGCACCTCGAGAGGACTTCATGCACAACCGTGGATTCATCAGGGCTTCGATCGTCATGTCCGTGGCGGCGACCGTGGCCGCATCGGCCGTGGTCTTGGCCCGACAGGACCAGACGCACCAGGAGACGAACCGCCAGACCTCGCAATCGGGCGGGGGAACGGCGACCGCCTCAGGAAGCGCGTCGGCTTCGGCCTCGTCGCGCGGGGGTTCCTCCCAATCGGGATCCCAGCGGGGCGGCGCCTCGGGCTTCGCTTCGGGCATCGATCCGAACAAGCGCCTCTATGCCGTCTGGTACGAGAAAGCGGCTAACGCGCCTGTCGATGCCGGCAAACGAGGAGAAGTCGAACACGCTCAGTACATGAAGTACCTGATGCAGGACGGGACGCTGGTCATGGAGGGCCCTTTCGAAGACGGCACCGGGTTGCTCTTGATCCTTCAGACGGACAGTGACGCCCATGCCGGAAAGATCGTCGCCGACGACCCGGCCGTCGTCAAGGGCTATCTCAAGCCGACGGTCAAGCGATGGGTCTGGCGGTACGGTGGCCTCCGCGACTCGATGGTCGCGCAGCCCTCGCTCCCGGTCCGACGGGCAGGCGGAGGCTAACTTTCCTCTGCCTCTGGTTTTGGCCCTGTCTCGGCGACGGGCCAAAACCAGAACACGAGGCTTCCCGAGGCGAGTCCCAGGAGGGCGGCCGCGATCACGTCGCTCGGAAAATGGACCCCGACATAGACACGGGAGAGACCGACCAGGACGGCCCACACCAGGATCCAGGCGGCCCAAGTCCCCTTGGCCCCCTTTCCGTAGCACCAGCACACGACGGCTGCGACCGCGAACGACGTGGTCGCGTGTCCGCTGGGGAAACTGGTCGACCCGTGGAGGTCCTCGAGCGGCATCGAGAACTCCAGGTTGCTCGGCCGGGCGCGGGGCAGAAACTGGACGATTCCCAGCCGAAGCAGGCCTGCGACGGCGAGCGATACGAGCGCCCTCCCGGCGACGGCCCTGTCCAGTCCCGAGAACAAGCCGAACAGCGCTGCGGCTGCGACCGCCGCTAAGACGTGACGTTCGACGGCGAACGCGAGGACCGTCGTGCACAGGAACGCGACGACCATGACGGCCTTTGCCCGGTGGGCGAACAAACGGCTGAGAAGGGGGATGGCCTGGAGGTAGCCCAAACCCGAGAACGTGACGGTCACGAGCAGCGGATCCAACCAGTCCCGGTGCATCCCGAGATGGACGGCTCGAAAGACGTCCGCATCGACCTGCCACAGCGGCGGCATCCCGAGATTATCGCCCGCCCGGCCGAAAGACGTCTGGAACGGCTCAGGCCGCCCTTTGGCGCTGGACCGTCGCCCAGTTCGCCATCATCGCTTCGAACGCCCGGACGCTGAGCGGCTTTTCGAACAGGAACCCCTGCACGAGGTTGCACCCCAGGTTCTGGAGTTGGAGCAATTGTTCTGCCGATTCGACGCCTTCGCCGACGACCTTCAAGCCCATGGCGCGGCAGAGCGTCAAGATCGCCAAGATGATCGCGGTCGGCGCCTGTTCCTTTCCGAGCATGCGCACGAACTCTTGGTCGATCTTCACGCAATCGACCGGGAGCTTTTGAAGGTGCGTCAGCGACGAGTAACCCGTTCCAAAGTCGTCGATGGACAACTGGACGCCCAGGCCCTTGAGCGCGTTCAACGCTTTGACCGCGACCTCGAAGTCGCGCACGGCCATCGTCTCCGTGACCTCCAGGTTCAAGTTGCGCGGCGGCAGTTCATGGCGGGCCAGGCAGTCCCGGACGACGTCCACGAAGCCAGGAGAGATGAGTTGCTTCTGCGAAAGGTTCACGTTGATCGTGAAGTCGGCACCGTACGTCTGGACCCAGTTGACGGCACGCTCGCAGGCTTCCTCCAGGATCCAAGCGCCGATTTCGAGGATCTGACCAGACTCCTCTGCAATGGGGATGAATTTGCTCGGTGGGACGCTCCCCATCTCCGGATGGTGCCACCGGACGAGCGTCTCGGCCCCGACGATCGAATGGTCGCGCACGTCCACGATCGGCTGATAGACCAAGGTCAGTTCCTGACGTTCCAGGGCCATCCGAAGTCCGCTCTCGATTTTCAGGCGTTCGACGACCCGTTCGTTCATCGTCTCGTCGAACACGGCGTACCCCGACTTTCCGCGCGACTTCGCCTCGTACATCGCCGTATCGGCGTTCCTCATGAGTTCTGCGGGAGAGATCGCCGAACCGTCGGAGGTCGCAAGGCCGACCGACCCCGTCAAATACAGCTCTTTTCCGTCGGCGACCATCACGCCGTTCATGGCTTCCACCACCGCTTCGGCCGCAGCGATGGCCCGTGCCCGGTCGCTTCCTGAATGAAGCAGGATGCTGAACTCGTCGCCGCCCATCCTGGCCACGAGGTCGCTCCGTTCCACCGCGTCCTGGAGCCTGTGGGCGCATTGGAACAGCACTTCGTCACCCACCTCGTGCCCCAATGAATCGTTGATCAGTTTGAAGTTGTCAAGATCGACGAAAAGGACGGCGACGGGTCCGTCGTCCGACTTTAATGCCTCCTCCAGGCGCCCTTGGAACCTCGACCGGTTGGCCAGGCCCGTGACCGCGTCCACGTACGCCTGGCGCTCGATCTCCATCTGCATGATGTTGCGCTCGGTGACGTCCTTCAGGAACGCATGGACCATCGAGAGTCCGCCGTCGCGGTCCCGCTCTGGGATCATGACGGCTTCGACGAAGACGGGTTCACCGTCCGGCCGCTTGCCCGTCAGTTCGAGCTCGAGACGGTCTTCGTACCGCAGGCGGACGAGGGCGTGCCGGACGTACATCAACGAGACCTTCTCCAGGACGACGCTGACGTTGACGCCCTTCAGGTTGCTCAGACCGAACATACGGTGGGTCTCGCTGTTCGCGTCTGAGATGTTGCCGTTCGGCGTGATCAGGGCGATCCCCTCCAGAGCGTGTTGCAGGACGTTGTTGATGTGGGTCAACTGCCTTGTCCGCTCGAAGACCAAGTGCTCGAGCCGGTCGTTGATCTCTTGAAGGCTGGCGCGCTGCTGTTCGATCTCGAAACTGTTGCCCGTGATCGTGTTCAACATGTGGTCCATGGTGACGGCCAGACTCGACAGTTCGTCGTCGCCCGGCAGGTTCACCGAACCCATGCCCGTGCTCGTGTCGATCTGACGGATCTGGCTTTGAAGGTTGCTGATCCGCTTGAGGACGAGGTCGTTCAGGACGTAGAGGATGTACCAGCCGAAGGCCACCATCACGACGAGGAGCCCGATCCGTAGCGACAAGACCGTCTGCTGGGCTTGACCGTAAATGACCCGCGGCGACCGGACCGAGAGTTGGAACCCTCCCATTCCTCCCACCGCGGGGATGTTGCCTTTGACGTACAACTGGTCGTCCGAGACCGAACTCACGACGAAGTTTTCGCCAGGAAGGCGGGAGTTCAGCCTCGCGACCGGTTTGAGCCCGATATCGAGGCTGATGGCTTCGGACAGCGCCCGAAGCTCGTGTGAGTCCAAGAACTTGCCCCAGACGACCCAGCCCCGCGGTGGCTTGACGCCGAGCGGGTCACGGACCGCCCTGACGACGACCAAAAGCGGAAGCCCGCCCTGCTCGATCAACCCGTATGGTTCCCATGAAAGGCCCTTAGGCTTCTTCGCTGCGAGTCCAAGCGACCGCTTCAACCGTTCCAGGTCGGTCTTTCCCTTTCCCCTCCACTCGGGTGCGACGGCACTGGCGACCGTCTTTCCACCAGGGTCCACGAACTGGACGATGTCGATTCCGGTCCTCTTGAGGGCCGCATCGCTCAATTGGTTCCGGACAAAGCTCCGGTCCTGCTCCGCCATGAAGGCGTAACTGTCCTTCCAGGCCGCCCAGTCCGAGGCCCGTTGGACGACTCCGCGCTCCATCTGTTCGAAGGCGTCTTGTGCGCGGTGCCAGTTCTGCCTCGCCGCGTCCGCCTCGACCCGGGCGAAACCCTGGAGGACGAGGACTTGAAGCACCAAGAGCAACCCCGAACACAAGACGAGGAAAAGCGTGACAAGGCGGCCGACCACCCGTCGGTTCAGGCTCATGGGCTTGGACAGGCTCAAATCGGCGTTCCCCAAGAAGATTGTCGGTCGGCGCGAAGCCGTCCGACACGGCTCCGCCGCAGGTTCCTGACCGTCCGACGAGGCTCCGTGCTATCGCCGGACCGTCCGGGCGGTCGACCACAGTTCGACCGCCTTTGCGACTTCCGACGCCCGCCTGCCCAGCAGGGGGCCGACATGGCTCGTCCCGGCATAGAGTTGGACGTCGGCACGGTACGACTCCGCGATCGCCCGACCCGTGGCCAGGGGCACGTCCGTGTCCATTTCCCCCAACACGACCAGGACCGGCGCTTGGGGCGGCCGGACGTCGACACCTTCGGCTAATCGTCGCATGACGAGGCCGCTTTCGTCGCGCCACCGCTTCCAGGCGTACCGGATCTGGGATTCGTCACTGTCCGGCATGGCCTGCCGGGTCTCCTCGAGCGGGCCACCGGCCCACTTCACGACGGCGGGGAAGTCCGCTGCCTTCCGTTCGACGGCGAGCCCTGAAGGCGCGACGGAGTTGACGAGGACGATCGCGGACGGCTTCAGCGTCTCGGCGGCCCTGAGCGCCAGGGGCCCGCCCATGCTCGCCCCGATCAGCACGAGCGGTTTCTTCGCACCTTTGCCCCAAGACACGACCTGGGCCGCGTAGTCGTCGAACGTGGTCTTGGCGAGCCCGGCCTTTGCAGGAACAAGGTCACGGGCCACGACTTTCCAGCCCGCTCTTTCAAAGACCGGCTTCCAATGACGGTACTCCCATCCGCCGCCGCCGGCCCCATGGACCATGACGACCGTTCCTTTGGGAGCCACGACGAGGAAGACCATCGACCAAAGCACGGTCTGAGACTACCGGACGCCGAAGGTCCGCGTCCTTCAGCGTCCGGACGGACTCACGGGGCGAGGGAGCTTTCGCGAAAACTTGAGCGTTTGAACGTCCGAATCTCCGGTCCCCACGTCGACGCCTGTCGTCCCCACTAAGATCACGTCCCCTTGGCGGGTCGTCCGAAGTCGGATGACTTTGTCCGGCTGGCGGGGGCCGTCGGCGACACCTTGCCACAGCAGTTCTCCGTTCAGGCCCGAGAAACGCCATGCTGACGCGAGGTTCTTGGGAACGACGAGCTCGCCGCCACCGACCCATACGTCGCCTTCACGGTCGAAGGCCACGCTCGTCGCGGCTTGTCCGTCGAAGGTCGCCGACGTGCCCGTACTGACGCTCCATTCGCGGAAGCCGTCCGCATAGCGGTACTTGGACGTCTGGATGTTGTAGTTCAAGTTGCTGTTGTCCAGGTCCGGGTCGTATGTGACCGATATCGCCAGATCGCCCGTCGGTGAAACGGCCATGCTCGAACGGTTCGCAAGCCGCCCGCCATGGGGAAAAGCGTCGTCGACCTGCCAAAGGGTCGCACCCGTCGTGGACTTCAGACGCATCAGGGTGACCCTGAGCCCGTTCGTCTGAGTGTTGCCGCCCACGAGAACGTCGTCGTCCGGACCGATCGCGAGCGAAACCGCGTTCTCGCTGGAAGGAAGGGCGCTGTACCGTGCGGTCCACAGCTCGGCACCGTCGGACGACCTGTATTTCACGGTCAACATGTCGTCAGCGTTGTCGCTAAAAGGCGAGTCTCCGGTCACGACGACGTCACCGTGGGAGTCGACCACGATCGCGCGGGGTTGGTCGCTGATCGCGATGAAGTTGGCCGGCCCGTTGTACGTCCGGCTCCAGGCCAGCGTTCCGTCAGGCAGATACTTGAGCGTGCAATAGTCGCCGTTGCTGAAAGGGACGTGGTCGGCCCAGACCTCGCCGGTGACGAACACGTTGCCCTGGGCGTCCGTCGCCACGGCCATGGCTTGATCGATCGAGCCGGCCGGGCCGTCGAAAAGTCGGGTCCAGACGATCGCACCCGTCGCCGCGTCGAGCTTCAACGTCACGTAGTCCGTCGACGACGTGAGGGTCGCCGTCCGTCCGACGGCGTAGAGCGATCCGTCGGGTGACAAGGCCAGGTCGAAGCAGTCGTCTTGGCCGTGGGAGGGCCCGTCGTACAACGTCGACCACAGCAAGCGCCCGGAAGGGGAGTATTTGAGCACGGCGAAGTCGTTCGAGCCCGATGGCGACGCTTCGTCGACGGTCCCGCCCACGTACACGTTGCCGTACGCGTCGACTATGGCTTCGGCAGGACGGTCGACGAGCTTGTCCGGCCCGTCGAACTGTCGGATCCAAGCCAGACTGTACTGAGCCGACGTCAGGTGCGGCAGCGCGCACAGGGTAAGAAGCATCCAGAGCCGTTTCATCACCGTTTCCAAACGATAAGAGGCGTTCACCCCTGTCCCTGATACGCCAAGGCCGACGGGCCCTAAAGGACCGTCAGGATCCGGTAGTCCGTGTACGTCTGCCCGAACATGTCCGTCGTCCGGACTTCGAAACGGTGCGCACCCTTGGCCAAGCCGGCGGGCAAGCCCGTCTTCCAAAGGTGCGGAGTGTCCGAAGCGCCTGGCAGTTTAAGCCCGTTCGGGGGCTTCGGGCCTGCTTCCGACTCTTTGAGCTTGAGGAAGAACGGACACTTGCCTGTGAAGTTCGTCATGTCCTTCCAAGGCCCGTCGCCCACCCGGCACTCGACCTTGGACCGTTCTGAACCGGCGAAAACGTTCACGACGACTCCGGCCTCTGAGAGCTTCGCTTGCTCGATCCGGTCAGGGATCCAAACCGCCATTTGCTCCGTCTCGGGACGGCTGGCCGGACGGAACGTGACTTTGTAGGAGCGGTCGTCGAACTCGACCAAGGAATAGCCGTTCGGGGCGCCGTCGCTCATCGTCGCGTGAGGGATCCCTCGTTCGTCGAAGGCCCCTTCCCACCACGATCCGCAGACCGTCGCATGGTTCAAATGGTGGTGCGGCGCCTTGCCGTTCCAACCGTCTTCTTTGCCTATGAAGTCGTGCCGCTGGACATGGGTATGGGCGGAGAACGACAACGTGTTCGGCCGGTCTTCCAGAAGACGGTACAGGTCGCGCCGGTTGCGGACCTCCGTCAAGGGAATGTGCATGGCGACCACGACGAGGCGTTCTTTGGCGACGTGTGCCAGGTCGTTCTTGACGAACTCGAGTTGCTCGACGGTCAACTCTCCGTGATAGCCGCCCACCTTTGCGCCGTGCCAAACGACGTCGTTAAGCACGATGAAGTGGACCGGGCCGTGGTTGAACGCGTAGTGCGTCGGCCCGTACACCCGCGTGAACGTCTCCGTCGACTTGACATTGTCGGCTGAATCGTAGTTCAAGTCGTGGTTGCCGACCGTGTTGTACCAAGGGATCCCGACCGAACCGATCACCCGGTTCAAGCTGTCGTACAGCGACAAGTCGTCGAACATCTCGTCGCCAAGGCTCAGGCCGAAGCTCGCTCCGGACCGTACGACGTCGAGCGCGACCTGTTCGATCACGTCGTGCGTCATGTAATCGATTTCGGTCTGGTTCCTCGGTTGAGGGTCGCCGAACAAGACCATCTTGAACTTGCGTCCTTCCCTCTGGGGCGTCAAGCCGAAGTCCACGGACGCAGGTAAAGCCCCGGTCGGAAGCAGACCGTCGTACTTGGTGTCCGGCGACCCGTCCGGACGATGGACGTGATAGAAGCGTGGAAGCGACGAGTCCCCGAGAGGGACTTTCCATCCCGAAGGTTTGATGACGAAGAGGACGCAATCGCCGTCGACGGGCAACCGCCACTTTCCGGATGCGTCCGTCTTGACGACGTCGCGGCCGTTCGACACGCAGACACCGGGAATGCCCGGCTCGGAGCCGTCGCGCCGACCGTTCCCGTTCTTGTCGTTGAACACGACGCCCTCTGCGTACCGACGGCCCTGACCGTCGACGGGTAGGCGCGTCCAATCGAGGGCGCGCGGCCTGACAAAGGACGAGAGCGAGAGCCCGGCTGCGGCCGACCCGGCCCGGAACAAGAACTGGCGACGGTTCATCTCCCTGGAAAATACCCCTGGCCGATCGGGAGACGGTCAAGAGCGGCGCTCGGGCCCGACATGTTCGACCTCGATGGTCCAAGATTCTCCGGTGCGGATCGGAACCGTCACTTGCGCCACCCTGCCAGAGCCCGACCACGACCAACCGTTGTTGGAAGCTGCCCTCGCCCGGGCCGGACACGAAGCCGTTCCCGTACCATGGGACGCCCCCGCCGATCTGGACGGACTCGACCTGCTCCTCGTCCGGTCTTGCTGGAACTACTACGAACAGCCCAATGCGTTCCTTGCTTGGACCGCGCAAGCCGCGTCCAAGGTTCCAATGCTGAACCCGGCTCCGGTCGTCGCCTGGAACGCCCACAAGGGCTATCTGAAAGACCTTGAAGCTCGAGGCCTTTCCGTCGTCCCCACGACGTTCGTCGAGCAGGGCACAGAATCCGGCCTTGAAGTCGCTCTTGGGAGCTTCCCAGGATCGGGCCTGGTCGTCAAGCCGGCGGTCTCGGCCGGCTCGTACCGGACGCGCGTTTTCGATGACCCTGCCGATCCCGACGCCGTTCCGTTCTTAGCCGGAATCCTCGCCGACGGTGATGCCATGGTGCAACCGTTCCTCCCATCGGTCCGAACGGTCGGTGAGCGGTCGGTCGTCTGGTTCGGAGGTGAAACGAGCCACGTGGTCGTTAAAAAGCCCAGGTTCGACGGGGACGACGAGTCCGTCCGTTTCGGCGGGAGTGCGACCGATGAGGAACGGTCACTGCTCGAAGCGTGCCTGGACGGGCTGGACGACGTGTTCTACGCTCGGCTCGACCTCATGGAGAGCGACGGACGTTGGCTCGTGAGCGAGCTCGAACTGATCGAACCGTCGTTGTTCTTCTTCAAGGCTGAGGGAACGGCCGGACGCTTCGTCGAAGCGCTCGAGCGAGCCGTATGACCCACGGGCCCGAGTCCGGACCTGTGCCGACGTCGGCGACGTGTCATACTTTCGGACGCGGGGTGGAGCAGTCCGGTAGCTCGTCGGGCTCATAACCCGGAGGTCGGTGGTTCAAATCCACCCCCCGCACCCAAAAGTCGGACTCTCCCGCACCGCGGTCGAAGCCTCGCGCTTTGACCGCGTTTTTCTTTCAATCGACCGACGCCCTAAGTCGGCCCAGCACCGCCACGTCCGCGTTTCCGCCGCTGAGCACGACGCCGATCCGTCGTCCGGCAAACCCGCCTTGAAGAACCGCGGCCAAAGCGAGCGCGCCGGTCGGTTCGACGACAAGCTTGCAACGTTCCCACAGAAGCTTCGTCGCACGGAGGATCTCCTCTTCGGAGACGGTCACAAAGGCGTCGACGTGGCGCAAGACCAGTTCGAACGTGACCGTTCCAAGGGAGGGCGTCCTGGCCCCGTCGGCGATCGTTTCGGGGTTGTCCGCCCTTTGCAGGACGCCGGTCGCAAAAGTCCGGGCCGCATCGTCCGCTTGGGCCGGCTCGGCTCCGACGACCTGAGTCCCTGGAGAGAGCCCTTTTGTCGCCACGGCGCACCCGCTGAGAAGGCCGCCGCCGCCGCATGGCACGACAAGGGCATCGAGGTCCAAACCGTCCTCGAACAGCTCGAGGGCGACGGTCCCTTGCCCCGCGACAATGTCCGGGTGGTCGTACGGTGGGACCACTGCGAGTCCCCTTTCCTCGGCGATCCGTGCCCCCAAGGCTTCGCGTGTGGTTTCGTCACGGTCGTAGAGCACGACCTCGCCGCCATAGCCCTCGGTCGCACGTCGTTTGACCTCTGGCGCGTCGGTCGGCATCACGATCGTCACGGGCACGTCCAAAATCCGTCCAGCCAGGGCGAGGGCTTGGGCATGGTTCCCGCTCGAAAAGGTCAGAACGCCACGCCGCCGACGGTCTTCGTCGAGCCTGGAAAGGGCGTGGAAGGCTCCACGGAACTTGAACGCGCCGGACCGTTGGAAGTTCTCACACTTCAGGAAGACCTGCGCTCCGCAAAGGTCGTCGAGAGTACGGCTCGTGTGGACAGGGGTCCGATGGGCTTGGCCGGCCAAGACCGAGGCGGCAGACCGGACGTCGTCGAGGGTGACGGGCACGCTCCATTCTGGGCAAGGAGGACAAGCAGAATGCGGGACAGAGGTTTAATCCTCGTCACCCGTCGTGACCGTCGCCCAAGCCGTGCCCTTGACTGCGCTGATCCTGTCGCCCCTTGTGGCCTGGACGTTTCCCGGCTTGCGCCGAGTGAAGGTCATGGCCGTGGCCGTCGCCGGGTATCTGGCCGCCTATGCCGCCGCCGCCTACGCCGCATCGGCGATGCCCGGCCAAGAGTCGGGCCCGCCGCCCGAAATCCTCCTGGCGATCGGCGGCCTGGCCACGGCTGCGGTCGTGGCGACCCTTGTGGGCCTGTCGCCACACCCGGTCGTCTTCAGCCGTTGGGCGGCGCCGACGGCGATGGTGGGGGTCGGCGTGTTGACCGCCTTCTTGTCCGGACCTCAAGGTGGCCCGGGTCGGCTCATGCACTTCCTTCTCGACGTCCTCCACTTGAGTCCGGAAGCCGCCCAAACGGTCAATTTTCTGGTCCGGAAAGGCACGCACCTGACCGTTTATGGACTCCTTGGCTGGTCGGCAGGGACCGTCGCCGTGCGTCAGGGTGCCGACCGGCGGTGGACGTGGGCCGCAGGGCTCGCATGGGTCGTCGTCCACGCTTCGCTCGACGAGGCCCACCAGTCGACGACGTCCGTACGGACGGGTGCGTTCTCGGACGTCCTCCTCGATACGTCCGGTGCAGCGGTCGCCCTCATGATCCTGGACGCCGTGCGTAACAACGCCTCGCGGGCAGGGAAGGGATGAGACGTACGGCCATTGTCCTTCCAGGGCTGCTCCGCGACCCAGGATCTGACAGCCTGCTCAAGAACTTCGAGCCCATACAACGGCTCGCAGGCGAAGGGGAGATCGTCAGAAATCCGGCTCTGCCCGAATCTGGGGTTCCTGAACTCGCTTACCTGGCCCTAGACCCGCGCCGGTTCGACGTCCGTCCAGGTCCGATCATGGTCTCGGCCCTCAAGGCCGACCCGCCCTTAGGCAGCATCGCGTTCCATCTCTCCGTGGGTTCGACCGACGGTGAAAACCTCATGAGCGCGGCCGGCGGACGCCTGGACGAGGACGATGCCGCGAACCTGAAGCTGGCGATGGAGCGCCTTCGGACTGCGACGATGACGCCGATTTGGGGCGAGTCGCTCGACCACGCCCTCGTCTGGGAAGGCGGCTCCACGGACAACAGCACCACGGACTTTGCCGAAGTCCTTGGCACCGACTGGACGCGGCGGCTTCCCGAAGGCGACGGCGACGGCCTCCTACGCCGCTTCGTCGACGATAGCGTCAACCTTCTCCACGAAAGCGACTCGAACAAGAGGAGGGTCGACGAGGGCCGACCTCCGCTCAACGTTCTCTGGCCCTGGGGCCAGGGACGGTGGGAACGATGTCCCAACCTCGTCCTGCGCCGGGGAGTTCCCGTCGAGTTCGTCAGTCTTGACCTTCGCATCGAGGGACTGGCGAGACTCTTCGGCTACTCGCACGGTCCGAGAGTCCGGTTCGGGCGGCGGCTCGCGCCCCGGCTCGACGCCGTCCTTGAAAGGGCGATGGCGTCGACGGTCACGGTCGTGGTCTTGGACCACATCGGCGAAGCGGTCCGGCACGAACGTCTCGACCTTGCCGAAGAACACCTCCAAGCTTTGGCCGAAGGTCTCCTCATCCCCTTGGCCACAGAAAGAGAGGCCGTCGTCTCGGTCACGGCCCTCGATGAACGGACGAGCGGCCTGACCCTCTTGTACGGCGGAGCTGACCATGAAAGGATCGGTCGCGTACCCTTCGACGAACGCGCGACGGAAGAGAAGGGCATCGTCGACAGGCCTTTGTGGAAGTCCGTCGAAGCCGTGCTCCGCGCATAATCCTGGGCATGTCCGGTGCCCGTGCGTGCGCGGCTTTGAGTTTCGCCCTTGTCGCCTCGTCCGTCTTCGCCCAACTCGAACAGCGCGAAGTCAGGGGTTTTGAAGACGCCCTGAAGGTCGCTGGTTTCTCTCTTTCCGACTTGAAGTTCGAGCGGAAGCCGTTTCGCGACAAGTACCGTATGCCGGTCGTCGACCTTTCCCTTGACGATCCGCTCGGGGCCGGCGACGTCTTAATGGCCTGGCACGCCTCGGCCGCGCAGGCTAAAGCGTCGGCCCTGCTGGCGGCGGGCCAGAAGAACGCCTTCCTCGCACGACCGTTGACACAGCCGAGCTTGACCGTCCCCGTCGCTCCCCTGTCCGCCCCAGGCGTCCCTCAGGACCTTACAGCGGCCCTGGCCCCGCTCGTCGTCGCCGTCCAGGCTGCGGACGCCGAAATCAAGTCGGCTCTGGCCCCCTTGACGCCCGCCGAGCAACGGGAACTGATCGAGAGCTTGCCGCAATGGGCGGTCGAGGAACCGAAGGTGACCTTTGGGTTCGTCCGTTCCAAAGCCTCGCCGCAAAGCCGGATCCTCGCCCTGTTGGACAAGGTCGACGTGGCCCGGATCCGAGCGGCCTCCGTTTGGGTCACGTCGACGGCCGAGTCCGTCGCCGAGACCCTTAAGGCCCGTCCGGTCGCGTTCGCGGGCGTTCAGCGCGTGTCCTTGAACGGATTACCTGTCCTCATCGCCGGCCAAGGCGACGACGTCCACGACGAAACCGACGCCCGGATCACCGTCGATCTCGGCGGTGACGACCTGTACCGTGGTCGGCACGGCGCCGGCGTGGGCTACTGCTCTGTCTTGATCGACGTTTCTGGAAACGACCGTTATGCCGTCAAAGACCTCAGCGTCGGTGCGGCCGAACTAGGGATCGGCGTCGCTCTCGACTTAGGCGGCGACGATTCGTTCCGCGGGGCGTCCCTAGCGTTCGGCGCCGGACTGTGCGGGGTGGGCGTCTTCGTCAAACACGGTGGCGACGACACTTACGACTCGGTAGCGCTGTCCCAAGGTTTCGGCGAGGTCGGAATCGGGCTGCTGCTCGACACCGGAGGGGACGACGCGTACCGCCTCAAGCTCTTCGGCCAAGGTGCGGCCAGGACACAGGGCTTGGGATGGCTGGTCGACCAGAAGGGAAGCGACACCTATTCCGCGGGCGGCCTCTCGATGAACTCGCCGCTGTTCACGGGCGTGAGCTATTCGAACGCGCAAGGGTATGCGGCCGGCTACCGTGAGGACACGGGCGGCGTCAGCGGTGGCATCGCGCTCTTGACCGATCTCGGCGGCTCGGACGCGTATTGGGGCGAGACGTACCTGCAAGGCGCTTCGTACTGGTTCGCCTTAGCGAGCCTTTATGACGCCTCCGGCAACGACACGTATTCGGCGTACCACTACGCCCAGGCGAGCGCTATGCACTGCTGCGGCGCCTATCTTTTCGACCTCCAGGGTGACGATTCGTACACGACCAAGTACGGGGCGAGCCTAGCGATCGGACACGACTATGGTGTCGCAGTCCTGCTCGACCGGGCGGGTGACGATCTGTTCGTCGCTCGGGACAGCAGTCCCGGCGTCGGAATCGCCAACGGCCTCGGACTCTTCTTGGACGGCAACGGAACGGACAGGTACGACGGCCCCCCCGGTCAAGGCAACGCGGCCCGGAGCACCGGATCTCTCGGGGTGTTCGCCGATCTCGGCGGCCCGGACAAGTATCGTGCCGGGCTCGCGGACGGGACGGCGACGGCCTCGTCGCTCTGGGGAGCCGGTTACGACGTCCAAGACCCGTCGGCCACCGCAGGCGGAGCGTCTCCTCAGCACCAGCGGCCCAGACCCGGCACGCGTCCGCTCGCTTCCGAGGCGGAACTCGGCGCGATCTATGCGAAAGCCACGCAGTGGGGCGTGGGCAGCGCAAGGCAAGAGGTCGAAGACAACATCGACGCGCTCGTCGCTATGGGCGTGCCGGCTTTCGAATGGATGCTCGACAAGCGCCTGGCCGAAGCCGACCGCCTTCAACAACGCGCGTTCGCGGAGGTGGTCAAGACGCTTGGAGTCGACGGAGCCGCCGCCATGGCGCGGAAATCGTTCAAGGGCTCCGTGGCCGAAAGGCGGAACTTGATCGGCATCGCGGTCGACGCGGGAGTCGTGGACTTTGGATCGCTCCTCGGCAAGATGTTGGAAGATCCGGCCCTACAGATGGCGGCGGCCAAAGCGGCCGGCCCGTTGAAGGCGACGGGCACCGTCGGGAACCTGATGAGGCTCTGCCTCGACCCCGACCGTCTCTTGGCCCGGGCCGCGATGGTCTCCCTCGCCGTCATCGCCGACCCTACGACGGTCTCGACGGCCCAGGCCATGCTGCGGTCGACCGACCTTCCTACGCGCCAGGCAGCCGTCGACCTCCTCGCCGCGCTTCCGGCCCAATCCGCCGACACCGTCGCGATGCTCGTGGCGGACAGCGATGAACGTAACTCCAGGACGGGGGTCTTACTCATGGGCCGCCGAGGCCGCCCAGAGGATCTGAATGCGATCGGTGCGATGCTTTTGGACCCTAGGGCCGGCATCCGGCTCGAAGCCCTCAGGCAATTGAACGGCCGCTGTCCTCAGGAATACGTCGCGGCATTCAAGACGCTCGCAGACGACGCCGAACCCGTCGTCCGTGCGTATGCCCGAAACTGCCGACCGGATTAGGACCGTCGAAGCGTATCGTGCCCTTGTCTCGTTTCTAAAGTGCAATGAAGTGGCTGAAAGCGCTTCTCGGGCTGGCCGTCATCGGTGGTTTCCTCTATGTGGTCTTCGTGGTCATGAAAAAGGAGGGCACGGACCTCGGCCTCGGCGGAGCCCTGCCCGGGAAACCGGTCGAGGCTTCGGCGGGCACCGAAGTGCCGCTCATCTTGCTGACCCCGCTGGACTCGGGCGGTTCCGAAGTGGGCCGAACCGTCAAGTTCGTCGTCTCGGAGGACGTCGTCAAGGACGGGGTCACGGTCGTCCCTCAAGGCTCGATCGCCACCGCCAAGGTCACGAAGTCCCGTTCGGGGACGCTGGCCGGAACGTTGACGAACACGCCGGCACGGCTCGAAGCCGAGTTCGGGAGCGTAACGTTGGAAGACGGTCGGACGGTCAGGCTCAATGCCACACCGGAAGGGCCTCTCCTCAAGTTCGACGCTTCCAACACCCGAATGGACGAGCCAGTCAACGTGGTCGACATCGCGTCGGACCCGCAAGCCCGCGACCTGGTCGTGCAATCGGCGGTCAATATGGCCCAAGGCAAGAAGCTTTCGGACGATGAAGCGAGACGGACCGACGGTCAATGGCGCGATCTGGCGGGGAAGTACGGGCTCAAAGAGACGCGCGCGTACATGGAGGCCCAGAAGTCCGAGGACGCGTCACACGACTTGTCCGGACTGATCGGATCGATCCAGAAGGGCGACCTGAAGGGCCTGAGCGCGTCCGAAGTGTTGCTCGGCGCCAAGGCGGCGGGCGAGATCCTCGAGCTCGGCTCCGGGATCGACAAGTCCCTTCGCGGCATCTTCAAAGGCAGCAACATCCATGCGCGGACAGGCCTGAGACTGAAGGCCTTTCTCGCCGAATCCGTTAAGGTCAAACCCAAGGCCCGGAAGGTCTAAGCGACGGCCGCTTCGAACTCGTCGACGTCCCGGACGATCTGGGCCAGGGAGCCGCGCCAGAAGCCGACATCGCTGATGTCGATCCCGAAGCCTGCCGCCAGGTCTTCGGCCGAAGCGGAGCCCGATGACGCCAGGAGACCTTCGAACCGTTCTGCAAATCCGGCCGGTTCGCGCTCGTACTTCTGGTAGAGGCCCAGTGCGAACAGCAGACCGAACGTGTAGGGGAAGTTGTAGAACGCCCGTCCCGAGTAGTAATGCGGTTTGGCCGCCCACATGAACGGATGTCCGCCGCCCTCTGCGAGGCCGTCGCCGTAGGTCTCGGCCTGAGCACGGGCCATCGCGTCGCACAGATCGTCTGCACTGAGTTCCGCCCCGGCCCGCTTTTCGACCACTTCCTTTTCGAACCGGAACCGGGAAGCGATGTCCACGACGATCTGGAGCTGGCCTTGAAGGGAAGCCTCCAGGACGGACGCTCGGTCTTCGACGGCCGCTTCGGCGAGGGCCGCGCGTTTCACGATCGTCTCACAGAAGATGCTCGCCGTCTCCGCCAGCGTCATCGGCAGGATCCTTTGGATCTCGGTCTTCCCGTCGAGGCACACGTTGTGATAGGCATGGCCCAATTCGTGGGCGAGCGTCGCCACGGATCCGAAGGACGCCTTAAAGTTCATCAAGATCAACGACTCGCCGCCCCGGATCCCGGAACAGAACGCGCCGTCCACTTTTCCGTCCCGTGGTTCGGCGTCGACCCACGACTCCGCGTCGGCCCTTCGGGCCAGGTCCTCTAGCCGGGGGCTGAAACCGGAGAACTTTTCGCAGACGAACGAGACGGCCCTCTGGTACGACCAGGCCTCTCCCTCGCCCCATGGCGCGAAAAGGTCGGGCCAAGGAAGTCCTCCAGAGTGTCCCAACGCCCTCGCTTTCGCCTTGAAGTACCGACGAAGGGAAGGGAGGCTCTCGTCGACGGCGGCCGTCATCGCGTCCAACGTGCTACGACGGATCGACGCTCCTTCGACGGCTTCGTCGAGCAGGCTCTCCCACCCCCGGCGCTTCGCGACCACCGAGGTCATGGCCTTGACGCTGTTAATGCTCGCTGCAACGGGAAGGCTGTGCGCGGACCATGCTTTTGTCTCCGCCTCGAAAGCGGTGCGGCGGACCTCCGGATCGGCGTCGTACGCCAGGGCACGGACCTGGCTCATCGTCATCGTCCGTCCTTCATAGGGCACGGGCAGACGGCTGGTGAACCGGCCATAGAGGCGCCCCCAAGCTCCGCACGTACTGTCGTAAAGGTCCGCCAGGAGTTCTTCTTCACCCTTTGGAAGGAGCTTGGAAGCGTTGTCCTTCAATCTTTGAAGAAAATAGGCATGTTCACGGCAGACACTAGAGTGTTCCAGTAGTGTCCCGATGTTCCGGGTCGCAATCCAAGCAGCAAAGCGTGCGTGCAAACGCGTAAGGCTCGAAAGGGGTCCGGCCAGTTCGCTCTGCTTCGCCGCGGCGGCCAGGTCTTTCGAATCGGCAGACACGGTGCACGACGCGTATCCGCGCAGGAGCCGGGCCCGGCCCATGAGGCCGTTCAATAGGATTAAAGTCCTAGTCGCGAACTCTGCGGACCGTTCGTCAGTCGGCGATGCGTCGGACTCACCGACGCGCATATCGTCGAACGAGGCTTCTGCCGAAAGAAGCGCAGTGGCCAGGTCGCTTAACGATCGGTTGAATTCCGGTGACGACACCCCAGGAAAGTACTGAGCGGTGTCCCAGCGGGGAAGGGCGGTGGCAGGGGTGGCGGACATCGGTGAAAGCGGCCGCACCTCGTCCGACTGGACTTCTCGCGGCCCGATCACGCAGAATACTCATCAAAGCGGGATTGAGGGATTTCGCGGCACGCCGTAACAGGCGTTTTTTCTTGGTTTCAAGTATGAAAGTGCAGTCGCATAAATCGAGAGAGCGGCTTGACGACGTCGATCTCAAGTTGCTCAGCCTTCTTCAGGCCCAAGGCAGGATCACGAACGCTGATTTGTCGCGTAAGGTCGGCCTTTCGCCGCCTTCCGTGTTGCAGCGCGTCCGCCGGCTCGAAGAGTCGGGACTGATCAGCCGTTACACCGCGATCCTTGATCCGGAAGCGCTCGGCTATCAGCTCCGGGTCGTGGCCATGGTCAGCCTCTCGCTCCATCAGGAGCAGCCGATCGAAGGGTTCCGCAAAGCGGTCATGGACGTTCCTGAGGTCTTGGAGTGCCTGCACGTCAGCGGCGACTTCGACTTCCTCCTCCAGATCATCGTCCGCGACATGGCCCACTACGAAAAGTTGGTCCGCGAGCGGCTCAGTACGATCTCGGGCGTCGGTAAGATACAGAGCAGTTTTGTCCTTGGTGTCACCAAGGACACGACGGCTCTGCCTCTATGAACCTCAAAGTCCACGAAGTCGGCCCGCCAGACCTTGAAAGCTGGCGGGCCGTCGTGTCTTGGGTCTACGAGAGGGAAGCCCCCCAAGGTCCGCCCAGCGGAATCCGGGAGGGCGAACGCCGCTTCCTCGTGACGTCAGACGACGGGCCGGCCGGAGCGTGCAGCGTCCTGGACGCCACCGTCGCGAAAGGCCGCGACGATCTGAGGTGCGGAGGCGTTGCGGGAGTGGCCACTTTGGTCCAACACCGTCGTTCCGGCGTCGCCGACGCCTTGATGAGGCACGTCCTCGCCTCGATGCGCGAAGAGGGCCAGTGCCTTTCCGCCCTTTATGCGTTCCGAGAGTCGTACTACCGCCGGTTCGGATACGAAAGCTGCGGTTGGCGTTGGCAGGTCAAGTGCCCTCGGGAGCGGTTACCGCGCGTGCGGTCCGAGCTTCCGGTGCGCCAGATCGATGTCTCCGAAGTCCACACGCTGGACCCGGTCTACCGCTCGTTCGTCCGGGTCCGATCCGGCTCGTTCCTACGGTCCAAGGCGGACTGGGCCGATCGGATGGGGAAGCGGAAACCCTCCGTTTATGCCGTGGGCGACCCGTTCGAGGGCTACCTTTGGGCCAATTTCGAGGGGTTCTGGGGGGACGTCGACATCGGCGAACTCGCCTGGTCGACGCCCGCCGGCTATCACGGTTGCCTAGAGGTCGTTTCGTCGCTATGTTCGAACCAGGACGTCGCGTTATGGAACGAACCACCGGACTCACCTTTCGTCGCCGGACATCTGGACCAAGGGGCGTCGTGCACGCTCCATCGACCGTCGATGTTCCGGCTCGTGGACGCTCAGGGCGCCCTCTCGTGCGTTTCGAGCGACGTCGAAGGGGAGTTTTCGTTCGACCTCGAGGACGCCGATTGTCCTTGGAACCACGGCGTCTGGACGGTGCGTTACGGCCGGGACGGTACGCGGGTCGAACGCGGAGGTTCGCCCGACTTTCGGACCCGTCCAGGGCCCCTTGTCCAGGCGCTTTTAGGCGCCCCGGACCTTCGCTCGACCGTCATGACCGGTGGGACGGAGGTCTTGAACGGGTCGGCTTTCGAAGCGGCCGCGGTCTTTTTCCGGCCGCGCCCGGTCGTGTGCATGGACTTCTTTTGACCAGGAACCCGAGCCCTGGGGCCCAAGAGGGCTGTCCGCCGAGGTATCCTGAACGTTCGTCTGGGCCACTGGCCCATGGGGGCGTCAATGGCAAAAGTCTGTCAAGTCAGCGGTAAGAAGGCGAACAACGCGAAGCACATCCGGCACAGGCACTCCGGACAGTGGAAGTTCCGGGCTCCGAAGAAGAACCGGACGCAGGCCGCCAATCTGCAGCGCGCCACCATCAACACCCCCAACGGCAAGATCCGGATCACGGTCTCCACCGACGTTTTGAAGAGCCCGGATTTCGCGGCCGTCCTTTGCGGCTTGAAGCCCGTCCCCAAAGCTTGGCTGAAAAAGGCCGATTACGGCATCTGACGATAGACGGCTGATGTCCGCACACGGGGCGACGACCACGAGGTCGGCGCCCCGTTTTCATGCGTTTTTGGGCCCTTCTGGCACAAAACGCTGACAGTCCTCTTCACATTGGTCCCGGAAACCCCGATAAGGAAAACAGCGTCTCATAGGAAAGGACTTCATCGATGAACGAGCAGAACGAACCGACGGCAGAGTGTCATCGCTCCGGCAAAGGCTGGGGCGTGTTCGGCATCGCCGCGCTCGTCGGCATCGCTGCGGCCGCCGCCTTCGTGATCTCTCAACACCGGCGCAGTACGGGCCGCGCGTTTTCGATCGACGATCTGATCGACGCCGCCGATAAGGTCGCGGGCGACCTCGAATCCCGCCTGCTGGGCGAACGCGTCAGCGCCTGAGACCCTCCTCCACGAAGCCGCTTCCAGGGAAGGGCCGTCCTTAGCTCCATATCTTTCTGATAATCATTATTATGAGAGTTTTTGCCTCTTGAGGCAAGCGAAAGGCGCTCCCCTTCCGAGGAACGCCTTTCATCTCTGGCCGCAACCGCCCTTTAGCGTCCGCCGCCCTCTTCGTCCTCGTCCCGCGTGGACTCCCACTCCTCGGAGCCCGTGTTCGGGCCGCCGTCGGGGACCAGGCTTTCCAGGTGGACGGCGACTTTCGCCACGTCTTTGTCACCGATCCTGAGGACGGCGCTTACGTCGCCCGTCCGGTTCGTCAATCCGCGCCCTCGCGGACGCCACCGGACCGAATTCAGTCCAGCGGCGCCCTGGCCGTCGAGACTGGCGAGGTCGCGTCCGCCCGCGTCCTGGATGACGACCTTGACCTTCTCTTTCGTTTCCGCCTTCAGCCAGTAGTAGACCGTCGTGCCTGGCTGCGTGTTCGGAGACGTGAACTCCCCGAAGGGCGTATAGCCGCCTTCGATCTGGCGTCCGAGTCCATAGACGGCCTGCGGTTCGCACAGATAGACGTCTTTCTCGCGGTTCGCCTTGGTCAGTTGTTCGAGCGGGCCGACAGGCACCGTCCAGAACGAACGGCCATGGGTCGCAATGACGAGGTCAAGTTCCCGCGGATGGATGACGAAATCGTCCGTCCTCACGTTCGGGAACGCGCCCGTCGTGTACTTCGTCCACGAGACACCCCGGTCGATCGAGGCAAAGACCCCGTATTCGGTGCCGACGAACAACAGGTCCTCGTTACGGACGCCTTCGGTAAAGGCGTAACAGGACGCCCCGTCCGGAATACCCGCGATCCGCGTCCACGTCGCACCGAAGTCTTCCGTCACGAAGACGTAGGCCGCGTAGTCGTTTCCTCGGTGGCCGTCGAACGTCACGTAGCAGCGGCCGTCCTTGAACCGGCTCGCATTGACCCTGCTGACCCACGTGCCTTTGGGCACGCCCGGAATGTTCGCCGTGACGTCCGTCCACGTCACCCCGTCGTCTTTGCTCGTCTGGACCAAGCCGTCGTCCGTCCCGACCCAAAGGACGCCTTGCTTGACGGGCGATTCGCTGACCGTGATGATCGTGCAGTGCGTTTCCGCACCCGAGTTGATCGAGTCGCCCACGACCGGCTTCAGCTTCTCAGCGTCGTTCGTGGTCAGATCGGGCGAGACCGCCTTCCAGTTGTCGCCCCGGTCGACGCTCTTGAACAGCTTGTTGCCGCCGAAGTACAGCGTGGTGTGGTTATGGGGCGAGATCAGGATCGGCGAGTTCCAGTTGAACCGGTAACGCGTGCCTGTCGGTTCACCGAGCCGGTTCGGGCTCGGGCGGATTCCCCGGCCTTCCCCTGTCTCCATGTTCACCCGCTGGATGCCGCCGCCCTGGCTTTCGCTGTAGACCGTGCGATAGTCTTCGGGATCCGCTTCGACGTAGAATCCGTCGCCCCCGCCGATGGTCGTCCAGTGGTAGAACGAAACGCCGCCGCTCCGGGTCTGGGAGGGGCCACCCCAGCAACCGTTGTCCTGTGCGCCGCCATAGATCCAGTACGGCTTTCGCATGTCGACGTCGACCGCGTAGAACTGACCGATCCTCATCGTTCCGAGGAACTGCCACGTCTTCCCTCTGTCCCTGGTCTGGACGACCCCGCCGTCGTTCCCGACGATCATGTGCTGGTTGTCCGACGGGTTGATCCAGATCGCGTGATGGTCCGGGTGGATCTGGCTGTTGAAGTCCCGGAACGTCGCGCCCTTGTCGTCACTGTACCGAAGGCTGGTCGCGCCCGTGTAGCAACGCTTTTCGTCGGTGGGGTCCTGTTGCGGACGGCTGAAGTAGAACGGGCGGTCGTTGTTCCCTCCCATCCTCTTCCAACTTTGTCCTTCGTCTTCGCTCCTGAAGAAACCGCCTCCCTCTTTGGCGTCGATCGTCGCAACGCAGATCTTCGGGTTCGACCGCATCATGCTTAAGCCGATCCGGCCCAAGTCGCCCGCAGGCATCCCCTTGGTCACCTTCGTCCACCGTTCGCCCCCGTCCGTGCTCCGATAGATCGCGTTGCCGGCGCTCCGGCTGTAAAAATTGTACGGAAGTCGGACGCGCTCCCAGGTCGCGGCAAGCAAGACTTTCGGGTTCTTGTAATTGACGACGAGGTCGATCACGCCCGTCTTCGGACCCATGTCGATCACCTTTTTCCAGGTCTTCCCTCCGTCTTTCGTTTTGTAGAGGCCACGCTCCGGATTCGGCCCCCAAAGGTTGCCGAGCGCAGCGACGTACACGGTCTTCGGATCGTCCGGCGATACGACGATCTTCGAGAAATGCCGGGCCTCCTGGAACCCGACGAGCGTCCACGTCTTCCCTCCGTCGGTCGAATGGTAAAGACCGTCGCCATAGCAGGTCGAGTTGCGGCTGCTCGGTTCGCCCGTCCCGACCCAAACGTCTTCCGGATCCTGAGGATTGACCGCGACGGCGCCGATCGAAAGCACGGGCTGTTTGTCGAACACAGGGACCATGTTCGTCCCACCGTTCTCCGTTTTCCAGACCCCGCCGCTCGCCGTTCCGACGTAGAAGATCCGCGGTTCTTTTTCGAAGACCGCAACGTCGCTGACGCGACCTCCCATCGTCGTCGGGCCGATCTCCCGAGGTTCAAGGGCCCCGAGCATTTGGGCCAGGTCTTGGGCACGGGCCATTGAAAAGGCGGCCACCGCCGCCACGACGAAGGAGACGCGCAGTTTCATCGTTCCGCGCAACTTTACCGCGAACGGGTCCAGGTCCGTTCCCAGGCGACGATGAGAGCCCTCAGACCGTGCGCGTGACCTTTTGAAGCCCTTCGGGACGATCGGGATCAAGCCCTCGGGCACGGGCCGCATGAAGGGCCAAGAACTGCCCGAAGACGATCTCCTTGACGGGCGAATAAGTGCCCTCGACGCCGGGTGCTTTGATGACGGTGCACCCGGTAGCTTCCAATGAGACCGGCGCCTCACCGAAGACGACGGCCGTCGATCCGTGGCCGGCCAAGGCTTTCGGACCGTGCTCGAAGTCTGCCGTCGAATACGGCTTGCACGGCAACAGCGCGCACTCCATCAGCTTCAAGGCGCATTCGTGGGCCGACGAGAACCCGAACCCCCGTCCCAGGGCGAACCACATCGACGACCGGACGACCGGCCCGGAAGCTGCCGACGCTGCCTCTTCGCAATGGTCCGTCCACGTTTCGTCGGGCAGGTCTTCCCTGCCCAGGGCCGACCGGCCTCCCAATGCCGTGACGAGTTGGGCGAGGGCGACGAGCGTGGCCGTATACGTCTTCGTCGCTGCGACCGAGCGCTCTTCCCCGACGTCCAGCAAGAGCGTCCGTTCCGCGACGTTCGTCAACCGTGAGCCTGGCGTATTGGTCACTGCCAAGGTGTCGTGCCCTTGTTCCCTGGCCTGCGCCACGACCTCGGAGACGTCCGGGGCTTCCCCGCTCTGGCTGATCCCGACGGCGAGACACTTCGGATACTTGACTTTGGACCCGTAACGGGTCAGAACGGAAGGCGCTGCCAGCGAAACCGGGATTCCGAGTTCGACTTCGATCAGATAGCGGACGTAAAGGGCGGCGTTGTCCGAGGACCCTCGGGCGGCCAGAAGGACCATCTCGTACCGCGAACCAGAGAAGGCCGTACGAAGCTCGTCGAGGTACCGGTCTGCGTTCGCCGCCAAGACCTGGGGCTGTTGACGGATCTCGGCCTCCATCCACTCGCCCAGCGTCACGGGCCCATCCTACCTGCGCCGAGGGTCTGGTACCGTGAATCCCGTGCGCCGGGCCGGCCGTCCATAGCACAGACACCCACATGGCGATCACTTCCCTGCTCCTGGCGACGCTCTTGGCGGCCCCCCAAGACAAGGCTACGTTCCGCGACCCGAAGTTCGGACTCCAGTTCGAGTATCCCAAGACGTGGAAGGCCCGCTCTGGACGAGGGGTCACCACGATCGAAATCCCGTTCGAAGAGAAGAAAACGGCGACCGTCCAGCTCTTCGGCGGTAAGTTCAAAGACACGGCCGAGCAGTGGCAACTGATCCAAAGCGAGGTCAACCGGGCCATGGGCCGCCCTGTCGAACGACAATGGCAAGAGGAGTTCCTCGGCGTGCCGATGTTGCTGACGAAGGTCCGGTACACCACGAAGAAGGTCGACACCGTCGCGATCACCGGACTGCTGTACACCGCGTTCGAAATGAAGATGAACTTCCGCCTCGAAGCACCCGCGGAGGTGGCCGAGTCGGCCGAGAACCAATGGCACGACGTCCTGCTCAGCCTCCGGACGATCACGGGCGAACTTCCCAACCCGGAAGACCCGAACCGTCCGGTCGAGAAGCCCGTTCCCGAGAAACCGACGACGGTGTGGAAACCCGAAGTCTCCGATAAGCCGCCGGTCCGCGGAAAGCAAATCCGATCGGTCACCGACAGTGCCGGTGTCGCCTACAAAGTCTATGTTCCGGAGGGCTGGGCCCTTGACGGAAGCAAACTCGTCGACAAGTCCGTCAAGGGCGAAGTGACTTTTGAGATCAAAATGGGCGTCGCTCAAGACGCCTCCTCCGCCCTCTTCGAAGGCGCGCGAGCCGATCTCGACCAGTTCAAGAGCGTCGACCTCCGTGAAGACCCCGCCCCGGGTCCAGTCGGATCCGGCGCCCTCGTGGGGAAAGTCTTCCGCTCGGGACGGACGGACGGCGGGTTCCTCGCGGTAGGCCGGGTCGTCGGCGTCTGCGAAGGCGTGTACTGGACGGTCCGCTACCGTGGAACCAGCCAGCAGGACTACCGCAAAGACCGGAGCGCCCTCGACGCGCTCGTCCGCCTCTTGTACGCGGAGCGCGCTTGACTCTCGCCCTGAGCACGTCCAGCCCCGTCGTCAGCGTCGCCCTCGCCGACGGAGCCGGTCGCATGCTCGCTTGGCGCTCCCTTGAAGCCCCATGGGCCGCGGGCGGGGCTCTCGGGAGCCTCACGCAAGCCTGCATTGAAGAAGCGGGCGTCGGCCTGCTAGACGTGACGAGGGTCGTCGCGGACGAAGGACCGGGCGGATTTACCGGCGTCCGGGTCGGGGTCGCGTTCGCCAAAGGGCTGGCTTGGGCGCTCGGTACCGACCTTGCACTGGTCTCGGCCTTCGACCTGATCGCTCCGCAGGGCGACGCTTTCGTACCGATGAAGAAGGGGGAGTGGCTTCTCCGACAAGCCGGTTCGACCGTCACCCAAGTCACCTCGGCCGCGTCTCCGCCAGGAAAGGGATACGGGCGCGACGTGGTGGATCCGTCCATGCCCGACGCCCGCAACGCGTTTCTCGCTCCAGTGAAGACCGTCGATCCGGTCACGGCCCTCCCGGCTTATCACGCCGAGCCGTCGATCTCCCGCCCGAAGGACGTCCGCATCCTCGGAGGCTCGTCGGGATGCCCGTGACGTTCGACCCGGGACAAGTCCAGCGCAACCGCAGCATGCGGCCCTTGACGACGCTCAAGGCGGGCGGTACGGCGGAATCATTGTTCGTCGCCCGAACGGCCGACGAACTCGCCGAGACCGCCGAATACGCCCAGACCCATGACTGGCCTACGACCGTGATCGGCGCGGGAAGCAACGTCCTTCCGTCCGACCGCGGCGTGCCTGGGCTCGTCGTCGTCAACCGGACGACGTCTTTGACCGTCGAGGCCGACGGCCTTGTCACTGCCGACACGGGATGCAGTTTTCAAGAGCTGTTCTTGAAAACGGCGCAAGCGTCCCTGGCAGGGCTCGAGTTCGCTGTCGGCATTCCCGGATCCGTCGGCGGCGCTTTGGTCAGCAACGCAGGCGCGTACAGGAGCAACATCTCCGAATTCCTGACGGACATCGAAGTCGTTTTCGAAGGTCGTCGGCGATGGGTCGAACCGGCGTTCCTCCAGTTCTCCTACCGCGATTCGCTGCTCCGAAGGCCCTCGCCGCCTCCGTGTACGTTGGTCCAAATCCGTTTGCGACTTCCGAAGGGTGACGCGTGGGCGATCTACAAGGAGGCCACCGACTACCAGCGCCAACGGATCTCGAAGCAACCTCCTCCCGCGAGCGCCGGTAGTTTCTTCAAGAACGTGGAGGACCGTGGGTTCGCAGAGTCTCTCCCTCAATTGGGCGAGAAGCTGAAAGCCGCAGGCGTCGTCCCGGCAGGGTTCCTCATCGAACAGGCGGGCTTGCGCGGCGTCAGGCACGGCGGGGCGATGATCGCCCGCAGGCACGCTAACTTCATCGTCAACGTCCGATCGGCCACCGCCACGGAGATCCGACAGCTCGCCGGACTCGTCAAGCGAAGGGTCTTCGAACGGTTCGGGGTCATGCTCGAAGAAGAAGTGCTCTATCTGGGCGATTGGAGCGGCTACCAAGAAGTCTGGGGATAGAATCCCCGCCATGGTCAAGGGCCCCCACACGACCTGGTGCCAGGTCAGCGACATGGATCGTTCGGTCGTCTTCTACCGCGACGTCCTCGGACTGACGCCGGGACACCTGAGCCCCTATTGGTCGGACTTCCAGGTCGGTCCTGTCAAGATCGGCCTGCACCCGCGCTTAGCGTCGTCGCCGGACCCGTTGGGCATCGAGGGGAAAGGCTGGTACCTTGGCTTCGAGACCGACGACCTCCGGTCTCTCCGGTCCCAAGTCGAAGAGTCAGAGGGAGGCGTCGTCGGCGGATATCACGAGACGCCGGGCGGCGTGGTCGCCACGTTCGTCGACCCCGACGGGAACCCGATCCAGGTCGTCCAGCCAGGCAGCCGGATGTCGGACTTCGAATAACGACGACCGGCCGTTCGGGGTCATCGGACGGCCGGAGAGAGCCGGAGCAGTCCCCCTTCCTTATAGTCCGTGAGGACATAGATCGACCCGTCCGGAGCCTGGATCACGTCTCGGATCCGGCGACGGAGATCGATCCGTTCCTCCTGCACGAAGGCATCGCCTTCGAGTTTTTCGCGTACGAGGACTTCTGTCGACAGGCTGCCGAGGAAAGCGTTCCCTTTCCAGTCGGGGAACAGGTCGCCCGTGTAGAACATCAGGCCAGACGGCGAAATCGCCGGATACCAATAGAACGCCGGCGCGGCGTACTGAGGGGCCGTTGCGTGGTCAGGGATGTGTCCACCGTTGTAGTGGTCGCCGTTGCTGACGATCGGCCAGCCGTAGTTCTTCCCTGCCGCCGGAACGTTCATTTCGTCGCCGTGGCGCGGACCCATTTCGTGGATCCAGAGTTTGCCCGTCCCCGGCCGAAGCGCCGCACCAAGAGGGTTCCGGTGGCCGGACGACCACACGTCGGCCCGCGCGCCCTTACGGCCGACAAAAGGGTTGTCCTTTGGAATCGAACCGTCCCGATGGATCCGGACCACTTTGCCAAGGTTCGAAGCCATGTCTTGGGCGGGTGTGAACCTTTGGCGCTCACCGGACGTGACGAAGATCGTCCCGTCACCCTTAAAGACGATGCGCCCTCCATAGTGCCCTCGCCCGACGGTCTTGGGAAACTGTCGCCAGATCACTTTGACGCTGGTGAGCCGTCCGTCGGTCAACAGGGCCCGTGCGACGGCTCCGCCTTTGACGACGTTGTCGACAGGTTTGGGCTGCTCCCCGAGCCGAGGGTCCCATTCGTCTTTCTCCCCCGCAGGTTGCTCGCTTGCCGCCTCGGCATACGACAGGTAGACCATCGCGTTCTGGACAAAGTCAGGATCGACCGCAACGTCCAAAAGTCCGCCTTGCCCGCCGTAGGCGACCGTCGGCACTCCGGGGACGGGTCCGCTGAGTCGCCCGTCAGCGTAGATCCGTAACCGTCCGGGTTTTTCGGTGATCAGGAGTCGTCCGTCCGGAAGGAAGTCCATGCCCCACGGTTCGTTCAGGCGGGCTAAGACGGCCACGCTTAACGGGCCGGCTTGGGTCTGCACGACCGAAGGCAGCTCGCGCACGGAGCGCCCTTGCTGTAGGCCCGGAGTCAGAGCGGCGATGGTGAGCGCGGCCAATGTCGTCGTCATGCGTAGGTCCTGGTTCCAAGAACGCCAAGTGCGCGTCTTGGCACCGCACCAGGGCCCAAAGGATTCTCGGGCATGGACGTCGCCCGTCAGCGGTTTCCAAGACATAGGCGGGCCCCTTTCGTCGTCCTGGGCCGACGCTGGAGAAATCAGTGAAGATTCCGAAAGCAAAAGGGAGCGGACGGTTACGATGCGTTGGCAGTGGAGGGACATGGTCAGAGAACGGGATTGGGGCGCTTTAGAAGCAGTAGCGCGACAAGGACCGAACCAGCAGCTCTGCGACACGGTCAATGAACTGGCGAACGGACTGGACGACAAGAGCGACGTACGAAAGGCGAAGCGCATCTTGTACTTCCTTCGCGAAGCCGGATTCACGCCTTCGCGTCCGGACAGCTTCGACTCTGGATTCCCGGATCCGACTCCGCTCCGGTACGGACTGATCGGGACGACCGACGAGCAAGGATTCAGCGAAGTCGGCGTGTGTTTCGTCGAAAAGGGGAAGCTCTATTGGGTGATGGCTGACGTCCACTACGCGGCATCGTGCGTCATCCTGCGCGACCACGTCCTTCCTCGCGAACGGGCGGGAGACGTGCGGTTCCAAATGCTCCATAAGCCGCAGTCGGCGCGCTATCTCGTGGAGGCTCCCTACGAGTATTGCTTGAGCAAACTGGCTTTCGTGCACCGACACTTGCCCCATAACCCGGGAAACCGGCTCTCCGATGAATGGGCCGAGCGTCTATCGGACGTTCCGATCGGCCCGTACCACCTGCTTCAAGACGTCGACGTGTCTCCGGCAAAGGACGACGAATGCGCCGTGACACTGGCTTCCGACCGGTTCTCGGACGCTTGGCGCCTGTTCTTGCACGCAAGGATCCACCCTCGGCTCTGCAAAGCCCTGAGCATCGTCGCCGCAAAGAACCTTAAGGGCGAAGAACGGTCGTCGGCCCGCCTGGAGGCGATCTGGTCGCACGAAGACGAGTGGACGGTCCCACGACTCCGGCACGACAGCGTTTGGAGGTGCCTGGACATGGCTTGGGCGATGCACCGCCTCGATCGGCCTGCGCAACGCGACGCCTTCTGCCGCCTCGCAACACGGATCGCGAACGGCTCCAGCCCACGACCGTTCTATGAGGTTCTCGCGAAAACGACCGCTGGCGGTCACGACGACAGGTTTGAAGAGATGATCCTCGACACGAAGCACAACCTCTTCAGCAGTTGCCAAGCCGCCTGACAGGCTCAGGACGGTCGGACCAGGGCCGTGCCAAACTCAGCCGATGCTTCCCTTTAACGGTCTCGGTCTTCATCTGGGCAACCTGTCCCGGCTGTCGGAAGCCCAGTCCCGGTCGATCAGTCCTGAAAACCCGACGGGAGCCAAAGGACAAGGGGGAAGGTCCGTCGAAGGGCCGGCGTCGCACGCTGCGCGAGACTTGGGACAGGGCTGGAAGGTTTCGCCTTTCGTCCGGATCGCGGCCGGTGACGAGCACGTCGTCGCCGACATCGAAGGGCCAGGCGCGGTCCAACAGATCTGGATGACACCGACCGGTCACTGGAGGTTCGCGGTGCTCCGGATCTATTGGGACGGTCAGGAGCAACCGTCGGTCGAATGCCCGGTCGGCGACTTCTTCGCGTGCGGGTGGGGGCATTACGCCCAGGTCTCCTCGCTTGCTGTCTGCGTCAATCCTGGCAGCGCCTTCAACTGCTATTGGGAAATGCCGTTCCGGAAGCGCTGCCGCATGACGGTGACCAATTTAGCGGACGAGGAGATGGTGCTCTACTACCAGGTCAACTATACGTTGACCGAAGTCCCGGACGACTGCGCCTATTTCCATGCGCAGTTCCGTCGGACGAACCCGTTGCCGTACAAGGAGGTCTACACGATCCTCGACGGGGTCCAAGGTCAGGGCCAATTCGTCGGCACCTATATGGCCTGGGGCGTCCGTTCCGACGGTTGGTGGGGCGAGGGAGAGATCAAGTTCTACCTCGACGGTGACGGGCCGTTCCCGACGCTTTGCGGGACAGGCACCGAAGACTACTTCTGCGGGTCGTACAACTTCGACGTCGGCAAGGAGAGCGGCGGTTATCGGGAGTTCACGACACCTTATTCCGGCATGCCTCAGGTCTTGCGTCCCGACGGGCTTTATCGCGCCAACACCCGGTTCGGCCTCTACCGTTGGCACGTCATGGACCCCGTACGTTTCAAGTCCGATCTTAAGGTGACGATACAGGCGCTCGGATGGCGCAGCGGCGGCCGGTACCTGCCCCTCCAGGACGACATCGCCAGCGTCGCGTTCTGGTACCAGACCCTCCCGACCGCGCCCTTCCCTGCCCTGCCGGACAAAGACGCTCTCGAAGTGTGCTGAAGCTCCGCTCCCCTAGCCGGGTCTTCATCGTCTCGAATTCCAACGATGAAACCGATCGCTCTCGTCGCCTTCGCCTCGGCCCTTGGCGGGGTCATGGCCGGATTCGCCCTGCGGCCCACTGCGGCCGGCGCCACGACACTCGCCCTCTTCGGCGAGGCTCCGAAGTCAGCGGACGGGACGGTCACGATGGACTTCGAGTTCTCAGACCCTAGGACCGGTGCGGTCCTCGCTTCGCGGCGCGGCGAGGCCCGGTTCGAAAAGGGACGGTTTTTTGCCGAGGTCCCGTCACTGGAACGGGCCGGCCTTTATGCCCTGAAGGCCACGGCCGCCGGTTCGGCCCCGTTCGTCAACTATGTCGAGCTCCAAGCCGGGTCGCCGGGCACGCAGCAAACCGGGCACATGAACTTGTCGGGATATGTCCTTGCAGGCAGGGTCGGCCTCGGCGCTAGCCCGACGCTCGCCCGACTGCAGATCGATGAGCCCGGCTCGCTTCAAGGCGTCCGTTCGATCACGCAGAGCGGTGTGGCCGTCTATGGACAGTCCAAGGCCACGTCGGGGCTCGGCGCAGGCGGATACTTCACGAGCGCGAGCCCCGGAGGACGGGCCATCGTCGGAGAGAACACCAGTGCGACCGGAGCGACCGTTTCGGCCCTGTTCTATAACAGCTCACACGACGGGATCGCCGTTTGGGGCCGGCCGACCGCGACGAACAGCGGGACGTCGATCGGGGTGTTCGGAGAGACCGCCACGTGGAACGGCTATGGCGTCAAGGGCGTGACGAACGCGAACTCTCAACAGACCTACGGTGGGTGGTTCGAGAGCACGACGGGCCTTGCTTCCGCTTTGAGGGCGACGGCCACCGGCGCGAACGCGATCCAAGCCCGTAACACGTCCAGTAGCTCCGTGATCAGCGTCTCGAGCACGAGCACATCGGGGGGCCGAGGCATCAACGTCAGCGTCGACGGAAACGCGGGAACGGCGATCGCAGGTTATGTTGGAGGGTCAAACACGTCCTTCTACTACGACGGTTGCGCGGCTCCCTTCAAGACCATCATCGCCGGGAAGCCCTGCATTTACGGCAACGGTACGGGCGCCGGTGGTTCCGGGATCCGTGCGACGACGAGCTTTTCGACGGCCTACGGCGTCTTCGCCGAGCACACGGGCGGCGGCGCCAAGGTCGCGCTCCACGCCGTCGGCAACACGGAAGCGACGGGCACGAAGTCGTTCATCATCGACCATCCGCTCGATCCTTCGAACAGCTTCCTGCTCCACTACTCCAGCGAAGGGCCGGAGCCATATCTCATCTATCGCGGCACGGTCACGCTCGGTTCAAGTGGCAAAGCCTGGGTCGAACTTCCCGACTACTTCGCCTCGATCAACCGGGACGCGACGGTTCACTTGACCCCGATCGGCTCTGCGTTCCAACCGTTTGTGGCGGTCGAGGTCAAGGGCAACCGCTTCCAGGTCGGCGGCGCGCCGAACGCCAAGGTGAGTTGGATGGTGACCGCCGTCCGCAACGACCTGTACGTTCAGAAGTATGGTTACAAAGCCGAGCGTGCCAAGTCGGCGGAAGAGCGCGGACGATACTTACACCCCGAGCTCTACAAGAAACCGCAGTCGATGAACCTGAGCCCCGACGAAGCACGCATCGTGGGACCAGGAGCGAGCCAGGAACGCGACGTCCCGAACGCGACGCCGCACGATTAGGGGCCGTTCGAGGCGCGGGGGCCGTCAGGCCTCCGCGCTTCAATGCGACGTGTTCTCTTCGATCGAAACGAGAAGCCTCACGACGATCCCCAGGAAGAACATGACCGCTCCGCCGTAGAACCACTGTGAGACCGCGACCAGCGCCCCGACCGTGTTTCCGGCCCGGCCCGCCACCACGATCGTGCTGATGATGGCTCCGAGCCACGACACGATCCCGAACACGTCGAAGGTCACCGCCATCGCGATCGCCGTCTTCCGGTCCGACCGCCGACCGACGCCGGGCCTGACCGCAGGCAAAGCCGACCGGGCGAACTCCGCCGGTGCGACGCCGGACTGGAACGCGCTCAGCGATCGATCCTCGTCGATATCGTCGATCGTCAAGGCCGACTTGTTCGCCACGAGCTCATTGTCGACGGCCTTCCGCCAGGCCTCGAAGTCCATGTTCGCGATCTTACCGTCGCCCCTCGTAGGCCGGACTCTGAAACGCCGTCCCTTGCGCCGGGCGGTTTTGTACGCAGAACGATTCCGTCAAGACGGGATCGCACACCTTCGAAGGTAAATTGGCCGGATGTCCGGATTCGCCCTCATCGCCGCGCTGGCGTTTGCACCTGTCGGTCCGTCGCAAGACGCCCCGAAGGTCGCGTCCCACCCTCAAAACGCGACTTGGGTGCTGAAGGGCGCAAGGGTCGTCGTCCGACCGGGCGTGGTCCGAGAGAACACGGACGTCTACATCAAGGACGGCTCCATCGTGGACGTCGGCCCCGGCCTGAACGTACCCGAGGGTACGGCTGCCATCGATTGTACGGGCCTGACCGCCTATGCCGGGCTGATCCAACCGTTCATGCGCGTCAGCATCACGGGAACGTCTCCGGCCGCGCCGGCGACGGGGGGCGGCCCTGGCGGCGGAGGCGGAGGAGGTCGTCCGACCCAGACGGCGGCCGAGCAGGCCGCGGCCCAAGCCAAGCGGGACGCCGACCCGTTCGGACGGGAAACGAACCTCTTGACCAAGACGGCGACAGGCGACCTCAAGCAAAAGGACGTCTCCGCGTTCGTCACCTTGCGGAAGAGCGGCTACGTCCTGGCCCAAGTGTGCGCGACCGGCGGACTCGTCGGCCCGACGTCGGCCGTGTACGGATTAGGGTCTGGCGAGATCGGTCCCGACTCGGTCAAGGCCCGGCCGGGATTCGTCCCGTTCTCCACGTCCTCTCGAGGCTTCGGCTCCTATCCGAGTTCGGCTATGGGCGCCGTCGCCTTTATCCGGCAGACCCTCTATGACGCCGGTCGCTACGGCCGGATCATGAAAGACCTGGACGCCTCGAAGACCGATCCGGCTCTGGACGCCTTGGGGCCGATCGTCGCCGGTAGTTCGTACGCCGTCTTCGACGACTTGACCGAAATCACCTATTTCCAGTCCCGGAAGGTCGCAAAGGAGTTCGGACTGAAGACGCTTTGCGGATTCCGTGAAGACGCAGGATCCGTTAAGGACCTTCTCCGCGACGCCTCGACGGCCGTGATGCTCAAGGGCAACGTGCCGACGAAGCCCAGTATCGGCACGGACCTCGCGACGGCGTCGCTCTCTGGCGTCCGGACCTACTTCAACGAAGTCCAAGCCGGCGCAGAAATGGAGAAGGCCGGCATCGAGTTCTGTTATTCGCCGTCGAGCACGGCCGATCCGCTCGATGGGATCCGGACCTACGTGCGGGGCGGACTCAGCCGCGATGCCGCCTTGGCGTCGATGACGACCCGGCCCGCGGCCCTCCTGGGAGTCTCAGATAAAGCCGGCACGATCGAAGCCGGAAAGGACGGCAGCGTCGTGCTCACCCAGGGCGACCTCTTCGACTCAAAGTCGCAGGTCATGGCCGTTTTCGTCGGCGGACATAAGGTCGACTTCAAAATGCCGGACAAGAAGAAGCCCGAGGATCTAGCTCCGGACGGGCCGTTGCCGGTCATGCCGCCGAACCATGGCCTCTTCCCTAAACCGGCCGAGAGCACGCCCGCGTTCCGTCTCTACAAGAACGCGACCGTATGGACGCAGGGCCCTGAAGGCGTGATCAAGGGTGGGGACGTTCTGATCAAGGACGGCAAGATCGTCTCGGTCGGACGTGGCCTTAAAGCGCCGGCAGGCTGTGAGGTCGTCGACGCGACAGGTCGTCACCTCTCACCCGGCATTTGGGACTGCCACAGCCATACCGGCATCAACGGCGGGGTCAACGAGGGCACGAACATGATCACGATCGAGTGTCGGATCGCCGACGTGATCAACCATCAGGCGCCCAACATCTACCAACAGCTTTCGGGCGGGACGGTCGGTGCCCAGCAACTCCATGGATCGGCCAACGCGATCGGCGGCCAGTCGAGTCCCGTCAAGTGGCGTTGGGGTCTGCGGCCGACCGAGTTCCCGATCGCCGACGCCCCGAGCGGAGTCAAGTTCGCTTTAGGACAGAACCCGATCCGCGAAGACGCGACGGGCGGTCAGCAGCCGCCGGTCGGAACGACCCTCCTGACGTTCCGGCCCAGGACGCGCATGGGCGTCGAAGAAGCGATCCGCAAGGGGCTGCAGCAAGGCAAGGAGTACAACGACGAATGGGCCGCCTATCGCGACGGGAAGACCAAGTTCGAGCCGCGCCGCGACCTGCAGCTCGAAGGGCTCGGCGAAGTCGTTTCCGGTCGACGACTCGTCCACAGCCACGGATACCGCTCGGACGAACTCCTGATGCTCGTCCGAGTCGTCAAGGAGTTCGGCGGCAAGATCGCAACCTTGCAGCACGTCCTGGAAGGCTACAAGATCGCCGATGAAATGGCGGCCGAAGGTATCGGAGGTTCGACCTTTGCTGACTGGTGGGGATACAAGCTCGAAGCCTATGATGCGATCCCCTACAACGCGGCCCTCATGGCCGACAGGGGCGTCTCCGTCAGTGTCAACAGCGACAGCGACAACCACGCCCGTCGACTGAACCAAGAAGCGGCCAAGTCGATGAGGTATGGCGGCGTCTCCGCCGAGAAGGCCCTCAGCTTCGTCACCATCGAACCCGCCCGACAGATGGGGATCGCGTCGCATACAGGTTCGATCGAACCAGGAAAGGACGCGGACCTCGCGCTCTGGACGACCGAACCGACAAGCGTGTTCGCCGTCTGCCTCGAAACGTACGTCGATGGAGTCAAACGGTTCGACCGGGCCGACGACGCCCGTCAACGGGCCGAAAGGGATAAAGAACTGACCGCCGCCAAAGCCCTGCTGGTCGAAGCGCCGAAGTCCGCGAGCGGCGGGTCCAACCCGTTCGACAGCGGTTCGGGATCTCCGGCCCTCGCCTCGGACGGCGGATCGGGCGGCAAGTCCACCGCGAGGTTCGGCATCGGCCCTGTCAAGTCTGAGCCCGCGACGATGCGGTACCCGCGGAGACCGGTCTTGATCTCGGGAGCGACCGTTCACCCGATGGACGGAGCGCCGTTCGTCGGCGACGTCCTCCTAGGCTCGGACGGCAAGGTCCAGGGCGTAGGAAGGAGCCTCAGGGCTGACGGTGCCGAAACGGTGAACGGGCGCGGCAAACACGTCTATCCCGGGCTCATCGATCCGGCGACCGGCATCGGTCTGAACGAGATCGGCCAAGTGCCCGCCAGTGACGACTCCTCCGAGCGCGGCAATTTCCACCCGGACTACCGCGTCGAACGCACGATCAATCCCGAATGGGAGACGCTCGGCGTCGCCCGGCAACAAGGCGTCCTGACCGTTCTCGTCAAACCGTCCGGCTCCGGAATATCGGGCCAGGCCGCTTTGATCAACACGGAAGGCTTTACGTGGGAAGACCTCACGGTCAAAGGCGGAGCAGCGTTGACGTTCTCGTCCGGTGGCGGCGGCTTTGACTTCGGAGACGACGGCGACGAACACTTCGGGCACGGACACGACGAGGACGACGACATGACCGCGGGCCAGAACCGTCGCGGCGGCGGCGGCACGGCGCCGGCATCGACGCTCAGCGACCTCTCGAACCGGATCAAGCAGGCCCGTGCGTACTTGTACGACCGTGACCACGCCACGCCGGAGCAGCCCGTCGCACGCGACCAGCAGCAAGAAGCGATGGCCGAAGTCGCTCTCGGGAAGATGCCCGTCATCCTGAGCGTCAACTCGGCGGCCGAGATTAAGGCTGCGGTCGCCTGGGCCGAGAAGGAATCGGTTCAGGTCGTCCTCTACGGTTGTTCGGGAGCGGGTTCGATCGCGGATTGGCTGGCTGAAAGGCAAGTGCCGATCTGCCTCGCTGCCGTCTATCAGCTCCCGACGGCGGAGCAACCCGTCGACGCGTTCTACACCTTGCCGGCGAAACTTGCGAAGGCCGGCGTCAAGTTCTGCCTGACGACGAACAACGACAAGGACGTCCGCCAGATCCGCGACCAAGCGGGTTGGGCCGCGGCGTACGGCGTCGACCGGGAAGAAGCAGCGCGGCTGATCACGCTGCGCACAGCCGAAGTCCTTGGTATCCAAGACCGACTCGGGTCGATCAAGGCCGGCATGGACGGCACCGTCATCTTGACCGACGGGGAGATCATCGAAACGAAGACGAAGGTGCTGCGCGCCTGGATCCAGAGCCGTGAAGTCGACCTTGAAAACCGTCAGACGCGACTCTACGACAAGTACCGAAAGCGGCCCCGGTCGGCCAAGTAGGCCGGACCGGAGCCACGGGTCGGGATCACTTCCGGGTCAGGGTGAAGTCGAAGTGCTGGGCTTCAACGTCGACTTTGCCCTTGACCATAGAGACGTGGCCGGACTCTTTGTCGAAATAGACGTCGTACGTCATCTGAGCTTCGTGAGGATCGTTGCCGCCGGTCGGTTTGAACGTGGTCTTCATCGAAAGCTTCGGGTAGGTCTTCTCGCCGACCTTCCCTTCCCCGTCGTACTTGCCGCTTCCTTTGACGAAGGCCCCCTCTTTGTCCCACTTGACGTCGAACGTCTCGCCGCTCGCTAACTCTTTGTTCGGGAGGTAACTGATGACGAAGGGGATCATCAGGATTCCCGAGGCGCCCTCCATCGAGACGTTGTCCGGCAATCCGAAGGCGTCGAGCGTGTACTTGGTCTCGCCCAACGACGATCCCTGGTCCATCTCGTTCCCGTCCATGCTCATCTTCAGCATCTTCGGAACGACCGTGACGTCCGTACCCTTCTCGGCCTTCTCGCCGACCTTGACGGTGAACGCGGAATTGATCTCCATCGGGCCGTTGTCGGCGTCGCCCTTCACCTGAAAGGTGTACTCGAGCGTTTCACCTTTGGCATAGCGGTGGGCGAAGTTGACTTTGTCGGCCGATTGGCCGGCGAAGAGGACTGTGGACAGGGTCAATGTGGCAAGCATGTTTTTCTCCTCGGGAGTGTCCAGGTTACGCCTCCCTCGTCAGGAGCGTTGCAGGAGTCCCTCAGGATTCGATCGGGTCTTTCGGGTGCGCAGGGATCCGCGCCTCTTCTTCGGCGTAGGGGTCGACCTGGTTCTCGCCGTACAGCCATTCGATGATCCGGGACAGGCTGCCGGTCGCGACGGCGATCCCGGTATCCGCGCAACCGTAGTAAAGGCGGAGCGTGTCTTGATCTTCCGCGATCGTCCAGCCGCCCGGAAAGACGACGTTCGGTACGTCTCCGACCCGTTCGTAAGGCGCCTCAGGCGCGAAGATCCATTCCTGCCCGCGCCGGATGACCTTGCTCGGGTCTTCCAGGTCGAGCAGCGCCGCTCCGACCCGGTAGAGGCTTCCCGATGCGTGGCGCCGTACACCGTGGTAGAGGATCAGCCACCCTTCTTGCGTCTCGATCGGTGGCGGCGAGAGCCCGATCTTGTAAGCGTCCCACCATGCGCCCCGGCGGGCTTTCAGGACGTGTTGCGGACGGCCCCAGTTCTTCAGGTCGGGCGAGTACGACAGCCAAATGTCCGCCCGTTCGGCCGATACCGGACGATGGATCAAGGCGAACCCTTCCTTAAAACGGCGCGGAAACAGGGCGGCGTCCTTGTCGTCCGGCTGCATGACCAAGCCTCGACGTTTGAACGACTTGAAGTCCTTGGTCATCGCCAGCGCGACCCCCGGGCCGCCTTCCCCGAACGCCGTGTAGGCGATCACGTATTGTCCGAACTCGTCGACGTACGTGATCCGGGGATCCTCGATCCCCCATAGCTCGTCCGGATAGCGGTCGGGTTCCGGGGTCATGACCGGTCGTCCAGCGATGGTCCAATCGTCGAACCCGTTCTTCGAAACGGCCGTCGTGAAGTGCGAGATCCCCCGAAAGTCCTCGCACCTGCACAACAACAGTGTCGAGCCGCCCGCGATGCGGACCGCTCCGGGATTGAAGACGCTGTTGACCGGATAGGGCCAATCGGCCGCCGTCAGGATCGGGTTGCTGACAGAACGCTCGAAGAACTTCAAGCGACTCCTACGTTTTCTGGCGTGGGCATCCGCGCGTCGAGGGCTGAAACCGACCGCGAAAGGGACAAGGACGCGAGGTGGCTCCCGAGCAGACTGAGCGTCGATTCGGCCCCTTGGTTCTGGTTCGGGCCGTCCGGCCTTAGACCGTCGTAAGCTCCGCCCGTCGTCGGATCGACCATCTGGACTCCTTGAGCGTTCGCGCCCCAGAACCAGGCCAAAGCGTTCCCACCGACTCGCCGCCAGAGTTCGTCCCCCGTCGCACGGTGGGCAGCGACGGCGGCGTCCACGGTCGCCCACGCTTCGACGGGTTGCTGATCATAGACGGCCTTCCTTCCGCCCCGAGGATAGAAACCTTCGGACCCGATCGGGGAGAAGCGACCTTCCTCGTCCTGCTGGAGGCCGACGAGCCAGTGCAGCGCCGTCAGGCCGTCGTCCACGATGTCGCGCCGGCCGATCGCGCGGCCGCCGTCGATCAGTGCCTGACACAGTCTCGCGCCCTCGTACGTGACGGCGTCTTCGAACCAGGGCCAGGCCGACGTCGCATGAGACCGCCACACGGTATGAAGTCCGATCGTCCGTCGGGACACGTGTCCCTTCAGGTCGAGGAGAACGTCGTCCTCTAAGAGCGTGCTGAGGCCGATCACGGCCTGGGCCGCGCCCCTCATCTTTGGGACGATCGAAGGGTTGCTCAAAGCACACCGGAGAAGCTCCTCAGCCAAGCCTTTCTCGGCCTCGCTGCCATAGGACGACATCACAGAAGCCAGTGCTGCCACGCTCCGGCCGTCCGCGTCCTCCGAAAAGGGAGCCGATGTCCACTCCCGGCCATAGGACATAAAGTTCCGGAACCGCTTCGTTTCTCCGTCGAACGCATGGACCACGAACGCGAACGCGGCACCGCGCGCGGCTTCGGCCCGTTCGTCAAGTCCGTTGACGGCCCCGAGCCGGCCAAGGAGCCAGAGCGCCCGCGCATTGTCGTCGACGCAATAGCCTTCCTGACGGAGAGGCACCGTGTACTTCGCGTGTTGGAGCAACCCGACGTCGTCCGTCATCGCGAGCAAACGCTTCAGGCCAGGCACGTCCGACCGCGACGAAGGTACGCCAAGGCCGTCCGTCACGGTCCGCACGCGGACCAGATCGCGGGTCTGCTCGTCCCTATCCCGGATCGCGGACAGGTATGTGGCCGCGACGTTCGACCATCGGGTCTTGGCCCCTTCCGACCTCGCCACCGTCTGCAGAGCTTTACGGCGGGCGGCATCGTCGAGAAGGCCGACGACGGCCCGCCCGATCGCTTGGGGATCCTTAAAGCCCACGAGTTCGCCTCGGCCGTCGTCAAGCAACTCTTCGGCGTGCCAGAACGATGTCGACACGATGGCGTTGCCGCTGGCGAACGCGACCGAAAGGACGCCGCTCGTGATCTGTTCCTTCTTCCGGTAAGGGAGGATCACGACGTCGGCCGCCTGAAGCCGTTCGATGAGGTCGTCCTGGGACAGGTACGTGTCTTCGAGGCGCACGTTTTCGGTCAACTGCAGTTCATCGATCCGGGCCAGGAGGGACTGACGGTAGGACTCGCCGTGCCGGGCCTTGACGTGCGGGTGCGTGGCCCCGGCAACGATGTAGACCGCCTCGGGATGTTCGCGCACCACGTCGGGCATCGCCTCGATCGCGTCTTCGATCCCCTTGTCGGGAGAAAGCAGTCCGAACGTCAAGAGGACCTTCTTGCCGTCGAGTCCCAGCCGGTGCTTGGCCGAGCCGTCGTCTTTACCTGCCGTCGTCGGAGTGCCGTGCGGGATCCGAACGCCCTTACCCAGCGGAACGTCATAAGTCGACCTCAGGATCCGCATCCCTCGCCGGCTCATGGTCACGAGCTTGTCCGAAAGCCGTCCGAGCTCTTCGAAGACCTCCCTTTGCCCGCTCGTCGGATGCTCAAGGACCGTATGAAGCGTCGTGACGACGGGACATTCGAGCATGCGCAAGAATTCGAGGACGTATCGTCCGTCCGTTCCCCCGAAAATTCCGAATTCGTGCTGCAGGCATACGGCGTCGAACCCACCCTCATTGACCCACCGTGCGGCGTCCCGATAGTCTCCGATGCAGTCTTCCCGGATGCGGAACGTCACGGGTCTCCCGTATTCGCGCTCGTCGTCGTCGTCGACGGCGATCACGTCGACATGGGCGCCTTGGCCCATCAGAGCGCGGGAAAGGTCGGCCGTGAACGTCGCGATGCCGCAGCGGCGCGGCACGTGGGTTCCGACCATGGCGATACGAAAGGGCTGCCTGTTCGAAGTCAATGGGGTCCTCTTGCCAATAGAGACGCCCGGTTTTGTGCCGGCATGACAGCCGGCCCAGAGCTTAGGAACGGTCCAAGAGGACTAACGTGCAAGCGGCGGCCACGGCCGTGTCCACCCGTAGCACCCGCGGCCCCAGCGTCACGGCGCGGTCGCCGATGGCCTTGACGTCCTGGGGCGCCCATCCGCCTTCCGGACCGATCACGAGTACGGGCCGCTCCGGTAGCGACCCTGCCGCCTCGAGCTTCCGACGGACGCCTTCCCCTTCACTGAGCACCAGAGCGTCCGGATAGCGTTCGAGTACTGATCCCAGGGACGGTTCCCACGCGAAGGACGGCAGTCTTGTCCGAAAACAGACTTCCGACGCTTCGCGAGCGATGCGTCTCAGTCGATCCGTCTTCTGGGCGACCTTGTCTTCCGACCACCGCACCACCGAACGCTCGGCTGAGAACAGGACGAAACCGGCCGCACCGATCTCCGTCGCCATTCGGACCGACTCCTCGAGCTTCTCAGGCTTGGGCAGTCCAAGCGCCAACGTCAATCGGGTTTTCGGCTCCGTTTCAGGACGGACCGTCTCGAGCGGCTCCGCCTCCCGGCCCTGCAGGACGCACCGGACGACCCGACCGTCGCCGGGCAAAAGGGCGACTTGGTCGCCGCTTCCGAGCCTTAAGACCTTGTGGAACTTGTCGAATTCCTCGCGCGGGAGTTCGAACGACTCTGGCGCCGGGTCGGGCATCCCTTCGACGAACGCCCGAGGAAGCGACCTTAGCGACGGAAGACTGCCGCTACCCATTCGCCTTCCTTTTTCTCCGACTCTAGCGAGAATCCTGACCGGACGGCCGCCGCTTGAACGTCCTCCCAGTTCGCTTCGATGATCCCTGACACGATCCACACGCCCCCGGGCCGGACGCGCCGTCCTGCCTCCGGTGCCAGCGAGATCAGGGCCGCGCTGATGATGTTGCTCAACACCGTGTCGTACTGGGACGACGCGCTAAGCGGATCAAAGCCCTTTCCGACGTGCGCCCTGACCGAGACGCCGTTTCGGGCCGCGTTCTCCTGGGTCGCCGTGACCGAGACGGGGTCCGTGTCCACGCTGTCGACCGACCGAGCGCCCGAGAGGACGGCCGCGACCGAAAGGATGCCGCTCCCGCAACCGATATCGGCCACGTCCTTCCCCTCCAGACCGCCCATGAGTTCCAGGCACATCCGCGTCGTGGGGTGGTCTCCCGTCCCGAACGCTTGACCTGGATCGAGGACGATTTCGCGTCCTCCCAAAGACGGATCGGGTTCCTCCCAAGTCGGCCGGACAAGGAACGGACCGATCCGACGCGGTTTGAAGAACTGCTTCCACGACTCGGCCCAGTCCTCTTCCATGACCGACTCTTTGTCGACCCGGACCGCGCCGCGTTCCAGGAGCTCCGTCCGGAGCGGTCCGAAACCGTCCTCCGTCCCTGGGGCAAGGTAGGCGCTGATCGTCGGTGGTTCGTCCGTCTGGACTGTCCCCGGCATCCCGTGACGTTCGAAGACCTCGGCGTAAACCGACCAGTCCTCCGGCTCCTCGGTCAACACGGCCGTCACCTTCGTCCAGACGCTCATTTCTTCTTCTTGCCGAACAACCCGCCCATGAAACCGGCCTTTTCGGGCCCTGACGGGATCGGCTCTCCACGAAGCTCCGCGAACTGCCGCAAGAGGTCGGACTCCTTGTCACTGACCTTTTTCGGCACCTTCACTTCGAACTGGACGTACAGGTCTCCGCGCGACCCGCCGTGGAGTTTCGGCAGACCTTCGCCCTTGATCCGCACGTGCGCTCCGGGTTGCGTCCCTGGTTCGACGTCCACCTTCAGGTCTCCGGTCAAACCCTGGACCGTGACGTGGTCACCGATGACGGCTTGAGCGAAGGTCAGGGGGTACCGGGTCGTCAAGGTCCGGCCCTGCCGGTCGAAGCGCGGATCCTCCGGAACATGGACGACCACGTAGAGGTCGCCCTTCGCTCCGCCCTGCGTCCCGTCCGAACCCTGCCCACCGAGCCTGAGGGTCTGGCCGTCCTCGATACCGGCCGGCACCGTCACGGTCAGCTTCTCCGTCACGGTCTCGAGTCCCCGGCCGTGACAGTTGGTGCACGGCGTCGCGATCGACTTCCCCGCCCCGTTGCACGTTCCGCACGTCACCGTCGTCCGGATCGAACCTAAGATCGTCTGTTGCATCCGGGTGACGACGCCCGAGCCTTGGCACGTCCGGCAGGTCTCCGGCGACGTCCCTGGAGCGGCACCGTTTCCGCCGCAGGTCCCACAGGAGGCCAACCTCCGGAAGCTGACCAGTTTGTCGGTCCCGCTCAAGACCTCTTCTAAGTTCAACGTGACGTCGACGCGATGGTCGTCCCCGTCGCGGCCCGTCGAGCGACGGCCCCGCCCTTGGCCGCCGAAAAAGGCCTCTTCCATCATGCCGAAGAGGTCGCCGAACCCGGCCCCGCCGGCTCCATAGAAGTCGCCTGGGCCGGACGGTGCGTCGTCGGTCAGACCGGTCTGGTCGAACCGTGACCGTTTTTCAGGGTCGGACAGCACGGCGTAAGCCGCCGAGACTTCTTTGAACTTTTCTTCGGCGTCGGGATTGTCCGGGTTGACGTCGGGGTGGTACTGACGCGCCAGCTTCCTATAGGCCGACTTGATCTCGTCGGCCGACGCGTCGCGGGAAACCCCGAGCACGCTGTAAGGGTCTTGGGACATCTCGCTCAGGCTTCAGGGGCGGACGATTCGTCTTCGTCCCCGCCCTCTTCTTGCTCTGCCAGATCGTCAAGGCTGATGTCGCCGTCGTCGGAGGCGGCCGGAATCTCCTCTTCCTCCAGAAGCTCTGACAACTCGCCCACAGGCTCCTCTTCCGAGTCGTCGTGAGACTCCTCTTCGTCGAGCCCGACGACTCCCAGTTCCAGATCTTCCTCGATGGCCGGCAGCAACAGCCCGACTTCACCGATGTCGAGCGACTCGAGCGCGCTGTAATCGCCCGCCTCGACCGCTTCGGCGCCCTCGGCCGCCATGATCGGCTTGATCTTCCCTGCCGCGATTTCGGCAAGGGCGATGCTCAAAGGGTGGCCGCTGTCGATGCGGACCAGGGGCGGCGCCCCTTCCTTGATCTGCTTGGCGCGCTTGGCGGCCAGATTCGCCAAAACGAACGGCCCGTACTCGAGGTCGTTCAGTTTGTCAGGGTTGGGCAGGATCTTTTCGCCGGCGGCCATGGGGAACCGCCTATTCTACCCACGTTGCCGGGCCGCTCCCGGCCGGAGTGGGCCGGAAGCAGGGGCTCACACCGGGTCTTGGTGCACGGTTTCGATCCTCCGGATCTGGCGGGTCGAAGACCTCATAAGGATCGATTCTGTCAAGACCGAATCGCGTCGGTACCGGACGCCTTTCAAGAGGTCGCCGCTCGTGATGCCCGTCGCGCAAAAAACGACGTTCCCCTTCGCCAAATCGTTCTGATGAAGGACGCGGTCGATGTCCCCGTCCATCATGGTTTCGGCCCGCTTCCGTTCTTCGTCGTTACGGAACCTGAGCCTCGCCTGCATCTCGCCGTCGGTGCACAGGACGGCGACGGCCGTCAAGACGCCTTCAGGGGCTCCACCGGTCCCCATAAGCGCGTCGACACCCGCGTCCGTGTCGAGGGCGGCAATGGCGACAGAAAGGTCTCCGTCCGGAACCAGGTGGACGCGACAACCGGCGTCCCTCAGTTCCCAGATCAAGGATTCGTGGCGCGGTCGGTCGAGGATGCCGATCGTGATCTCCTCGACCTCTTTGCCGAGCGCCTTGGCCATCAGACGGACGTTGACCCTGGGAGGGAGCGTGATGTCCACGACACCCCGGCACTCCTTGCTCACGACGAGCTTCTCCATATACGTGTCGGGAGCGTGCATCAAGAAGCCCTCGCCTTCGACGGCGGCGGCAAGGACACTGATCGCGTTGGGCGTCCCGTTGGCGCACAGGTTGGTCCCTTCGAGCGGGTCGACCGCGATCTGGACTTCCGGACCGTTGCCGGTTCCGAGTTCCTCCCCGATGTAAAGCATGGGCGCTTCGTCGCGCTCTCCTTCGCCGATCACGATCTTGGCCCTCAAGTCCATGGCGTTCAACGTTGCACGCATGGCGGTACAGGCCGCGTCGTCAGCCTCGTCCTTCTTGCCCTTCCCGACCCATTTGCTCGCGGCGAGGGCGGCTTCCTCGGTCACCCGGAGATAGTCGATGTGCCGGTACCTGTCCTCGACGGTCCTCGGGCCACGCTGCCCGTTGTCCTTTGCCATGCCGTCCATCTTACTCGCGACCCTGGCCGGGCGGCGCGTACCGCCGAACGGGGATCGACCGGCCCCTCTGACAGTTTGGTCCGGGACCTTTCGAGCCGTGAAACGTATCAGACAGATCGGACGTCGCCTCCTAACGTCTAACGATGAAACCCCTCTTGAGTCTGGGCGTCCTTTCGCTCCTCGCCGTTTCGTCACAAGCTCAAGTCCACATCGGCACGGGATCTGCGGCGGGTTCCGTCCGCGCGCCTTGGGCGATGGACCATGCGGACCCTGCCCGTACGGGCCGCTCGCTCTACCCGGGGCCGGATCTCGGACTGATCGACTGGAAGCAACGGACGGGAGGATCCGTTCCCGGCATCGCCGCCGACCGTTCCGGACGGGCCGTGCTAGGAGCGACCTTCTTCGACGCCTCTTGGTCCAACGAACTCTACGTCCAAGTCCTTAAACCCGACGGCGAGGTGGACTGGAGACGCAAGGTCGAACCTTATGCGTGGGGCGCGTCACAGGGCGTCCGCTCCATGCCCGCCCTCATGAGCGGCGACCGCGTGGTGATGAACTCCGGAAACGGGCAACTCGTCGGGTTCGACGCCACCGGATCCCTCATCGCAACGATTTCAGGCAACGCCAACATGACGAACGACCGCGCACCGGCCGTCTTGCCGAACGGGGACATCGTTCACCTTCAGTCCAGCCTGCGCAGGATCCGTCCCGACGGGTCCGTGGTCTGGACGGCGTCGGCGTTCAGTCAGACCGATCCGGCCGTCGCGAAGAACGGGGACGTCGCCATAGGCGGCGTCAGGACGAACGAGCCCCACGGCTCGACCGACGTATCGTACTACGACTCCAATGGATCGCTGCGTTGGCAGAAGACGTCCACGAAAGGCACGCGGACTCAAGTCTGCTTCGGTCCGGACGGCACCCTCTACACGACGGTCGGTGGGACCACCGCATACCGCGCAGACGGGACGGTGAAGTGGAACGCCACGAACGGAGGCTGGGGCGTCTGCCTCGATGGGCTTGGCCGAGCGCTCGTCCCACAAGGCAACCGGGTCTTCGCTTACGACAAAGACGACGGCACCCTGGTCTGGACGGCCACTCTGCCGTTCGTCGGCAACATCGTCGAAGGACTCTCGATCGACGTCAGGAGCAGGATCTACGTTTCGTCGAGCGACGGTGTGGTCGCTTGCCTCAAGCCCGACGGCACCTTGGCCTGGAGCCTCAAGGTCGCCGACCAACTCGTCACCCAACCCGCCCTCTCGACCGACGGCTCGGCCTTCGTTTCCGGGTTCTTCAACTACCAGCTCAACTACGTCTTCCGCATCAAGTGAACTCCAAATGAAACGACTCGTCTGTCTTCTCTCGCTCTTGTCCGTCGCTGTGCCCGAAGCCTGTCCGGCTTGGTCGACCTTTCACGGCAACAACCAACGGAACGGACTGACTCCGGTGACGGCTCCGGCACAACCCAAGGTGAAATGGTCGTTCGACGTCGGCGGCCCGGTGATCTGCTCGCCGGTCGTCGCTCCGGACGGCTCCGTCATCGTCGGGACGACGTGGCACGAAACGCTCCGCCCGACGCGTACGATCACCGCCGTCAAGCCCGACGGCACGTTGAAGTGGCGGTTCACCCTTCCTTGGTTCGAAGACCAAACGATCTCGACGCCTGCCGTGGCAGCGGACGGCCGGGTCTACGCCGGCACTGCCGATGGAACGTTCGTCGCTCTTGGCCCGGACGGTTCCGAACTGTGGCGGTACCAAGCCTCTGAACCCGTCCGGTCACACGTCATGGTCGGAAGCGACGGCAACGTCTACGTCAACCTCGACGGCAAGCTGACGTCGTTCAGCCCCGCAGGGACGAAACGGTGGGAGTACACGCTGGGGACGAACCTTGAAGGCGGGCCGAGCGAGACGTTGGACGGCAAGATCCTCGCCGTTGGAGACACCGGTGTCGTCTGCTTGAACGCTCAAGGCGCCTTGGTCTGGACGACCCCCGTCTCCGGCACGGCGGCTCCCATCGCGGTCTCTCCGAACGGGGACGTCCTCGTCGGCGGGCAGACCGTGACCGCGCTCGACTCCTCCTCGGGCAGCGTCAAATGGAGCGCTCCGATCTTCGCTTACGGCACGTACGCCTCTCCGTCCGTCGACGCTCAAGGCAACGTGTACTACGGGTTTGACTACAACCTCTATAAGCTCTCGCCGAACGGCAACGTCCTCGTCCAGAAGTACTTAGAGGATCCGAACTCCAACTTTCTCGGCTCGACATGGTCGTCCCCGCTGATCGACGGGTCCGGCAGATTGTTCTGGGGGATGGCGACCGGAAAGAGATGGGCGATCCCGTTCGAGAAGAATCTGACTGTCTTCAATTCGGGGCTTTCCATCGTCCGTCAGACCCCCTTGCCCGAGGCCCTCTTCACGTCCAACCCGGCGATCGGGGACGACGGCACGCTTTACGCCGGGTGTCTGGACGGAAAGCTCTACGCGTTCGGCCCTTGAGGAGACGTCGCCCCATACAGGCACCGGCACCCCTGGCATAGGGGTGCCGGTGCGCCCGGGCGTCCGTGCCGTGCCGCTTCCAAATCCCGACGTGACTAGGGAGCGGCCGTCCAAAGGATCTGGTCGGCCTCATGGCACCACAATTGGACCGAGACCGGGCCCGAAGGGCGGACGTTGTACCGGACCGAGACCGATCCGTCGTCACCGATGAACGACGCGGCGTCGTCGGTCTGGAGCGAGACGATGGCACCTCCCGTGTTCACCGTGTCCGTCCGTCGCATCGTCGGGCTTTCGACCCCGTTCTCGTCGATCATGATCAGTTCCTGCTTGAAGAACCCGTTGGACGCCATCCTCGAGGTCATCCAGACTGAAAGCGTCGACGCCTCGCTCACTGGAAGCGTCCCGTGGACCTTGACCTGGACGGGCGGTTCGACCGAGTTCGCCACCACGAACCTGCAAACGCGCAACACGTCGGCATCGACCGACCAGAGGCTCTCGACGCCGCCGCTGTCGACCTTGCCGCGCAACCGCGTATAACCGTCCGGCACCGTGTAGTACGCACCCTTCACGGTCTGGTAGGGCCCGGGCGCCGTCGTGAACTCGCCTAGGTCGGTGCCGTCTGCTGCGAAGCGATGGACCGTGTTCAGATAAAAGTAGGGGATCAGGTACGTACCGTCGGCCTCGACGGTGACATATTCGGGTTCGCCGAACGTGGCTCCCAGATCGGCGGCGAGGAACCCGCCTCCGTCCAACAGTTTCAGTCCGTAGGTCGTGTACTCGGTGACGACCATCTGACCGAACGCGTCGAACGCGATCCCGGTCGGGCCGTAGATGCCCGACTTGTCCGTGTCGGAGAACACGCCGAGGTAGTTCCCGTCGGTGTCGTACTGATTGATCGTCGACTCCGTCCAAGACGGGATATAGAAGTTGCCCGCCGCGTCGAACGCCATTTGGCCGTTCCGCTGGAACCCGGTGTCGGCGACGAACTCTCCAAGAGGCGTCCCGTCCGCAGCGAAGCGCCAGACCGCCCCGCCGACGTAACGCGAAACGAGCAAGCTGCCGTCCGGATGGAACGCGATCGAGCTGATCTGGTCCCCGACGTCGGCGAACTCGCCGACCCACGTGCCGTCGGGCAGGAACCTCTGGACCTTGCCGTTCCCATAGTCGCCGACATAGAGCACGCCGAACTTGTCGAAGGCGACCGAAATGGGATAGTAGAGGACGTTCTCTCCGAACGTCCCGATGACGGTCCCGGCGTCGTCGCAGCGAGAGATCCCGCCGATCAGGTTCGTCGTGTCGTTGTAGGTCGTGTAGTAGTCGGCGCGGGCCGGCGCGGCCAGGGTCAAGGCCAGGACCGGCCACGCGAGCCGGATGAGCGGGTTCGAGACTGTCAAGTGCATGTCGTCCTCTCCAAAAGGAGCCGTCTCGGACATTGTGCCGGCGGTTCCGTCACTACAAGTGGTCGTTTCTCGCTACCGTTGGACGAATTCAACCTCTGGTGGGGGAACGGACGAAGTGGCTGAAGGACTCTTGTGCCGTTTCGTAGTCAAGAAAGGTGTCTTGATTTCGACCAGAACCGGACTTTTGACCACTTCCTTCCACGGCACGTCATCGGCGGTGCGGCGTCCGACCCCCCACAATGTCAGGCGGTTCCTTCCCTGTTCCGCTTGCCGACCGACGTCCTTGCGTATCTCGAGTGATACGGACGGATTACGGTCGTGATACGGACGGATTACGGAAAGGGCTCAGAACGCGGTCGGCGATACGGGGTTTGTTGGCCGTGTCGCACGTCGCGGGGACATGCTTCGAGGGCCGTTAGAGCCCCTGCAGGGCAGCCCAGTCAAGCGCCGGCAGAGCGACCGCAGACGGGTCGGGCCTTCGTTCAAACTGGACCGGGATGAAACTGGCGGCGTGGAACATCCGGGCGGGCGGGGGCCGCCGCAGCGCCGAGATCGCTCGGGTCCTCATCGAAGAAGCACCCGACGTCATCGTCCTGACCGAATACAGGGCCGCGCCAGGGCGGGAGTTGAGGACGCTCCTCGCGCCCCTCGGACACCACAAGGACGCCTGCGGGGCCGTGGCCGAAGGGGTCCGGACGACCGGACTGAACTGTGTCTGCGTCCTGTCCGCCGGGGAGCTCCGTCCGGTCGCGGTCCCGGCCACGCCTACCAGTTCGCACAGATGGGTGGCGGTCGAACACTGCGACGCGGACATGACGCTGCTCGCCGTCCATGTGCCGAACCAGACGGAAGTCTGGAACAAACGCGAGTTCTGGGATTGCGTCCTGTCCTTCGCCGAGGCCCGCGCCGACGACCGCGCGCTCATCGTCGGCGACCTGAACACCGCCTTGGACGAGGACTGCCAAGGCGACCCCATCCGCGAAGCGGTCTTCCTCAAGCACTTGATCGCGACGGGCTGGACCGACGCGTGGCGAGCCTGCAACCCCGAGACCTCGGAATACTCTTGGTTCAGCCACAGACAGAACGGGTTCCGGCTCGACCACTGCTACGTCTCCCCGGCCTTGGCCCACGACGTCACCACGTGCCGGTTCCGTCACGACGTCCGGACCGAACGGATCTCCGACCATTCGCTCCTCACCGTCGAGTTCCGCTGACAGAAGCGGTCAGCCCGCCTTGTTGCGGTAGTCCCGAGGCGAGAGGCCGGTGTGAGAACGGACGAGCTTGTTGAACTGGTGCAGGTCGGGGACGCCGACTTGGGCCGCGATCTGCTTGACCTTGAGGTCGGTCGAAATCAGCAGGCGGCACGCTTCCCTCGCCCGGGCTTGCCGGATGAAGCCACGGATCGTCGTGCCGTGTTCGGACTGGAACCAGAGCAGCAACGTGCCCTGCGAGATCCCGAGCCGTGTCGCCAGCTCTGAGACCCGCAGCGGCTGGTCGAGTTCGGAGCGGATCATGTCCTCGGCGTCATAGATCGCGGTCTGCGTCCGGAGAACGGACGTCGGTTCCGAAACGGTCCAGAGGACGTGCCACACGAGAGCTTTGCCCCGTTCGGCACCGCCCATGCCGTGCTCCCCCGCGTTCCACAAGAGGTCGTACCATTCCCGGCTGAACGAAAACTGCGCAGGCAGGGCGACAGGCTTTTCCTGAGTCGGCGGAAAATCGAAATGTGCGGACGCCACCAAGGACGGCGGGCCGACGTGGGCGTGGGCGCAGCTCGCGAACGGCGGGAAGATCAAGCCTTGGCCCTTCGTGTAAGGGTACGAACGGCCGTTGATCCGCGCCAGCCCGTCGTGGTCGTAGAGGATGACCCGCCAGGTGTCAGAGGGCTGGACCCACTCTTTCAGACCGAGCGGCAGGTCGCCCCACTGCAAGAACATGCGTTGCGGCGGCTCGCCCAGGAACGCGCGCCAATATCTCATCGACCGTCCTCGGATTGTGCCACGCCGGTCCCTGTGCACGGGCATGCACCGGCGCCGCAGAACCGGACCGCCGCCCTCGGCGCAGGCCCTAAGAAAGCGGACCCCCTCAGAATTTTTTCCAAAGGCGTGCGTTAAAGATGCTGACGCCCCGTCCGGCACTTGGCGAAGGCGTCAAGGACCCAGAGATGACACGCACTGCACCCCTCTCCCTCCTGGCCCTCGTGATCGCCGGGTGCTCACCGATGGCCGCCGACAAAGGCGGTCGCGAAACGTCCGTCGCCACCGTGAGACGCCAGGCCCTGACAGGCTACACCTTCTTCGACGGCAAGCTCGTCGTCCCTGCCTCGGCGTCGGCCGTCACCACCTCGCCCTATAGCACCCAGGTCGTCGAGGTCTACACCGTCGCAGGCAAGGAAGTCGAAAAGGGACAGGCCATCGCCAAGCTGGACATCCCCGGGACCGATTCGGCCAAGGCCGCGGCCAAAGCCCAGACCCAGTCCGCAGGCGCCGCCTATTCGGCCGAGCTCGCCGACAAGTCCGGCCCTGTGCGGGACGCCAAGAAAGCGCTGGACGAGGCCCGCGCCGTCGAAAAGACGGCCCGCGACGTCGTGGCCGGAGGGGGCGAAGCCGACATCGACGCCGCCGTCCAAGCCCGCATGGACGCCGAACGCACGCTCGCCGAAGCCCAGCGGGAACGGGACGAACAGCTCCGACCGGCCAAGGACTCCGTCGCCAGCGCCCGATCGACCCTCGCCGCCGTCCGAGAAGCCGAGCGCAAGGGCCTGATCCTCGCGCCGATCTCCGGCACCGTCGTCTCGCTCGAAGCCAAACCGGGCATGTCGGCGACCTCCAACCAGGCCCTGGCGACCGTCGTCGACTTCCGCCAAGTCCGCGTGCAAGGCTTCCTCCCCGCCGAGCTCAAAGACAAGGTCAAGAAAGGCACCGACGTCCTCGTCGCGTTCAACGGCGTCAGTTCCGACCCGGTCGACGGCGAAGTCCTGGACGTCTCCGTCGCCCCACCGAAAGAAGGCCAGGCGAGCGGCGTCTACCTCGCCGTCATCGCCTTCAAGAACCCCGGCGCGCTCGTCCAGCCGGGTGCGACGGTGAAGCGGGTCGGCGTGAAGTCCGGCTATGTCGAAGACGCCCTCGTCGTCCCGGCGACCGCCGTCCACGGTGAAGGCACCGACCTCTGGGTCGAAGTCAAGGAAGACAGCACGTGGAGCAAGAGACGGGTGACGCTCGGCATCACCGACGGCGCCCTCGTCCAGATCGTCTCCGGCCTGAAAGACGGAGAGCAGGTCAAGGTCGAGAGCCCGCCCGCACCGGCGACGCGGGCCTGAGGCCGCGCCGTTCGACCTCTAAGAAGACGGGCCAGGCCGTTCGGCTTGGCCGTCACCGTCTGTGGATTCCGGTTCCTGAGCGCGACGGGCCGACTCCTCGAGCGCTTCGTCGACGTCGAACAGGCTGTTCAAGGAGGCGTCTTGGAGCGCCTCGGCGTACGTCTTCCGGTGTTCCACACCCCTGTTTTACTCAGGGCCAGAACCAGACGATCGAAGGGTACGTCGGCGCACAAGGGCCGTGCTGCTCCTTACGACCCCTGCGTCTCGGCGCTGTCGGCGTCTTCCGCAAGGTCCGGCGGTCCGGCCTGCTCGTTCTCGCCCTCGAAGAGTCCGCCGGGCCCGACTTCGTCTTCCGTCGGCTCCTTCCAGACCGAGACGACGTCCTGATACGCCTTCAAAACGGCGTCCCATGAGGGCTGATCCTTGTCTTCTGGGGCCATCTCCTTCCTTCACCTGAATCCTAAGACGTCGACCAGAGCCTGGGCTCGGCCTTCGGCCGAGACATCAGTCCACGTTCTTAAGTGAGGCGACCAGCCCCGAGACGGACGTGATGAAGTCGGACTTTGATCGTCTCCTCGGCGGCACCCTCTCTCCCTACGGGTCACGACATCGGTCTGAAAGCCGGCGATCCAGCTCTGAAAGGGTCCACCGCCACTCTGGATGAGTATCCGACCACTCTTGATGTCTAACCAGTTGCTATGAATGCCTTCCCCACCGCTCTTAAGCGCTGCCAAACCGCTCTTCATGTCTTTCCGGCCGCTCTGAATGTCACATCGGCGGCTCTGAATGTCCTCCTGCTTGCTGTGAATGTCTTCCTGGCTGCTCTCAATACCGTTCCGACCGCTATGAAGTCCTCTCTGACAGCTCTGAGGGGCCGAAATACTGATCTTAGACAGATAGTTCCAGAATCTGGACATTTCTTTCGCGGACCGTGTATCTTTCCGTCCGGTTCGGAGAGAAACACATGCCGATCACCTCCATTGGAAGCTGGCTCCCCACGATCGACGAATTCTTGCAGCACTGGACGGACGTCAACGCGGCCCTTTCGCCGGGAGAACTGACGCTCCTAGGCACTTACAACCGCGCGAGCCTTGTAGCCGACCGGGCTCTGGTCGAATCGGCCGTGACGGACGTCCAGCAAAAGGACAACACGACGCAGATCGCTCGCGGGGACCGTGACGTCAAGCGAGCCGGTGTCAGGCCCCGGTTCCTGCAGTTCAGAGCCGCCGTCAACGGTCAACTTCCGGGCACGAAATACATTCCTGCCCTGCCCCGAACGCCACAATACGGCGACGCTCCCGGCAAATGGCGGGACGCGATGGACGACATGTCGAACCTGTGGACGACGATCAACACGAACAACCCGCCTGTGATCGGATTCACCCCTCCGCTCAAACTTGCCGGCGGATACGTGGTGCTCGTCTTCATCCAGGACGTGACCGCCATGAAGGCGGCCTTCACGACATTGGCGAACGCGGAGCAGGTGGCCCAACTCTCACGGGAGGCCCGGGACCAGGTCTTCGCTCCGGTCTTCCAACGGCTCAAGCAGTACCGCCAAGCCGTGGCCGGCGCCTTTCCCGCAAGCCACCAGCTCGTACAATCTCTGCCGAGGCTGACGCCGGCCAAGGGACACACGCCCGCCGCCGTGAACGTTTCTGCGATCTGGGACGAGGTGGTCGACAAAGCCAGGATCAACTACAACGCTTCGTCGGATCCGGATCTCCAAGAATACGAGCTGCGGGCTTGCTTCGGGGCGAAGTACAAGACCGACGAGGAGCAGGTCATCGGGAGCAACCCTCCGGGCGTGCTCGAGTTCGTCACCAACGACGGTCTCGTCGCTCCGGGTTCGAAGGTGTTCTATAAGGTCTACGTCATCGTGAACACGGGCAACGAGAAGGGCTCGAAGACGGTCAACGTGACGAGGCCTTGATGGGGAGAAACAAGGTTGTTTCCACGGGATGGGGCCTCGCGATCGGTGCCGCCGCGTATGGGATCGCCACCCAGCAGATCGTCTTGCCGATCGCGGGCATCGTTCTACTTGTCTGTGGCTACATTTGGGAAGCGAAGGAGCAACGGGACCGCCTGGCACGGGAAGAAGCCGCACGGAGGGATCCTTGGGACGTCAAGGATCCGTACAATCGCCTCGAAGACGCACGTGAATCATCCTCGAAAAGGTAACCTCGAGCTTGTTATGGCAGTCGGAATCCGGCCGGACGGACCTCGTCCGGGCCGGATTTTTCTTTCGGTGACGTTGACTTTCGCGCCTCCGGTCGCCTAAGGCTATGGACCGCTTGGGAAAGTAGGCGGACCAGCTCCCAGCCCGGGCGGGCCGTCTACCCCGCCCCGGGCGACTTCAGTGGACAGAGTGGATTGTGACTTGGTAGCATATCAAAAGAATTGAATTCCTCCTCGATCTTCTCAAGGCTGGCGGGCTGGTTAATCGCAACGGTTCTTGGACTTGTAGTGATTGTCCTGTGGCTCACGCAAGATCCCAGCGCGACCCGATATGACTGGATCACGACGATCGGGACTTTCGTAGGTTGCCTTGCACTGACGTTCAGTTTTATTCAACTGGGAACATTGACACGACGGGCGGAGCTCATTGAGACCACGGTGAGGAGGACAGAGACTGGACTGCGGCGGTTTATCTCAGCAGATGAAATCGTCCACTGTCGAAGACTGGCTCAGGAGGCCGTACTTTACATAAGGACGAAGCAGTTCGACGCTGGCTATGTAAGGTTACAGGATTTTTGCGATGCACTCACCCGTCTTCGACAGACTCCCACGCTATTCAGCCCTGAAGAACTTGACGTGCTTGACACCGTATTGAAAGCTGGGAGGCACCTGGCTACCCAACTTGAATTGCATCTTCAAAGCAAAACCAAAAACACATTCTCAGCAGAAAAGGTTTCACAGTTCATTGCCCCGTCCATTCCAATCTTAGAAAGTGTACGGGCCCGATTACCATACGATCAAAAACCGACCACATGAAAACGATTGCAGATTTGTTTGTACTCGCAGATTTAGCCACCAGAAGGAATAAACTTGACTGGCGTAGGAGTAGCCAGGCAAGCGACTTATATATCGCAGAAATTGGCGACGGCCGCATCGGCATTGAACATGTTTTCGATGGAATCGATGAGGGTTACCGCTTTGCTGTTCTAGACTCAAACGAGACTCCGATGGAAGAATCAATATTTTGGAGCGGGGACTACTACCGCGCCTATAAAGATCTACACGAGGCAGCGCGTAGAAATGCGCTAGGACTTCAGGAAGTGCTAGACCTCATGGCATCGGAACTCGAGGAGACACTCCAAGTTCGAGTCGAAAATCTTGTGAAGCCCGATGAGTTCGATCCATTTTCTGATTCCTAATTAAACGGTGTAGTTGTCGATCCTCACCCGGTAGCCGGGTTGGCCCGTCGAGGTCGTCTCAGGGCCGACGACGGTGCCGACCTTGTAGCTGTTCGTCAGGCCCGCGTTGGTCGTCTGGACCTCCCAGTCGCTCGCCGCATAGAGTTCCTTGCCGACATCGGCGACCACGGGGGTGAACCCGCTCGCGGCCTTGAAGACGAAGGAACCGGACTTGGTCACGTTCACGGACTTATCGCCGGAAGCGCCTCCCGTGTTGTCGACGGTCTCGTTAGCCGTGCCCACGAACTTCAAGCTCGCGGTCGAGTGGGACATGGGGACCAGGTAGCCGAGGGCGTTGACGCCGACGGCGGCGCCTTTGTAGACCTTCACGGCCGCGGTCTTGTAGCTGACGACGAGGCCGGGGCGTTCATAGGTTTCGAATGCTTTGGATAAGGACATAGGTGTGGTTCAGGTTCGGAACGGCGGGCTTACGCTCCGCGGTGCTTTGCGATTTCCTCGAGGCTCAAACCGCCAAAGTAGCGCTCGTAGAACGCGCGTTCGTCGTCCGGGATCCCGGTCGGTGGAGCACTTTCCGGCGCCGTCGGAGCGAAGAGGGTGTGGGCGCGGGCGGATTCCAGCAACCGCAAGACGACGGAGGACACTGGAGCAGGGCCGCCGTCGAACGTGACCGTCTGCGACCCCTCGAGCAGGGCGAGGGCCGCTTCCGCTTGGGCCGGGACCAGCTTCCCTTCCTTCAGGAGCCGCGCGACCTGGGTTTCGGCAGACTGGCGCGCAACGTCCGATTCGAGACGCCGGAAACGGGTCTGCCAGTCCGGTTCGAGGCTCAGGACCTCTCCATGGAACAGGCGGGCCGAAGGTACGCGAGGCCGTGACACGAGGCTGACTTCTTGGATCTTCGAGAGCGCGGCATCGAGACCGAGCGAGAGCGAGTGCGCCCCCGATGCCTCGATCAGGTCGTTCGCTTCCTTAGTCAGCGCGACCATCCCGAAGAGCTCGTGGCCTTGGGCTTCGACTCCGGTCAGGAAACCGAGTTGGAGGGGCGAGTCGGCGTGCTCGATCAGCACGGGCACCGGGGCGCCGAACGTGTCTTGGAGTTTGAGGAGGTCGTCCTCGTCGACGGTCAGACCTTTGTCAGGATAGTCGCCGGCTTCGAAGAGCTTGGCCCGGCGGTCGATCCAGGTGTACGCCGGATCGAGTGGGGGTGGACTGGTGTTCGCCTTCATGACGCTGTTTCCTCGTCGGCGGCCGACGCCCGCGTCAACCATGCGGTGGACAGAACCCAACGTCCGTCAAGGGTGTGTCCGACCGTTCCGTCACTATCGACTTGGTTCGGCTCGGTCGGTCCCTCGCTACGCTCGCCCGGGATTTCGACCTATCCGTCCCCTTTCCGTCCGTTCCTCGTTCCCTCTCCCCGCATTCATCCTTCGTTCAGCCGGGGCACATCCGACCGTCACGCAGGCCGACGACACTGATGCAGGGTGCCCGACAGGGCCCCGGAGCAACACATGAAACCCTTGATCCGATGGACCGGAGCGGCGCTCGCGGCCCTCGTCGGGACGAACGCAATGGCCGCAAGCCACAGCGACGCTCCGATGATGGTGCTCGACCCTGCCGCCAACATCACCGACGTCTACGCCTTCGTCAGGAACAACGCCCAAGGCGTCAAGGTCCTGAACCTTGCGATGAACGTCAACCCGCTCGAAGACCCGGGCAACGGCGTCATCTTCGACAAGTTCGCCGAAGACGTCATCTACCAGATCAATATCGCCAAGCCCGTCAAGCAAGGCAACGACTACGTCTTCGAGGGCACTCCCTCGATCACCTATACGTTCAAGTTCCGCACGACTTACAAGAACAAGAACACGATCCTCAGCTTTGGTCTCGGCACAGAGGCAGGCCCGATCCTCAGCACCGACGATCCCCGTCAGAACGCGACGCAGACGTACACCTGCATCCTGACGAGGGGCGGCCAGACGATCAATCTCGGAGACGGTCAGGTCCTCAAGTGCCCGCCCGTCAACGTCGGCCCGCGCACGACGCCGAAGTACTACGACAACGGCGGCAACCGCCTCCAAGGCGCGTCGACCTTCAACGACCTTCCCCAATACGTCCAAGAGACCGTCTTCACGTTGAACGACGGCACGAAGGTGTTCGCAGGTCAGCGGGAAGACGGGTTCTACGCCGATACTCCCGCGATTTTCGACTTCCTTGGCGTGCGCCAAACGGGGAAGGACGGTTTCTCGGGGACCAACGTCCACTCGATCGACCTGCAGATCCCCATCTCGCAGATCATCGGTGAAGGCGAATACCCCGTCATCGGCGTCTTCGGGAACACCTTCCGCCAGAGCTTCAAAATCGCCGAGAACTCCGAGCAGAACACGCGGTTCGGCGGATGGGTGCAAGTCTCGCGCATGGGTAACCCTCTGTTCAACGAGACCCTCGTCGCCCTCGCTGACAAAGACCGCTACAACCAGAACCCTCCGACGACCGATGTCGCCCGGTTCAAGAAGTACGCGGAGAACTGCGAACTGGCCTTTCTCCTCAATGCCGTCCTTGGCACGAACTTCCAGGTGAACAACCGCACCGACCTGGTCGGGTTCTTCATCCCGGACGTGCTCAAGGTCGATCTCTCGACCCCGTCCGTCCCGCTCCCGGGTGACGCGGGCTACAGCCGATTGAGCGTCTTCGGCGGCGACACCGTCACGAGCGGCTTCTCCGGGCAACCCGTCGCCTCGGGTTGGCCGAACGGACGGCGTTTCGGCGACGACGTCGTCGACATCGCCCTGACGGCCATCGCAAGCGGCCCGAGCTATCAGACGATCACACCCGTCGGCGACAACATGAACGCCAACGACACGGTCTACGACAGGGTCTTCCCCTATGGCGGCACGCCTTGGGGCGGCCCGGGGACGACGCTCCACGACTGACGTCCTCGACCGGGGGCGGACGACCGCCCCCGGTTCCAAGACCTGAGAAACCCCATGAAACACCGCGCCTTTACTCTGATCGAACTTCTCGTCGTCATCGCGATCATCGCGATCCTCGCTGCGATCCTCTTCCCTGTCTTTACCCAGGCGAAACAGGCCGCAGGCAAGACCATGTGCCTGTCGAACACGAAGCAACTGTCCGTGGCCGCCCGTCTCTACATGGACGATAACGAAGGCGCCCTTTTCCGCCACCACGAAGACTGGGTGCTCGACGACGGTACGCTGACGGTCGACCTTCCTGCGACCGCTGACCAGTGTCAAGGCGGCGGTTTCGGCAACAGCCAGGCCGAAAAGCCTTGGGCCGTGATTTTCCAACCCTACGCCAAGTCACGCGCCGTCGCCTACTGCCCACACGACCCCACCGCCAAGAGCCGAGAGCCGGCGACCTCGATCGAAGACTATAACGGCGGCATCGAGACGATCGGCACGGAGTGCGACATCGCTCCGAAGGGCGAACACTGCCAGGCCGAACGGAACAACCTGACGATGTGGAGCTACCTCCTCAACAGCGTGTTCACCCATAAGTCCTGCCGCTATGCCTTGGAAGGGGTCATTTCCGGCTTTGCGACCGATTCCGCCCTCGCCGGATTGGCCGATCCGAACCTCATCCTGTTCTCTGAAAGGAACTCCGAAGGCTTCGCCGATCCGGACAGCGGTTTCCACGCCATCGCCCAAGACGACTACGACGCCTGGGCCGGCGAAGCCGCTCTCGTCCAATGGGGCGCGGGCAGCCGGCCTCGCGAAGGCTGGATCAAGTTCGACCGTCACAACGGCGGGGCCAACTACATCTATGCCGACGGACATTCCAAATGGCTCCGGTGGGGCCGGGCCCGTCTCGACCAGTTCCCAGACCACAAGGTCCGCTATCCCCTCAACGACCCTCCCCGCTGATCGCCATGAAGACCTCCACCGTCATCCTTGCCCTTGTTTCGCTGACCATCGCCGGTTGCGCCCCCCAAGGTCCGACCGAAGCCCGCCGACTCGATCTCAAGCGCGTCCAAGCCCAAGGCGACAGCCGTGCCGACCGCATGATCGCCGCTGCCCAGAAGTTCGTCGCACGTCATCCGGACAAGGCGAAGGGATACAACGACCTTGGTCAGGCCCTGATGCAGCGCGCCCGTGAACACTCGGCGCTCGACGACTATGCAGGTGCATTGGCCGCGTTCGAAAACGCGGTCGCACTCGAACCGAAAGACCCCGTGTCGCTCCACAACCTCGCATGGTGCTGGACGATGTTCCACAGTTTCGACAAAGCTCGCGACCTTGCGGACAAGGCCCTCGCCCAGAACCCGATCGATCCCTTCGCCTACGGCGTGAAGTTCGACAGCGAAATGGAACTCGGCCGCTATAAGGAAGCCGGAGCCTCGGCGCAGAAAATGCTCGACCTCCGACCGGACCTGGCCAGCTACAGTCGTGCTGCGCAGTACCGGTGGTCATTGGGCGACGCCAAAGGCGCGGTCCTGCTCATGGAAAAGGCGGCGGATGCCGGCGCCCCCTTCGGCGAGAACACGCTCTGGTGCATGACCCAGGTGGGCGACCTAGCCTTCAAGACCGGCAACGTCGCGGCGGCGGGTCGCGCCTATCAGCGCGCTCTCGATCGCGATCCTCAGTACCGGCACGCGCTCTTCGGTATGGGACGGGTGCGCTTCTCGCAAAGGAAGGACGACGAAGGCATGGACTTCTTCGCCAAGGCTCTCGATCAGAAGTGCCCTGCACTCTACAGGATCGAATACGCCTCGCTCCTCGCCAAAGCCGGCCGCCGTGACGAAGCCGCCAAGCAGCATCAGATGGTCGACGACATCATCAAGGAGCACTTGTCCTACGGCATCCATGGCGACGAGGTCGTCCAGGCGGAGAACTGGCTCGCCCAAGGCATTAAGCTCAAGGAAGCCCTTGAGCTGATGACGTCGGAAGCGAAGGAGCACACCAACTGGCAGACCTATAGCGCCCTTGCCTGGGCCCAGCTCGCCAACGGCCGATCGTCTGACGCCGCCGCGACGATCAGGAAGGGCCTTGCGAGCGGAGTACAGGAACCCGTGCTGTGGGCCCGCGCCGGTCGGATCGCAGAAGCCGCGGGCCAGGTCGACGAAGGCCGCACCCGCCTCGCCGCCGCCGAGAACCTTAGTCCGTATCTCGCCTCGCTCGTCGAATCGCCGGCGACAAAAGTCGCCTCGCGCTGAATCTCGAGGGCTTCCCTTCGACCTCTCGACCGCTCCGGAACCCCCTCTCCTCTCCGGGGGAGAGGGGGATGGGGGTGAGGGGTCAGGCCGTCAGTCTCAGCCCCGTGCCGCCGCCGAGAACCTCAGCCCCTACCTCGCGTCGCTCGTCGAAGCGCCGACGACGAAGGTCGCCTCGCGCTAAGCCTTGAGGGATTCCCTTCGACCTCTCGACCGTTCTGGAACCCCTTCTCCTCTCCGGGGGAGAGGGGGATGAGGGTGAGGGTGCATTCTCACGAGGTCCTGGACGGAACCCTCATCCCCGGCCCATCTCCCTCCGCGCACGAACCCTCGCGCAAGGAGAAGGGGCTCCTGTGAACCTGGCCTACACCTTGTTCCATCAATATCCGGGCCCCTTATTGAGTTTCTTGGGCGACTTTCTTTCCTACAATGGCCACTTTCGCCCGGTCAATGTTCACTCTTGGGGCGTCTCGGGCGACTTTTTGTCTTCCTCGGGCCACTTTTTTCTTTGCCGTCGCGACTGAAGAGGTCTGAGTGGCCCCTGACGCGGCTTCCGTCGCTCAAGACCGGACGTCGGGCCGGGAAGAAGGGCGGACCGGTTCATGGTCTGTAGCCGGACGGGGGAATACTGGGAGCAACGAAGTCCGGGCTGGCAATCCTTGCCACGGCTCCCCGTGCGCGAACTGCAGAAGTCCTTCGGACAAGGACCGAAACACTCGCCAACCGGTTCCCAGTCAATATTCAGACGGAGCGTTATGTCCTTGCCACCGCCGACGAAAACGGTACTGGCCGTTGCCCAATCCGGACGCCAAAATGAGTCCACTGGGAAATCTCATTGTGAAACAACTCAGCAAATTGATGCTACGGATTTGCCTCTGGTGGGTCAGGGCCCCTGAGGACTTTCCCGTAAGCTTGGGTGAAGTGGTCCAGGCTGGCTCAATGTTCGCCGCAGTTTCGCCAGGGCCTCTTTGGCGTGCCGAACCATTTGCCAGGAAGTTCAGGAGCATCTTAACGCGTCGCTGGATACCTTTGGACGGTGCGCCGCAGGCGTCCGCAAAGACAATACTTGCCCAAGAAGTCTTCGGCGAGGAAGAAGACTTCGGGCCTGAGCTTATGGAGCTGATGTATGTGCGGTTCAGCCGCGACCGGGAAGGGGTCGTGCTTACAGACTCCGACTCAAGGAGATGCGACGCCCTGAAAGTTTTCACCATGACGACGTATCTGAGGTTGGGCCAGGTGACAGAGAGTTGGCCGCCGCTGAACCTTGGCATTGGCTCCCGATCCTTCATGCTCGCTAGCCTTGTCTTTCCGATGGAGATCAAGATTCCTGTCGTTTCCTTAAAATGGTTCATCGATGTTGACTTCAACAGGTCAGTACATAGTATTAGGGCATCCGGGCATCCGCAGGCAGACGCTCTCGTTGCCTTCCTGTACGAAATCCTGTTCTTACAACAGAAGACTTCAATCGCAATGCAGGAATACCTGCGGCTGGCCACTTACACCGCCGACAACAAAAGGGCCGCTGCGATGATCAATGCCGAGGTCGACGCGATAATGCAGGCCGACCTGATCTTCACCTATCTAAAGGCTACTGTCGAAAAGTCCATGGCCATCCTTGGGCTAGTTTTCGGTGTTAAGGATCTCGAAGACAGAAAAAATCATGCATCCAGGGTCAGAGCACTCGAAGCAGCCATCCCGGATACGGCGCGTGAAACCCATTACGGGGCATTCGTTCTTGAGATGATAAAGTCCGAGAACATTGACGACCTCAACAAATACCGTAGCGGAATCCTCCACAAGCGTGGAATTGCAGATCTGCAGCCTCACAATTACGTGGACATTAGGGCCGAGGACGCACCATTCCAGAAAATCTTCTCCGTGCTCGCCGAGCAGCAAGCCCAAAACACGGCCGTCTTGCTCGGGGTGCTTGCCCTACTGACCGATCGGTTGATGGAACTAGCTCCTCCCCTCGAAACCGAGATTCAGTGGCACTTGGAAAACGTCATGCCGGTCATGACGAAGTCGATCGAGAAGCGCAAGGCAGAGATCCAAAGAGAGCTTTCTCACACCGCAACAGATACCCCGACGACGGATGAAGGCGGGTGATCGTGCCGGCTATTACCCCATTTCGGTGTAGGTACCATCTTCGTGCACCTGCCTAATGAGAATTGGAGCCTCGTCAGGGCCGTCCAAGCCTGCGAGCTCTTCACTGAGGCGTCGGAGAACCTCGTCATCCATCGGGACGCCATCGCGCTTCATGGCCAACGCAGTGTCCAACATTGCACTTCGATTTAGGAAACATGCGCAGGCAATCAAATCGGCGGTTCTCTCGCTGTCTAAACCAAGAGCGTCGATCGTAACAACGAGGGCCCTGCACCAAAGCACAGGGTCATACATTGAACTGACCGCGGCCGCGGTCAGGCAGTCGGCTTGGTGGTTAGGCGGACGACCAGCTGTGTGCTCACTGAGCCATACCCAGGCGCGTGGCGATAGGGCGTCTTGGGCCATGCATTTACGGATGATCCCTACTCTTGCTTGCTCATCCCCCTTCAAGGCCGGCCAACGGTACTCGGCGTCTAAGTGCCGCCGCTGCGTACTTGGAAACCCCTCGGCAGCAATCATGTCCAACAGGAGTACTTTAAGACGCCATTCGGGAATTGGCCCGGCCCTTAGGAAGAATCCCTTCGCATCGTCATAGAAGCCCGCAAACAACAACGCGTCGGCGCATTTGCCGAAGTCGGCTGGTTCCTCCTGGATGACTTGGGCCTGCAAGTACGCCCTCGCCGCCGCAACGAACTCACCTAGGAGAAAGAGTATCCCGCCCAGTTCAGAGTGCCAATATGCGCGCTCCTTATAGCTTGGATCGAGCTGGGCGGCAAGAAGATAGCACTCCAAGGCCAGCTCCGGGTGCTCAGCCCGGATTCGGTTCCCTACGCTGTACTCTAGGGTTGAGGCGAATTTGCTGCCCAGGCTGTGTTCTATGCGGGCTCCGATGCTTCGCACAAGCGCGAGTGCGGGCTCCATTGCCTCGGGCCCGTCGAGACCGGCGATAAGAAACGCTGTGATAACCCAATACGAAGCCTCAACACAATGCAGCTCCACCAAACGTGTGAGTAGCTTCACGGCGTCGTCCGACCGCCCAACAGAGGCAAGCGAAATCGCAAGGTTGCTGCACATCAGACTAGGCGAGACAAAGGACGAATCCAGCACGTTACTGGCGATGAGCTCACCCCCTGGTAGGCGGTGCCAGAATCCAATGAGAAGCCCCGCCATGGTCAACACATCGGCCGCGATCGCTTCGCCACCGGTCGTTGGATCGAGGTGGCTCTGACGGATCGGTATGCGGAAGCTACGTCGAATCGTGACCCAGACGGTGATAGAGCCATCCCCAATAAATATCCTCACTAGTGCGTCGCTCGCGTCCCCGTCAACCAGAGTCGGTGTCAAGTTGCTTTGGGACGTTCGTCGACGGATGGAATTCAGGGCTCCGTACCGGGCTTGGGGATCCAGATCGGGAGCCGCGAGAGAAAGCTTAAACGCCCGTGGCATGCCTTCCTTGAGCACGCGCAGTAGCTCGAGATCAACCCGAATCTCTTCGAGGGTTCTCGCCGTCCACTCGTCGGCTGCAGCAAGCGATAGTCCGACCGTTTTGGCGCTGGCCCGAGCGTGTCGAAAACTCACTTTGCAGAACCACTTGACAAAGAGCCGACATGAGGATGCCAAGTAACGAACAATAAGGACGGGCATCTCAAGCGATCTGTAGTAGTGGCAATGCTCTAGCGAGACCCTCAGTTTGAGCGCCTTGTTTTGATTGACTTCGTCCGTTGCCTTCAGCTGAACCCAGAAGAGATGACCAGTGGTTTGACCCTTGTCAAACAGCTCGACGACTCCGTCAAGGCCATAGTCGTTGTCGACGCGGCTGAACGTCCACCCCGACGGTAGGACGGCAGAGAAAGCCTTGCGGCTCTCGTCTTCGAGCTCGTGCTCTCGCGTGCGAATTGGCATTTGGTCGCCAATAATGATTTTGGCTTATCGTCATGACCGGTCCTCCGGGGCCGTCTGGGGGCCGTGGCATGGTCCGGGCGCCTGGCCGAGGAGATGATTTGTGCACCCCGGTCCGGAACGGACACTGGTCTTCGACGGCAGGCTCGTTCTGGGACCACGTGTCTTCCAACTGACGCCGCGTTAAGTTTGTCGTACCGACCGGGGTGCACGAGACATCACCCCGGCCACACATCCGGACGCACACTGAAGGGACGACGCTCGGTACAGGCGCGTTGCCTCAGGCTGCATACTGTCAACCATGTGCGGGGGCGCGTCCGAGAAGGCTACGTCGACCCAGTCGCGGGAACACTTGGCCGACAGGATCGAGGCATGGTCGAGAGGGGAGATCGACAACTTAGAATTGGACGACACGGTCTGGGAGCACTTCGGGTCGGACGAAACATTCGAGGTCGCGAATGCTGTCTGGTGCTGTTACGATGACTTCAAGAGCCATCCTCCGACTCCTGGCACGAACGCACTTTTAAGAAGGTATGCCGCCTTCCTCAGGTCAGGACTGGACGAAGCGCCGAAGTGGAGGGTTCCGGTGTTCTTCAGACTTTTCCATCGGCAGATCCCGCAGCCGTTTTGGCCCTTCGCCGACCAGGCACAGTGGACGGCCCATCGCTCACTGTCGACGATCGAAGCACCTTCCATCGATGACGAGACCCTTTTGAGCTGGGTGCGGTTCTATCGTCGCGTCCGCCAGATCGTTGGAGACGTTCGGCCGAAAAACAAGGTCTAGCGACCCCCGGCCGCGTATGCTAGACTGAACGTTCGCCCCGAATCCCATACGGGGAGGGATTTTGCCTTGGCAAAAGCATACGAACTCAAACCCGAAGAAAGCGTCGCGCGCGGATACGCCGACCGCCTGATCCTCCAGAAGCTCACAGAATTGTACGAGGTCGTGAAGCCGAGCGAACTGGCCGACCTCCTCCAGCAAGACGGTCTCGGACTTTCCGCCGTCCGCTCGCTCCTTGCGTCGAACCCGGTCATGTTCGCCTACGTCGAGCGCCGCTGGATCCCGGCTGCACGTCTCGAGGGCGAGGGCCGTTCCCTCCACGAAGCCCTGAAGGTCGTCGTCGACCGCTTCGGGGGTCCGATCCCGTTCGAACTTCTCGTCCGCGAGCTCTCGCGCTCTAAGTCTAAGCCCGTCGACGACGTTGAGACCGCTGTCCGCCGCATCGTCCAGTCCGAGCAGGACGTCTTCCAGATCCTCGACGACCGTGTCGCCTTGGCGGGCATGGTCTTCGCCGCCTATGACGAAGACGTCGATCGGGCGCTCCGACTGAACAAGATCACCCTCGAAGAGGTCGAAGCCGCCGAAAAGAAACTGGGCGACTTCGATTGGACGCAGAACGACGCGATCTTGCTGGCCCTGGAGAAGGCCGCGCCTGTCGGGGCCAAGGCCCTCGGTGCCGCCGCTTGGCGCGCTTTGAACCCGCAAGACCCGCGCTCGCACCTGCTGTACGATTGGCGCGCTTTTAACTCCGAACTTCTTAGCATCCCCGGCTTCATCTATGCTTCGGACGGCACGCTTCATCCGGAGAGCGAAGCCAAGAAGTGGGTCAGCGCCGCCGTCAAGCTGTCCGATAAGGTCAGCCCGACCATCGAAGTCGAAGACGCCGCCCCGCTCGAACTCAAGAAGTCCGACATCGAAGGCGTCGTCGAAAAGATCGCCGGGTTCGACGGGACGTCGACCGCGATCTCGCTGCTGGAATCGATGTTCGAGGTCACGCCGACCGTCAAGACGTTCCCCGACGACTTGCGCAACATGATGTCCGCGCTCAAGGTCGACCCTCGCGTGTGGTGGGTCGGCGGCGACCGGTTCCGGCAGCCGAAAAGCGCCCCGGACTTCATCGAAGCGTTGCCCGAACCGTTCCTGTTCGAACAGACGCAGTTCCTTCAAGAGGACGGAGACCCCGTCGACGTCGAACTCACCGACGAAGGCCTCTCGAGTTCGCTGCGGAAACTCATCGTGCACCCGCTCGCGATGGACGTCAACGACGAGGACGTCCTTCCCGCGCCGAAGGTCGAAATGGACACCGTCCGGCTCGTCCTCAAGCCCGTGCACCGCGAACTCGGCACGTTCCCGCTCTCCCAGTTCCCGAGCGGCTGGTTCGATCCGGACCCGCGCATCCAGGAAGTCCTGTTCATCGACCGTGAGGGGCGTGAGCTCCAGGTGTGGGTCAACAACGAGATCCGGCTCATGTTCGGCTTCTTCGACTGGTGGCTCGACCAGCCCGTCGAGTCAGGGGCCGTTTTCAGCCTGACCAAAACAGGCAAACCGAACGTCTTCGAGTTCACATGGCTCGATCAGACCGACCCGGTCGTCTACGTCAGCAGCCAGCGAATGGAAGAGCTCCGTGAGATCGCGGGACGCGCCGAGGAAATGTCGACGTTCGACGTCCTGCGCGAAGTCATGACGCACTGGCCGAAGGGCGCCGACTTCCTCACGATCCTGTGGGAAGTGAACGTCGTCCGGCGGACGTCGCGAAGGATGCTCGCTTCGCTACTGTCCAGCTACGTGTGTTTCTACCAGCGCTCCGGTTCGCCCGTGTGGCACTACGACCACAAGAAGGTCGAACAGGGCTTCGACAAGACGAAGAAGAAGTTCATCAAGAAGTGAACCCGGGCCCGCTCCGGACCGGTCACTCCGGTCCGGAGCCGAGGGCCTCGGCCAAGGTGGCGAGTTCCGCGTCACTGAAGTTCCGCTTCAAGGCCCGCGCCAACCGTCCCTTCTTCGTCACGCCTTCAAGACACGCGGGTGCGGGACAACAGTAAGCGCCCCGACCCTTCGCAGGGCCGTCCACCACCCAACCGACCTCAAACTTGACGCGCGTCAGTCCCGCGGCCGGACGTCGCGCCCGGCACACGATGCAGGTCCGTACCGGCTCACTCTGGCTTCGCATCGACGGGGACGGCGGCTTCGGGTTTCGCCTGCCGCGCCTCTCGGGCTTCGTCGGCCGCCTGGGCCTCAGATCGGATGTCGATCTTCCATTCCGTCAACCGGGCAGCCAGGCGGACGTTTTGGCCCCCACGGCCGATCGCAAGCGAGAGCTGGGTGTCCGGAACGATCACATAGGCGCTCCGGTTCTCCATGTCCATCCTGATCGAATTCACTTTCGCAGGACTGAGTGCGTTCATGATGAACGTCTTCGCGTCCGCACTGAACGGCACGACGTCGACCTTTTCGGGCCGCAGTTCGTCCATGATCGCCTGGATGCGCGCGCCCCGCTGCCCGACACAGGCGCCGACCGCGTCGATGCGCTCGTCGTGGCTCAGCACCGCGACCTTTGACCGTTGACCCGGTTCTCGGGCGACGCTCATGATCTCGACGATGCCCTCTGAAACCTCGGGAACCTCGAGCTCGACAAGTTTACGGAGCAGGTTCGGATGGGACCGGCTCACGATGATCTTGAACCCGCGGAAGCCTTCGTCGATCTTCAGGACATAGACTTTGATGCGCTCGTTCGGACGATAGTCGTCCGTCGGGACTTGCTCCCTTTTCGGCAGTTCGACTTCGTGACGGTTCACTTGGATCATCACGTTCGACTCCTCTCGTCGGGCCACAAGACCGCTCACGACCTCGCCGATCTGGTCGCTGAACTGCTCGTGGACCCGGCGCAGTTCGACCTCGCGCAACTTCTGTTGGAGGACCTGCTTGAACGTCTGGGCTGCGATACGGCCGAACGTGTTCGGATCGATCTCGATCGCGACGAAATCGCCGACCTGGGCGTCCGGATTGTTCCGTCTCGCCGCGTCCACGCCGATCTGCGTCGCAAAATCGAGGACCTCTCCCACGACCTCTTTCTCGACGACCGCCCCGCTCTTCTTCGTCGCGTCCAGACGCACGATCGCGTCGCCGCTGCTCGCTTTGAACTTCTTATAGGCGACGGCCAGTGCCTGCTCCAGTTCGACCTTGAGCTCTTCGAGTGGGATCTCTCGCTCCGTCGCGATCTGTTTCAGTTCGTTCAGAATGTCCATCGCTTCCTCCGTGACCCCTTTTTGGCAAGAAACCGAGGCTGCCGTGCGGCACGCCTCGGTTTCTCGAAAGGTGGCCAGTTGTTGTCCCGATTATATCACAGCCTGCGAAGGTTCCTAGGATCGGTTCCGGCCTAACGCAGCCTCGAACGGCGGGCCTTCGGGGGCCATAATCGCACAGTGTACGAAGTGGTCGTCAGAGGCCTTCACGCCTACGGATATCACGGCGTTTCCGAGAACGAACAGGAGTTGGGGCACAGACTGACCCTCGACCTCACGGTCTGGGCCGAAGGCGAGGCCCCGACGACCGACCACGTCCGCGATACCGTCGATTACATCCGCCTCGCGCAGACCGCCCTCGACGCGTCCTCGGAAAGGAAGTACCGGACCCTGGAAGCCCTGTCCCGGGCCATCGCCGACCGCGTCCTCGCGGACTTTCCATTGGTCCGGAAGGTCGAAGTCCGAACGATGAAGCCTTTGCCCCCCGCGCCCGTCGTCGTCGACTCGGTCGGCGTCACAATGACCGTCGAGCGCCATGCCCCTTGAAACCATCCTTCTCGCCGCCCCCCGCGGGTTTTGCGCCGGGGTCGCCTACGCGATCGAAGTGGTCGAACTCGCCCTGAAGGCGCACGGCACGCCGCTTTACGTCCGCCACGCCATCGTCCACAACGAGTGGGTCGTCAAGAGCCTGGAGCGCCGCGGGGTCGTCTTCGTCGAAGACGTCGCCGAAATCCCCGACGGCTCGGTCGTCGTCTTCTCCGCCCATGGCGTGTCCCCCGAAGTGAGGCGACAAGCCCAGGTCAAGGGGCTCCAAGTCATCGACGCGACCTGCCCCCTCGTCACGAAAGTCCACAACGAAGCCCGCCGCTATGGAGAAAAGGGCTACCTCATGGTCTACATCGGACATGCCGGACACGTCGAGGCCGAAGGCACGATGGGCGAGGCCCCCGACCGGATGATCCTGGTCCAGACGCCCCAAGAGGCCGAAGCCCTCGTCTTACCTGCGCACGACCGACTGGCCGTCGTCACCCAGACGACGCTCAGCGTTTCCGAAGTCCAGGCCATCCTCGATGTGCTCCACAGACGGTTCCCCCATATCGAGAAGCCCGCCAAGGAAGACATCTGTTACGCGACGACCAACCGCCAGGCCGCCGTCCAAGAGCTGGCCCAACGCGCCGACCGGGTCGTCGTCGTCGGTTCGCCGACGTCCTCGAACTCCAACCGGCTCCGCGAAGTCGCGGAATCGTGCGGGACGCCGGCCGTCCTGATCATGTCGCCGGACGAATTGGACCCTTCTTGGGCCCTCGAGCACCGGACGATCGGCGTGACGAGTGGCGCTTCGACTCCGGAGACCCTGGTCGAAGAGATCCTCGGAGCGCTATTGGAAGCCAGCCCCGAGGCTCAGGTCGAAATCGTCGAAACCGTCAAAGAAAAGGTCGAGTTCCGACCGTCACGTGACCTTGTCCGACTCGCAATGAGCGCGCCTTGAACTCCCCCGACGACTCAAGACATTAGATTTTGCCAAGACTCTAGGCGAACGGACTTCGTTCGTACGATTACCGGCTTAAGAGCCTGAGGCCTTCGTATAGAATGTTCCGAAGCCGTATTGTGCGGCTGCAGGAGTGGAGTAGCCCCATGAGTTCCAAGAAGCGCTTGAAATCCCTTTTGGCCGTAGCACTCGCCACGACCGCCTTTGCCCAGGCCGGAACGTGGACGCCGGTGACGAACCCGCCGACGTTCAACCCCAGCACCATGTTCCAGTTGCTCGACGGCAACATCCTGGTCCACAACGAGTTCACGACCGGCTGGTACCTCTGGAAACCAGACCAGTTCGGTAGCTTCAAGAACGGCACGTTCACGCAGGTCGCCAACATGCACTGGACGCGCCTCTACTACGCTTGCGCCGTTTTAGCCGACGGCCGGGTCATCGTCTCCGGAGGCGAGTACAGCAACGCCGGCAACTGGACGAACAAGACCGAGTACTACAACCCGATGACCAACGTCTGGACGGAGATCGCGCCGCCCGCAGGTTGGAGCAACATCGGTGACGCCCCTTGTTCGATGCTCCCGGACGGTAAGTTCTTCCTTGCCAACATCTTTGACAATCGCACCGCCGTCTTGAATCCGGCGAGCATGACCTGGACGCCGACGGCCAACGCCCCCAACGCCCAGCTCACCGAGGAGACCTGGATCACCCTGCCCGAAGGCACCGTCCTCAAGTGGCACTGCGTCGGGCACCCCGGCTCGGCTAAATACCGCCCGTCGAGCAACACATGGATCAACACGGGCAACACGCCTGGCGACATGGTCCTTCCGAGTTCGTTCGAAACCGGGCCGGCCATCCTGATGCCGAACGGCAAGACCTTCTGCGTCGGTGGGACGAACAAGACCAACCTGTACACCCAGGGCGCCAACGACGGAAGCGCCGGAACGTGGACGGCGGGACCGACCAATCCAAACATCGGCGGTCGGACGATCGGGGCCGAAGACGCCCCTGCCGCCATGCTTCCGAACGGCGACGTCCTGTACGTCACGGGTCCGGTCACTTCAGGAGGCGGCACGTTCGAAACGCCCACGTACTTCTTCGAGTACAGCATGGCCAACAACACGACCACCCAGGTGACGTCGGCCCCGAACTCGAGCGGCACGGTTCCGTATAAGGGGCACCTCTTGGTCGTTCCGACGGGCGAGCTCGCCTGGTGCCAGGGCATCCCGGGCATGTACCTGTACACGAACGGCTCCACGTTCCAGAACGCATGGCGACCCACCATCACGTCGGTCCCGACCGAACTCGAGCGCGGCGTCAACTACGTCCTGAACGGGACGCAGCTCAACGGCGTGTCCAACGGTGCGAGCTACGGTGACGAAGCCTATCCGGCCCAGAACTATCCTCTCGTGCGCGTCAAGAACGCCAACGACGGACGGGTCTGGTACGCACGCACGTTCGACCACAGCACGATGGGAGTGCAAACCGGTGCGACGCCCGTTTCGACGAACTTCATCCTGAACAATGCGACCGCGACGGGCGCCTACGAGCTCGAAGCCGTCGCCGTCGGGATCCCGTCCTTGCCTGTCAAGATCGGGGTCAACGACTCCCTTCGGATCGCCGCGTTCAACATCATCCGCGGCTCGCTGATCAGCGGCGTCCTGAGCGACGTCCACTTCTCCGACGACAGCTACCTGCGCGTCCAAAAGGGCGTCGTCGCCAACGCCAGCGAGGCGCCGATCCAAGTCAAGTTCGTCGCCGCGTCGACGGTCTCCAACCCGACCGCGATCAGCGTCAGCGCGGAGACCGCCGTCAACTCGGCGAACCTCGGACGCTACGTCTATCTGCTCAATAAGAACACGGGGCAGTACGACCTGATCGGAAACGGCGCTGCGACCCAGACCGACTCCACGTCGCTCGATACGGTCACGACGAACGCGTCCGACTACGTCGATGCCAACGGCAACATTACGGCCAAGATCTCGTTCAACAAAACAGGCCCGGTCGCGATCGCCGCATGGCAGGCACGGTTCGACCAGGTCCACTTCCTGGTCCGCTGACCCGCGCTCGTCACACGGTCGACTACGGCGCCCCTGTCCTTCGGACAGGGGCGCCGCGTCATTTTTGATCGGCAGAAGAGTACGTTTCGAACGGATCCGGCATTTCGATGTAGGCGTTTCGGTCGAGAGCGACGCCGCTCCAGTCGAAGACGTAAGGCCGCGCGTTCGCGCGCCGCAACACTTCTTTAAGGCGCTCCGACCTGCCTTTGGCCCGTGTGTCCTGCGGCGGCTCGGTCTGGGCCTCGACGATGTCCGGCTCCGAAACGACCTTCACGGTGTCCGTCGCATAGAACAAGCCGCGAGAGGGGTCGATGTTGTGGTACTCAAGGTCCACGCTGTGGAGCGAGTCGTCGTCCCACGCCAGACCCGCGTCCTCCCTGTACGCTTCGACGACCTTCAGCTTGTTGACCCAGTCGAGACGGTCGGCCAGCGACAAGGGATCGCTCGCCAAGCTGTCCAACGTTCGAGCCCAGTTGTCCAGAGTCCAGTCCGTGTCCGAGTCGAAGTCGCGGTACCGCTCGGCGAGTTCCAGATACCTCCGCTGGACCTCGACCGCGGTCGAAAGGCTCCCGTCCGCCATCGTTACGGTCCACTTGTAATCGGGATCGCGGCTCACGTCTCGGAGAGCGATCAATGGCTCGGCCAGTTGAAGGTCTTCGGGCACCGCCGCGTCTTCGATCAGACGCAGCACGAGGCTCGTCGCCCCGACCTTCAACGCGAACGCGTATTCGCACTGGTTCGACTCGCCGAACAACACGTGTAACCGGTGCATCCCTTCATGGGCGTAGAAGTGCTCCCACTTGGGGTTGATGATCGCCCGGTTGAACCGGACGCGGCTCGCGATGGTCTTGAGGATATGGTCGGCCCGCTGGCTCAACTGGAACCGGACGTCTGGATCGGGATAGACGTTATAGACCTGAGAGACCCAAATGAAGTCGATGGGGTTTTGCGCCACCTCCGATGCGTGGGGACGACCGCCTGCGGCCAAGAAGTGTCCGCCGACGCGGCCGACGCCCGCATAGATCTGGCGCGTGACCAAGAACGCGTAAAGGAGTTGCGCCCTGTGGCTGAAAAAGTCCTCGCCCATCCGGACGAGATAGTTCTCGTGGCACCCGAACGTGTGACCACCGAAATGGTCGACACTATTGTTGTAGACGGAAACGACGTCGGACAGTCCCGTTTCCCTCAACGCTCGGACGATCGTCCGCTGTCCGGCCCGGTCGTTGGCCACCAGGTCCCTGACCTTTCGGCACTCGGCAGTGGCGTACTCGAGGTGTGAACCGACCGCGTCGATGTAAAGCCTTCCTCCGTTCATGAGGAACCCTCCGGACTCTGCAGGCTCGAACACTTCGTCCCGAGCGTGACGGTCGATCGCTCCGAGCTTCAGTTCGTAAAAGACGTGGTCTTTGACGGCCTCGACCGCCGCCTCCGGATCGCCCCAGTCCGTCTCGACGAGTGTGCCGAACTCGGTCTCGATCCCGAAGATCCTCTCACCGTCGCGATGGGACATGTTCTCATTCTGACGGATGAAACGGTGCCTCCCGTTCGCGCAGGACGCCCCACGGTAACCTCGTCCCCATGCGGCCCGCCCCCGGAATGCTCGATTATCTTGTCAATGGCATCGCCGCCACCCCCGTCGTCTTTACGGGCCTGCTCGGGGGCCTCGATCGGCTCGATCCCCGATGGGACGCACGGCCAGACCCGTCACGGTTCACTTTGAGGGAAATGATCGCGCACGTCGCCGATTGGGACGACGTGTTCCTACGCCGGTTCGAACGCATCTTGGAAGAAGACGGCCCGCTGCTGGAGAGCATCGACGAGGCCGTGCTGTGCTCGGAAAGGGGCTATTCCGGCCAAGACCCGGTCGCCAACCTCGAACGGCACCGTACGGGGCGCGGCCGGCTCGTCCAAGCCCTCCGCGATTTCCCGGCCGACGCCTGGGGACGCACGGCGCACAGGGAGTTCATCGGAGACGTCGATGCCGTCCATCTCGCATCGATCGTCCTTGGGCACGATATGTACCACCTTCGTCAGTCCGCAGAATTCCTACAGAGGGTTTAAGCGAGACCCATCGGAGGCAGGATTGTTCGAAGGCACAACATCGTGACGACGTATCCGATGACGTCGAACAACAAGCCCGCACGGAGCATCGAACGGGACGGGACAAGTCCCGAGCTATAGACGATCGCGTTGGGCGGAGTGCTGACCGGCAGCATGAACCCGAGGTTCGAGCCGATCGTCGCTCCGAGCGCGGCGGGCACCGGACTGACTCCGGCCCCTTGCGCGAGCGCGATCGCGACGGGCACGACCGTCGACGCCGCCGCGGTGTTGCTCGCAAGCTCGCTGACGACGATTCCGAGAGCCGTCGTCAACGCCGTGATGCTCCAGACGTCATGGACCCGCAATGTCGTGGCCAGACTCTCGCCCACGACCTTCGCCAGTCCCGAATCGAAGGCAGCCTTTCCGAGGGCCAATCCGCCCGCGAAGAGTAAGACCGTTCCCCACTCGATGCGCGTCGCCCGGTGCCAGTCCATCGCGCGTTGACGCTTGTTCCCCGGACACGGCACGACGAACAAAAGGACGGCGCCCGCCAGGGCCGCAACCGCTTCTGGTACCCGGGCCGCCCAGAGCTTCGCGACCGGAGAACCGATTCCCGTCGCATACTCCACGATTCCGGGAACCGTCCAAAGGAGGACGGCCACCAAGAACCCGGCCAAAGTCACTTTCTCGGCCCCGCTCATCGGTCCGAGGGCGGCGAAATGCGATCGGGCCTCGGTCCGGGCGGTGTCCGTGGTCGGGACGTCGGTCGGCCGCCACCTTCGGAGTTGGAGCCAGGCGACGGCCAGCATCACGACCGTGACCGGCATGCCGAAGACAGCCCACTGAAGAAAGTTGATGCTCGTCCCCGTCGCCTCCCTGATCAATCCGACCCCGATCACGTTCGGAGGGGTTCCGATGATCGTCCCCACCGCGATGCTCGAACCCCATGTCAGCATCAACAGCACCGAAGTCGCGACGGGGTCGCCCCGCTCGTCCCGCTTCATCGCCTTGAGGACGTTGATCCCGATCGGAAGCAACATCGCGGTCGTTGCCGTGTTGCTGACGAAGAGACTGATCAGGCAGGCTGTGCCGCCGAGGGTCAGCAGCATCGAGGAGGCGTTCTTCGAAGCCCATCCACGGCTCAGGATCCAAAAGCTCACCCGACGGTCGAGGCCGCTGTCCTCCATGCTCTTCGCCAGAATGAAGCTTCCGACGAAGAGCAGAACGATCGGATCGCCATAGGCACCGAAGGCGTCCTTTCCCGACATCGCGCCTGTCAAAACCAGGAGCATTGTGCTCGTCAGGGCCGCTACAGCGAGCGGCACCGCTTCAGTCATCCATAGGGCGACCGTGAACGCGAACACCGCTGCGACCGTCCGCTGTCGAGGGTCCAATCCTCCCAACAGCGCCCAGACGACGACCCCGATCAGGCACGAAAGCCCGAATGTCCAGAACCGGGGCGCGTGTTGAGGCCCGTCGTCGTGCCGGCTCATCCGCGGATTATGTCCCCGGGTCGACGCGCGAAGACCGCGTCAATCGTCGGAACCCCGGGACTTCAGCATCCGGAAGTACTCGCTCTTCGACCCTTCGTCCAACAACGTGAACTTCGTGTACGACGGCTGGAAGCCGAGCAACACGGTGCCTGTGGGGCCGTTCCGGTGCTTACCGATGATGAGCTCCGTCGCTTCCGTCGCGTCGGGGTTCCATTCCTGCTCGACCCCGGCCTCCTTGCGGCGGTAATACTCCTCGCGATAGATGAACATGACCATGTCCGCTTCGGCTTCGATCGAGCCCGATTCCCGGATGTCGCTGAGCATCGGCCGCTTGTCCGGACGTGATTCGACGCCTCTGTTGAGCTGGGACAAGGCGATGATCGGGACGTCGAGGTCCTTTGCCATCGCCTTCAACGACCGGGCGATGTCACTGATTTCTTGGGTCCGGTTCTCGGTCTTCTTCGAACCTCGCATCAACTGTAGGTAGTCGACGATCACGAGCGCGAGACCGCCGTCGGCTTTCAACCTGCGACACTTCCCTCGCATCTCCATCGGCGACACGTCCGAAGAGTCGTCGATGAAGATCGGAAGCTCATAGAGCTCTTCGCACGCGTCCGTCAGCCGCTGATAGTCGTGGGTCGACAGGTTCGACTTCTTCAGCGTCCCCATCGGCACCTTCGCCATCGTCGAGATCATTCTTCGGACGAGCTGCTGCCCGCTCATTTCCAGGTTGAAGACCGCGACGTTGCCCGCCCCCAACCGGGAGACGTTGATCGCCATGTTCATGACGAGCGACGTCTTGCCCATGGCCGGACGGGCGGCAAGGATCACGAAGTCGCCCCCGTAAAACCCGGTCGTCAGATTGTCGAGGTCCGTGTAACCGCACTGCGTCCCCAGGATCGGCTCGCCGGTTTCAAGCAAGTGGTCGACGTCTTTAAAGAACTCTTTCGCGAGGCTCCTGACGGGCGAGAAGTACTTCCCGAGCCGCTTCCGACCGACCTGGAAGACCATGTCCTCCGCCTCGTCGACCTTGTCGTCCGGTTCTTTGTCCGGGTCGTGGACCAGCCCGACGATCTCCCGTCCCGCTTCTTCCAACCTCCTCAACGTCGCCAAGTCTTGGACGATCTGCGCGTAATATGCCGCGTTGTGGGCGCTAGGGACCGCCTCCTGGATCTGGATGAGGTACTCCAGTCCGCCCGTCTCTTCCAACTTGCCCCGACTCGTAAGCTCGTGCGACAGCGTCAACAGGTCGATGACCTTGCCCGAGAGCAACAACTGTCGCATCGCCCGGAAGATCTCTTTGTGAGACGGCCGGTAGAAGTCGTCTTCCGTGACGATCGCCTGGACTTCTTCCGCCCCCCGCTCGCTCAGCACCATCGTGCCGAGGGCGCACATCTCCGCCTCCACACTGTGGGGCGGGACGCGTTCCTCGATCGTGCTCGGACGGTTGCTCGCGAATCGGGATACGGCCATGGGGTCAGAAGATGTTAATCGCCGGCCCTGTGGGCGGCGCTAGTACAGACGTGTCTCTTGGGCCTGACGCCTCTCAAGGCCGTCTCGACCCTCCACACAGGCTCGCGGAGGCGACGTCCGGCGACCTGTTCACAGACTCTCCACAGGTTACCAGACAGACATGCGTCTACGTTGCCACGGCATTGAGGCTCAAGGACCGGCCGGGCCGAATGAGCCGATTCTTTCCACCAACTTCCCACGGACGTCCGGCCACTCTTCGGGGAGGACGCTGAAATAGGCGGTGGCGCGCCGGTGTCCGTCCGGCAAGATCCGGTGGTTGCGCAGAACGCCCTCCGGTCTCGCACCGAGTTTCAAGATCCCGGCTTTGCTCCGCTCGTTCCTGTCGTCGCACTTGAGCTGCACGCGAACGGCCCCAAGGTTCTCGAAGGCTTCGCTCAGCAGCAAGAACTTCGCCTCGGGATTGACGACCGTGCCCCTCCAAGCCGGACCGTACCAGGTGTATCCGACTTCCAGCGCCTTGTTGGTCTCGTCGACTTCCAGAAACGTCGTCGCCCCCACCGTTTCGCCCGATTCTCTCCACACGACCGCAAACGGAAACGTGTCGCCTTGCCGCCTACGGATCCATTCTTCGAACCCCGCCGGGCCCCACGGGTCAGGGGTCCACAACATGTACCGGAACGTGTCCGGTCCTCCCGCAGCACGGAACAGGCCCTCGGCGTGCCCCAGAGTCAGAGGTTCGAGGCGGACGTGACGTCCTTCCAAAGCCCTGTGATCGATCCACGCCATGACAGGCTTGCCGCCTAGGAGCCGTCCTTCCGGTCCGACAAGCGCAACCGCGACGGTTCGATTTTGACCGAAACGACCGCGACCTGCCACCCGGCTTCCTCCCGGTAGTGGCCGACGATGACGGACTGGCCTGGCTCGAGGAATCCGTTCGTCCGGTCGGTCCAACTGCTGCCGACGACCTTCACACGTCTCGCCTTCGGACTGAGACCCTCAGGTCCGTCCCATTCGGGCACGCCGTCCGAGGCCGTCAGATCGATCGCCGTCCGGTCCTTGTCCGGTGACAACTTGACAAGGATCGTCAGCCGGTCCGGATCTCCCCCACTAACCGACTTCGAGATGACACCTTCGTACCCGCTCAACGTCCGCATCGAGTGCTGAGCCGTGACGCGCCCCGTTTTCGCCTTCACGTACCGTTCGAGCCGCTGGACTTGGGTCGCCGTGGCCCCGTGGATGCTGAACGTGCCCGACTTTCCGGCCGGCACCTCGTAGAGCCCAGCGATCTTGGGGCCGACCTTCAGGGCGTAGACCGTGGTCGAAACCATGTAGGTCACGGGCTCCGGACTCTTCTGTACGAGGACCATGGACGTCAGCGCCAACGTACTCAGCATCATCTTCTACCTTTCCCGTCCTCCCGGCGGACGCCTTATCATACTGGTTCCGTGCAGAGGGACGTCGTCGTCATCGGAGCGGGCGCAGCCGGCATCATGGCTGCCTGGAACGCGGCCCGCCACGGTGCCGACGTGCTCCTTCTCGAGAAGACCGTCCGAGTCGGCACGAAGATCCTGATGTCTGGTGGGGGAAAGTGCAACATCACCCATGACGGGCCCCTTGAGGACGTCCTTAAGGCGTTCCGGGCCGCGGAAGCGCGGTTCCTTCGACCGTCCTGCTACCGACTGCCCAACACCGAGATCGTCCGCATGCTCACGGACCGGGGCCTCCGTGTCATGACGCGCCCGGACGGCCGGATCTTCCCCGTCGACCAAACCGCCAAGGACGTCGTCCGCATCCTGGCATCGTACGTGTCCGAGCGCTCGGTCGACCTCCGCCTCCAGACTTCGGTGACGGGCGTCCGCGCTGACGGCGCCGGATTGACGGTCGACGCGGAAGGCGGCCCTTTCCATGCCAAAGCCGTCGTCGTCACGACCGGCGGCAGCAGCTATCCCAAAAGCGGTACGACGGGCGACGGCTGGGCATGGGCCGGAGCACTCGGTCACACCGTCGTAACGGTCCGGGCCGCTTTGGCCCCGATGGACCTTGAAGCCGACCGGCTCGGCGGCGGCTGGCCCTTTCCGCCCGGCGTCGCCCTGCGCGACGTCGTCCTCAAGGCGCGATGCGGCACGAAAGAGTCCGCCAGATGGCGGGACGACGTGCTCTTCACCCACCACGGGGTCTCCGGGCCTTGTGCCCTCGGCATCAGCCGCGACGTCGCCGAGCGGCTGGAGACGGGTCCCGTGACCCTCGAGATCGACCTGCTCCCTGACTCGACCTTTGAAGCCCTCAGCGAGAGACTACGGAAGCAGGCCGCCGATAACCCTCAGGCACGAACGGCTTCGCTGTGCCCTCCTGGCGTCCCCGAGAGTCTGCGGCAGCTCCTTTTCGCCACGGCGGGCGTCGATCCCGACCGCACGCTCCAATCGGCGTCGAAGAAAGAGCTGAACCGCGTGGTCGAGACGCTCAAGGGCTGGACGATCGGCCGGGTGACGGACGCCGTGCTCGACAAGGGCGAAGCCGTCGCAGGTGGCGTCGCTCTCGACGAAGTCGACCCGAAGACGATGCGGTCGACGAAACATCCCTGCCTTTTTCTGGCAGGCGAAGTCCTCGACATCGTCGGCCCCGTGGGAGGTTATAACCTGCAGGCAGCGTTTGCGACGGGTTTCGTGGCCGGAGAATCTGCGGCCGCGACGGCCGCCGGAAGCCGTTAGCTCAAAGCTCTTCGAACCGCTGACGGTTGTTCCACCAGCTCCAGAAGGCGAGGCCGATCAGCGTCAGGACCGGCATGATCACGCCGCCGGCGTGCATCAGCTTCGTTTTGCCACCGCCCGGATACATTTGCTGGTACGTGGTGTCGAAGAACATCATTCGGAACGGCTCCATTCCGAGGAACACGCCGACGAGCAACGCGACCACCGCCGTCCACTTGATGAACTTCGGTTTGCCCAGGTGCTGGAGCTTCATCCCGGCATAGAACACGATGACCGCGATGATCGAAGGGATCAGTGCCGTCAGGATCAGTTCGTCCGTCTCGAACTTTCCTCGGTTGAACTCTCCGAGGAGGTCGGTAAGGAGGGTCAGCCCGAACATGTTGCCGCTCGTACGTTCAAGACGTGTGCCAATCCGCTCACGGCGCGTTAAAGGTCGTAGCGGGTGGGCCCGTCCGACTTCGTCCCGCCCTGGGCGATGCGCTTCACGAACGCGACCAGTTCGGCCGGGTTGAACGGCTTGGTCAAGTACATGTCCGCGCCGTAGTGATAGCCCTCGAACACGTCCTTGTCTTGGGCCTTGGCCGTCAGCATAATGACGGGCAAGCCTTCCGTTTCCGGTTCCCGCCGCAACGACTTCAGGACCTCGAACCCGTCCATGTACGGCATCATGACGTCAAGGACGCACAGGTCGGGCTTCTCCGACCGGATCTTCTCCAGTCCTTCTTTGCCGTCGTAGGCGGTCACGACCTGCCATCCCTGTTTCTCAAGGTTGACCTGGATCAGTCGCACGATATGGCGTTCGTCGTCACAAACGAGGATCTTCAAGGACGGCATGCAGATTTCACCTGGTGGGACCGTTCAGGTCGGCAAGGATGCTACCACAAGGCCTGGGGGTCGTGCCCGACCATGGTCGCCCGGTCACGGCCGGCCGTGCCGGAGCTCTTCCATCAGCTCCCGCTGGACGCTCGTCATCGTGAGGTCCGAACGGGTCCGCTCCACGACGGCCCGCAACGCGTCGCACGTCCGCCTCAATCCGCCTGTCAACGCGTCCGGATAGTCGAACGTGATCAGTCCGTCGTAAACGGCCTCCATCCGACCCAGAAGGCGCTCCGCCTCGGCCTGATCGCCTTTCCTCGTTTCGTCCAGGACGTAGCGGCGGCACTCTGACGCCGCCTCCCCCAAGCCGTTCAAGTACGACGTCGGGCCGACCGACGAGGCAAGTCCATCGTCCACGGTCGGATCGGGCCCGACCCATGCCAGCAGGACGGTCGCCTCGACGAGCTCCTTTTCGGCGTCCTGGAGGTAGCCCGCGTACATCAGTTCGGGAAAATCCTCCATTTCGGAACGCGCCGCCGCCGACGTCAACCGGGCCTCGGCCAAAAGGTCGGCGGCTTCGGCGAACTGGCGCCTGTGGACGTGCCGGATGCACTTCGCCGATGTCTGGATCATCGAGCGGCAGTGCCTGAGCGCCTGCTCGCGCACTTGGTGCATGCCGTCCATCCGTTGCCGGACGGACGCGAGTCCACGGTCCTCACCGTCGATCCGGGTCAAAGTTCCCCCTTGCCCATCGACCGAACGATACCTGTCCTAAAGCAGTCCTCGGTCGCTCAACGAGACATATCGCTCCGCCGGGTCGCCCTCTTCGGTCGGATATCCGATGACGAGATGGTCGTGGAGGGGAATGTCGAGAAGGGCGCCCGCCTCTTTGAGCGCCTTGGTGACGCGTACGTCCTCTGGACTCGGCTCCGGGTCTCCGCTCGGGTGGTTGTGGGCCACGATCACGCTCGAAGCGTTGTGCCGGACCGCCTCCCGGAACACTTCCCTCGCCCCGACCACGCTCATGTTCAACGTCCCGATGTGGATGACCTTTTGTCCGATCGGCTTCCCTTTCGAATCGAAAAAGGCCGCACAAAAATGCTCCTTTTCCTGTCCGCTCAAGTGCGCGAACAGACGGTACGCCTCTTCGTGCCGGGTGACGGCCGACCGTCTCTCGCCCATACCCGCCGCCGCCGACCGGCGCCCGAGTTCGATGGCGGCCAAAATCCGGGCCGACTCGAAAGGCTCGAGTCCTCCCGCCGAAGACAGTTCTTCGTGGCTCAGGTCTTTCAGACGAGGCATCGTGTGGTACCTGAAGTACTGGAGCACGACCGGTTCGTTCCGTTCCAGGTCCCTCTCTTCGCGCGTCACCATCAACGTCAGGAGATCGGTGACGGTCGCCCCGCCGAACCCGGCGTACTGGACGCGTTCCCAAGCCGTCGTCCGCTCTAGGTCCAATTCAAAAGCACCTCCTCGTTGAACTCGGCCGGGATCATGAACTCGGCCGGCGGCGCGCACGTCACCGTGATCCGCTTCCCGGTCGTAGGCTGCGTCACCGAAAGAAGGACGGCGTGCAACTGCAAAGGACCGGTCGGCATGTCCTTCGACGAGTACAGGGCGTCGCCGAAGACCGGCATGTGGCAACTGGCCAGGTGCACCCGGATCTGGTGCGTCCGGCCCGTGTCCAACTTGCACGCCACCAACGACGATTCGCCCGTCCGTTTGAGGACGCGGACATGGGTCACCGCTCGCTTCCCTTGTGTCCGGACGGCCATGAGCAACGGTCTCGTCGGATGCCGGCCGAGGTTCGCCTCGATCGTGAACCGGTCCTCCAACGGATCGCCCCGGACGACGGCAAGATAGACCCGTACGGCCGTCCGGTCCGCGATCTGCCGGGCCAGTCCCGCATGGGCCGCGTCCGTTTTGGCGACGACCATCAGGCCCGTCGTGTCTTTATCGAGCCTGTGGACGATCCCTGGTCGATACGGCGCCGATCCTTGGCTGAGCGAGTGCGACCGGGCCAAGAGGGCGTTCACAAGGGACGGAGACTTCGACGACGGGGCAGGGTGCGTCATCAGGCCCCGTGGCTTGTTCAGGATCAAAAGGTCGTCGTCCTCATAGACGACATCGAGCGGCATCGCGACGGGTTCAAGGTCGTGCGGCGGCGTTTCCGGGACGTCGCCCAACTCTACCGTCCAGCCCTCCCGCAGTTCGAGGCCCGCCTTCGAAGCCGTCTCCCCTTGCACGGTCACAAGGCCCTCAGAGATAAGACGCTGAAGCCGGGAGCGAGTGTGACCGGGCAATGACCTGGCCAGGAACTTGTCCAGGCGTTCCGGCCCCTCGGCCACGAGTTTCACATCGATGGTTGTACCACCGCGGCGCACGGCCCATAATCCTGAGGCATGCTGGCCTTCTGGGACGCGGTCCGTTCGGGCGACGTCGGTCAAGTGGCGTCCCTCGCTGCGGAACGTCCCGAGCTGGTGACGGCCCGCGACGAGCAAGGCGCGACCGCTCTTCAAGTGGCGGTCTACCACGGTCGACGGGAGTTGGCCGCTTGGCTCGTCTCCAACGGCGGGGTGTGCGACGTCTATTCCGCTGCTGCGGCGGGCACGCTCGACGATCGGTTCCGGCCGGACTCCTCGTGTATTGACGAACCCTCGTCCGACGGGTTCACGGCCCTTTGCTTGGCTTCGGCTTTTGCGCCTCCCGAGACCGTTCGGACTTTGCTCGCTTGGGGTGCCGACCCTGAGGCCCGGTCCGTCAGCCTCGGCGGGGTCGCACCCTTGCACGCTGCGGTCTTCGGAAGGAACTCCGGGGCGGTCGAGGCTCTCCTAGAGGCTGGGGCGACGGCCGACGCTCGACAACAAGGAGGCTATACGGCGCTGATGGCCGCCGCTCAGAACGGAGACTCTGACTGCGTGGCGTTGTTGCTCCGGTACGGAGCTGACAGTCGGTTGAAGAACGACGAAGGCAGGTCGGCCGCCGACTTCGCACTGGAAGCGGGCCTCGACCTGTCGGCGCTCTAAGCGCGCCCTTTGACGCCTCTTTCGATGGCCTTCTGCATCAGAAGGAAGAACATGAGCAGGACGCCGATGACGATCTTCGTCCACCAAGAACTCAACGTGCCCTGGAAGGTGATCGCCGTCTGGATGACGGCCAAGATCAAGACGCCGAGAAACGATCCGAACACGGAACCGTACCCTCCGCTCAACAGGGTGCCGCCAATGACGACGGCAGCGATCGCGTCCAGCTCGAGACCGGTACCGGACACCGCGTTCCCGCTACCTGTATAGACCGTGAACAGGACGCCTCCCAACGCCGAACAGAACCCGCTGACCGCGTACACCCCGACTTTCGCCTGGGCGACGGGAAGCCCCATCAAGACCGCCGACTGCTCGCCGCCGCCGGTCGCCATGACCGTCCGTCCGAACCGGGTCTGCTTCGCGACGAAAATCCCGATCGCAACGACAGCGAGGAAGACGATCGAGCCGACCGGCATCTTGGCCTCTCCGAGCTTGAGCGACCAGTCTGAAACCGCTTCGAACGCGGGATGCTTGATCTGGATCGACTCCTTGCTCGTCCACAACCCTAACCCACGGCAGACGAACAGCCCGGCGAGCGTCACGAGGAACGGCGCCATCTTGAACTTTTGAACAAGGATCCCGTGGGCGCAGCCGACCGCCGTCCCAAGGGCCAGGGCCGCCGACACGGCCACGACCGGATGGACGTGCCCCTTTTGCACCATCGTCGCGACCAGGATGCTGGTGAACCCCAACAACGAGCCGACCGAGAGGTCGATGCCGCCGGTCAGGATCACGAACGTCAGCCCGACGGCGATGACGCCGAGGAACGCGTTGTCCGCGATGAAGTTGCCGAAAACGCGCGGAGTGCCGAAGCCGGGGTAAAGCTGTCGCGCCCCGAAGTAAAGGACCAAGAGGACGACCGTCGTCGCCATCACCGGCAACCGGTCTTGGCTGAACCAGCGCCTCAAGCCGTCCTCCGGACGGACTTCTGGCGAAACGCCTCCGACTGGAGGAGGCAAACGGCGACGACGATGACGGCCTTCAGAACGAGGGTCGCCTCCGGGGGCACGCCCCTTGTGAACACCGTCGTCGAGACGGCCTGCATCAGGACGACGCCGATCACGGTCCCGATCAGGGAAAAGCGTCCCCCCGCCATGGCCGTACCACCGATCGCGACGGCAAGGATCGCGTCCAGTTCGAGGTACAAGCCGGCGTTGTTCGCGTCGGCCGCTTTGACGTCCGCCGTCGTGATCAGTCCCGCGACGCCGGCGCAGAGCCCGCTCAGCGCGTAGACCGTCGTCCGGATTCCGCTCACCGACAGTCCGGACAACCGGGCCGCCACGGGGTTGCTCCCTACGGCTTCGATGAACAGCCCGAGCGCGGTCCCCCGGCTGAGGACCGCGAAGACCCCGAACGCCGCTAGGAAGATCCACAACGGCACGGGCAGTCCGAGCCAGGCCCCGCTACCGAGCGATTGTACGGCCTGGTTTTCAAAGGTCACGATCTGTCCGTTCGTGATCAACTGCGCGACGCCGCGCCCAGCGACCATCAAAAGCAAGGTCGCGACGATCGGCTGAAGCCGGAACACGGCCACGAGCAGCCCGTTGAAGAGGCCGCAGACGACCGCCGCCGCCAAACCGGTGAGCAAGACCGCCGGGACATGGCCGCCCGTCGGCACGCCGTTGAGCAGGCTCCCGTCCGGCCGGGCCACGAGGCTCGCCACGACGGATCCGGTGATCGCCATGACCGCGCCCACCGATAGGTCGACCCCCGCCGTCGCGATGACCAGCGTCATCCCGAGCGCCAATAGTCCGACAGGGACGGATCGGTTCAAGACGTCGATGGTGCTTCCGAACAGTCGGCCGTCCTGTACCTTCAGCGCGAAGAACCCAGGCGTCAAGACCAGATTGAAGAGAAGCACTAAGACGAGAGCCCCTAACGGCCAGATGAAAGCAGGCCGCTTCAACGCGGGGCCTCGGCAATCATGCTCTGCACGGACTGCTCGTTCAACGACGCGCCCGAAAGCTCGCCCACCATCGCCCGGTCCCGGAAGACACAGACCTTCGTACAGGACCGAAGGACTTCTTCGAGTTCGGACGAGACGAACACGAACCCCATTCCATGGCCGCGCAACCGTTCGACGAGTCCCGCAATCTCGAATTTCGTTCCGACGTCGATGCCCCGGGTCGGTTCGTCAAGCAAGAGGACGGCGGGATCGGAAGCCAACCAACGCGACAGGACGACCTTCTGCTGGTTGCCTCCGCTCAAGTTTTCGATCCGGACGTCGGGGTTCGGCGCACTGACGTCGAGGTCGCGGAAGTAGCGGTCGACCGCCGCGCGGCCTTCCCGTGCGCCGATCTTCCGCCACCAACCACGCCGCCCTTGGAGCACGACCAACATGTTCTCACGGACCGACAGTCCTGCGAACACCGCCTGGTCTTTCCGGTCCTCGGGACACAGTCCGATCCCGGCTCGGACCGATCTCCGCACGCCTGGCTTCGCCGCCCTTCCCCGGATCCGGACGGAACCGGAATCGGACCGGTCCGCACCGAACAACAGGTTCAGCGTCTCGGTACGGCCCGATCCGAGCAGACCCGCTAGGCCGACCACCTCTCCGGCCGCGACGTCGATGTCGACTCCGGTGACCGCACGCTTCTTGCCAAGGCCCTTCGCACTGAGGAGCGGTCCCCCCTTCTCTGCGACACCGCTAGGCCGACGCGCCTCGGCCGGAATGTCGCGGCCGATCATCATAGTCACGAGCCGCCGACGGTCGATCTCTTCGACCGTGCCCGTGCCCGCGACCTTACCGTTCCTCAACACCGTCGTCCGGTCGGCGAGTTGATAGACCTGATCGAGAAAGTGGGTGACGAAGACGATGCCCAATCCTTCGTCCTTGAGCCGCCGCAAGACTCCGAAGAGTTGGGACACTTCGTCCTTGTCCAGGCTGGACGTCGGTTCGTCCAACACGAGGACTTTGCAGCGAACGTCCAACGCCCTAGCGATGAGGACGAGCTGACGGACCGCGATCGAACAGCCGCCCAGGTTCTGCCGGACGTCCAAGTCCAGTCCTAGTCTGCCCAGGGCATGCTCTGCGCGTCGACGGGCGTCGCCCCACTTGATCCCGAACGCTCCCCTGGCCTCTCGACCGAGCACGACGTTCTCCATCACCGACAGGTTCGTTGCCAGGTTCACCTCCTGGTAGACGGTGCTGATTCCGGCTTCGACCGCTTCGAGCGGCGTGCGGAACGACACCTCGCGGCCGTCCAGGACGATCCGCCCGGCGTCCGTGCGTTCGACGCCCGTCATGACCTTGATCAACGTGCTCTTCCCCGCCCCGTTTTCACCCATGAGGGCGTGCACTTCGCCCGGCATGACCGAAAACGAGACGTCGTCGAGCGCCCGGACGCCCGGGAACTGCTTGACGATCCCCTGCATGTCGAGGACGTAAGTCATCGGGCCTTCACGCGACACCGCAACACCGTCACCGAGCAGGCCGGCAGCGTCACGCTCAATCGTCCGCCCGCTACGGTCGCCTTGACCTTCTTCGGTGAGACGAGGTTCGGCCGCTCCAACGTGTTCTCGTCTATCGGACGACGCGAAGTCAAGACCTCGCCCTCGCACGACACCACCGCTCCGACCCCCTCGAACACGACGTCCGTATCGAGCGCTTTGGAACCCCCGTTCACGGCCTTGACGATCACCGTGCCGTCACTGTCCTTCCGGCCGGCCGTCGCGAACAACACCTTCGTCTGCACCGGCTTCTCGTCGTGCACCAACCGACCGTCGAGCCAGCACCGGATCCTTTCGGGCCCGTATTCGACCTTGATGTCGTACCACCTGCCCGTCTCGACCGAGCCTGAGACAGGTCGACCCACCAACGCCTTCGCTCCGCCCACGGAATGCTCGATCGCGTGCTGCGTGTTGCCCCAGCCGCCGATGTTCCACCACAGGTAGTCCTTGTCGCCTTGTCGGCCGACGGTGATCAAAAACCCCTCGGCTCCTCCGGTCTTCCTCGCCTTCAAAGTGACGGCCGTCGTTTTGGCATCGGCGTGGCCCGCGAACCTGCGCGCTCCGTCCACTCCCGATGTCTGCTTGAGGAGCCCGTCACGGACCGCCCATGTCCCTGACTCGTCGGTCAGCCCTTCACCGTCGCGGCTTTCGAAGACGTCCGATCCGTCTTGGACGACCTTGATATCTTTGAACTCCGCTTGAGTGGCCCACGTCCCGACCCCGAACCCTCCCGGGGGAAAAGCCTTGGCCTCGGAGACCACCTCCGGGACGTCCGCCTTCAACACGTGATCGGGCCGGTTCGACGCGAACAGCTTTTGCACGTAAAAAGACGGGGTCCCATACGCACGGCCCGAATCGAAATTGATGAGGTCGGGGTTCCACGCCTTCGCGTTCACATTGGCGAAGAGCGGCGCGTACGAGGACATGACCACGTGGTCCGAATTGCGCTCCATCCCCGTCATGAACGCGGCCTCGGCGACGGCGGCGATCAAGTTCCCTTGCCCGCAACCTTGGGTGACGGCGTACTCGCCGACGTACACCTTCGGTCCTTTCCGGTCATAACTGTCGTACCGGTCCGCGTTCTCGAAAAAGAAGGCCGGATTGTTGTAGTAGTGCTCGTCGATGATGTCGACCGGGGCGTCCTTTGGATATCCGCCCCAGACGTTCGCGATCAACTGCACCTCAGGGTGCTTCGCCTTGATCGCCTTCACGAACAGCGGGTATCGCTCGGCATAGGCCTTGCCGCCGTTCTCGTTCCCGATCTCCATGAGCCGCAAGTGGAACGGCTTCGGATGGCCGGCTGCAGCCCGCTTGGCGCCCCAGGTGCTCGTCACCGGGCCGTTCGCGTACTCGATCGCATCCAGGGCGTCTTGGACGAACTCGCCCATTTTCTCCAGCGGCACGTTCTCCTTGTGCGACATCCCGCAGTTGATCACGAACAACGGCTCGGCGCCGAGGTCTTCGCACATCTGGAGGTATTCGTGGAAGCCGAGGCCGTTGGTCGACGTGTAGCCCCAAAGGTTCGGGAGCGACCGTCGTTCCCAGATGCTCCCGATCGTCTCCTTCCAGCGCATGGCCGTCGCCATCGTGTCCCCTTCGACCCAACAGCCTCCTGGAAAGCGGACGAAAGCCGGTTTCAAGCCGTCGAGCATTCGGGCGAGGTCGTTGCGGAGGCCATGGGCCCGTCCTTTCCAGCCAGATTCTGGCGTTAGCGAAACCAGGTCGAGCACGAAGTGCGGACCCTTGGCTATGCGGACGACTAGACGACCTGTCCCGGTTGACCTCAGAGGCACTAGCGTCACCTCTTCGGACTTGATCGCGTCGCCAAACTCGACTTTGTGCGTCGCCAAGACCTCGCCGGCCTGATTTTCCAGGTTGAACACGATCGTCGAACCAGAGCTAAAGCCCTTGTAGCGCAGCCTGTATCGCGTACCGCGTTGCAGCGACATTCCCCAATAGCCGTCGTTGACGAGACCTGCACCGACAGGTCCGACCAATGAAAGGAACGTCTCTCCGGCATGTCTTTCCGATGAGGTCGAAGTCTCGATCTTGCCACCTCTGTCTGCTCTCCAAAACGCCGCACCTTCACCTTCGGCGAACGACCTGTTCCGGACCATCTCCGCGTACAGTCCTCCGTCGCCCGCATGATTGATCTCTTCGAAGAAGATCCCGTAAAGCCGCGGGCTCACGTCCACCGTCGGCCGGTCGCAATGGACGACGATGGTGGCCTCTGTCGGAGCGCGGACTTCAGTCCGCTGGATCCCGGACTTCAGTCCGGACCGTTCTGGAACACGAATCTCTGACCCGGAACCCGGGCCATTGGAGCCTCCGTCTCCGACCACGATCGCCAACGCCCACACTAAAGCCGCCACCATGCTTGTCCACCACCCGTGGGGCTAGAATTATGCCGTCTCAGGAACCGGACATGCCAAGGAAGAAGGGAAAGACCAAACTCGGCGTCATCATCGGGAACAGGGGGTTCTTCCCTACCCACCTCTGTACCGAAGGACGCAAGACGATCCTCCGCGTCCTCGAGGAAGAAGGGTTCGAAACGGTCGTTCTCAGTGAAGACGACAGCCCGGCGGGTTCCGTCGAGTCGCTGAACGACGCCCGCAAGTGCGGCGACCTCTTCAAGCAACACCGCGACGACATCGACGGCATTCTCGTCACCCTTCCCAATTTCGGCGACGAACGCGCCGTCGCCAATACCATCCGCTTTTCCGGCCTTGACGTCCCCGTGCTCGTCCACGCCTTCGGAGACGACAACAAGCGCATGACGATCGCCGACCGCCGCGACAGCTTCTGCGGCAAGATGTCGGTCTGCAACAACCTCCGGCAATACGGCATCAAGTACTGCCTGACCGACTTGCACACCGTCGATCCCGTCGCTCCTTCTTTCCGCAACGACCTCAAGCGGTTCGACCAGACCTGCCGCATTGTCCAGGGCCTCCGCGGACTGCGCATCGGGGCCATCGGAGCCCGTCCGGGAGCCTTCAACACCGTCCGCTATAGCGAGAAGCTCCTCGAAGCTTCCGGCATCACCGTCGAGACGCTCGACCTCTCTGAAGTGCTCGGTTGGGCGAACGCGATGACGTCTTCGGACGCCGCGGTTCGAGCAAAGACCGACCAGATCCGCTCGTACACGGAGACGAAAGACGTGCCCGAAGAGAGCCTCGACAAGATGGCGAGGCTTGGCGCCGCGATCGATAAATGGGTGGCGGACAACGCCCTCGACGCGACCGCCGTTCAGTGCTGGACGAGCCTCGAAGAGTTCTACGGGGTCGTCCCCTGCACGCTGATGTCGATGATGTCGGAGACGCTCATGTCCAGCGCGTGCGAGACCGACGTCGCGGGCACCGTCAGCATGTACGCCCTTGCTTGCGCGTCCGGAACGCCGAGCGCCCTCCTGGACTGGAACAACAACTACGGCGACGACCCCGACAAAGCCGTCGTCTTCCACTGTTCCAATCTTCCCAAATCGGTCTTCGCCGAGCAGAAAATGGACTATCAAGAGATCATCGCAGGCTCGGTCGGCAAGGAGAACACGTTCGGCACGATCGTCGGTCGAATGAAAACGGGCGCTTTCACCTACCTGCGCGTGTCGACGGACGACCTGAACGGACGCATCGTCGCCTATACGGGCGAAGGCGAGTTGACGAACGACGTGCTCAACACCTTCGGCGGGTTCGGGGTCGTACGGGTGCCGAACCTTCAGTCGCTGCTCCAGTTCGTCTGCGAGACGGGATTCGAACACCACGTCGCCGCGAACATCTCCCAGTCTTCGCGGGCTGTGGAGGAAGCGTTGGACAAGTATCTCGGCTGGGACACCTACCGCCATGAGTGACCGTAAGCTCGCCCTCGGGATCGACTTCGGGACCAACAGCGTCCGCGCCCTCGTCGTCGACTGTGCGACGGGGGAGGAGCTTGCGACCGCCGTCGCAGACTACGAAGGCGGCGAAGCGGGGGTCTTTCTCGACCCGAAAGATCCGAACCTCGCCCGGCAAAACCCGCGGGACTACTCTCAAGGCTTCTACCACTGTGTCGGCGACGTTCTCCATCAGGGAGACTTCTCGTACGAGGAGATCGTCGGGATCGGCGTCGACACGACCGGCTCCACTCCGATCCCGATCTCGGAAAGCGGCGTGCCCCTCGCCCTCGATCCTCTGTTCGCGGGAAACCGGGACGCCATGGCTTGGCTCTGGAAGGACCACACGTCTTATGCCGAGGCCCAAGAGATCACGGAACTCGCCAAGAATCGTGGCGAGCCTTATCTCGCCAAGTGCGGCGGCACCTATTCCAGCGAGTGGTTCTGGTCGAAGATCCTTCATTGCGCCCGCACCGCTCCCGACGTTTACGCCGCTGCCTCCAGTTGGTGCGAATGCCAAGACATGGTCCCTGCCTGGCTCACAGGTGCGTCGGACGCCGCCTCGATCAAGCGCGGCGTCTGTGCCGCGGGTCATAAGGCGATGTTCAGCGACGATTGGGGCGGACTACCGTCAGAAGACTTCTTGAACGCGCTGCACCCTGGACTGGGTGACCTGCGGAAAGGGCTCTACGACACCACCCAGGTCATCGGCGAGCCTGCCGGGGGTCTCGATACTGAGATTGCGGAAAAGTCCGGACTCCGAACGGGTACGCCCGTCTCGGTCGGCGCGATGGACGCCCACCTCGGTGCGGTCGGAAGCGGGGTCAAACCGGGACGCCTCGTCAAGATCATGGGGACCAGCACCTGCGACATCATGGTCGGCGACGCGTCCACGCCTGACATCCAAGGCGTCTGCGGGATCGTTCCTGGAAGCGTGATCCCTGGGCTCATCGGGATCGAGGCGGGCCAAAGCGCCGTCGGCGACCTCTTCGAATGGTGTGCGACCCGTTTGCCCCAAGCGCTCCTCGGGGGCAAGGAAGCGACCCTCGACGCGCATTCGCTGTTGAACGGGCAGGCCTCGGCGCTCCGTCCCGGCGAAAGCGGCCTCCTGGCCCTGGATTGGAACAACGGGAACCGTACGGTCTTGGTCGATCCGCTCCTGTCGGGACTTCTCGTCGGTCAATCGCTCCACACGACACTCGGCGAGGTCTATCGGGCCCTCATCGAAGCGACAGCGTTCGGAGCCCGAAGGATCATCGAGCAGATCGAAACCGCCGGAGTCCCGATCGAGGAGATCGTCGTGTGCGGCGGGATCGCCGAGAAGAGCGCCTTGACGATGCAGATCTATGCGGATGTCTGCAACCGCCCCATCATGCTCTCGCGTTCGGCCCAGACCTGCGCGCTCGGCGCCGCGATAGCAGGGTCGGTCGTCGGGGGTGCGCACCGTTCGGTGCCCGAAGCGATCGAAGCGATGACGGGGGTCAAGGACACCCTTTACCGCCCCACTCCGAACGCGGTCGAAACCTACGACAGGCTCTACGGCCTCTACCTCGACCTCCACGACGCCTTCGGCACGTCCGGAACCCACCGACCGTTAGGCGACCTGATGAAAGAGTTGATCCGGATCCGTAGCGAGGCTCGAAAGTGAAGTCGGACGGTCTCGCCGCAGACGTCCTGGCCGCCAACCGCTGCCTTCCGACATACGGACTTGTCACGGCCCATTCCGGCAACGTCAGCGGCCTCGACCGTATGTCCGGCACCGTCTACGTCAAACCCAGCGGCATGGATTACGCGACGATGTCCGAGTTGGACCTCGCCGTCGTCGACCTCGCTACAGGAGCACACCGGGGGGGAGCCAAGCCGAGCGTCGATCTCCCTCACCACCTCTTCCTCTACCGGAACATGCCTGAGATCGGCGCCGTCGTCCACACCCACAGCAACTACGCCACCGCCTTCGCCGCCAACGGCCTTGCGATCCCGCCGGTCCTCACCGCCATCGCCGACGAGTTCGGAGGAGAGATCCCTTGTGCGCCTTATGTCGACAATGAAGGGGACAACATCGGTCAGGCGGTCCTCATGCACAAGAACGACCGCGCCCCCGGCATCCTCCTCGCCCATCATGGGGTCTTCACATGGGGCCCGACCCCTGCAACGGCCCTCAAGGCCGCCGTCATGGTCGAAGACACGGCGAAGACGGTCTGGCTCGCTCGACAGATCGGAGAGCCCAAGCCACTACCTGCCGACGAGGTCGAGAAATGGTGGGACAGGTACCAGAACCGATACGGGCAAGGCTAAGGGGCGGCGAAGCCATGGCTCGCCAACGGCCCGAGCCTCGGCCAGCACACGATCACACCGTCCCTTCGGCCAAGGAAGAGACGTGTCCCATCCCGTGAGGCTCTCATCCTGGCGGCTTCTGGCGCCTCATCGTCTTGAAGGTGCAGGAGTTTTCCGTCGGGCATCCTGAATGTGCGCAGGTTATAACTGCTGGATACGTACAGAAATTTGCTTTCAGGAGAAAACAGCACATGCGTCCAACCTCCAGTCGTGAAGCTCTTGACGAGTGCACCGTCGCTGACTCGAAGTACGGAAGCGCGGTCCCCCGCTCCCGCGCACACATAAGACCCGTTGTTGGAGAATGCGAATGAATAGAAAAAATAGTTGCCGCTAGGCTGGGACGTCCACAGGGTGGCCCCGGTAGCGACATCGACGCAATAAACATTCTTGTAGTAACCAAGAACGATCTTGGAGCCGTCGGCTGAAAACGCAAAAGCGTTGACTTGGTCGAAACCTGCACTTATAGTTTTGACAAAGCTAAGATCAGACGTCCGATGAATGTCGATGTGGTCCGAAACTCCGAGTGCCAAGTACTGCCCGTCTGGGGAAAAGTTCATCGACAGCGCAGACTTTGTGATCCTGCCTAGTTCAGTGCCGTCCGTCGACCTGCACACCATCACGGGGTTCGATCCGAATGCGATCGTATCACTTGCAGGATTGGCAGCCAGTGCGCCTTTCGAGCCAGGAAATGGGCCCCACCTTTCGATCAGCGCTCCGCTTGACGCATCGAACACGTTGACGTTGGACGGCTTATCCTGGACATAGAGCTTAGTGCCGTCTCTACTGACGTCCATTCCGTACGGTTCTGAATGTTGCTTCACGAAAGACGCAATGGGCAAGCCACTTTGTAAGTCCCACTCCGTCAATTGCGACAGGTTTTCGATGCTTCCGGCGCACAGGATATGATCAGAGTCTTGTGCAAAAACGGCCTGACCCTGGCTGTTGGCCGAGTCATAAGGCGTTGCAAAAAGCTGTGTCCAGGTCAACGTGTCGAAGACCCTGGCCCTGACACCACTGTTCCAGTCGGTGAAAACTAACCGACCTCCGTCGCCAGAAAAACTCGGAATGCTGAGGGTGCTAGTTCCAAACGATTGCTGATAGACGATCGTACCCAGTACAAGGTTGTACACCGTCAGCATCCCGCCTTGAGTCGTAACGCACAGCCAGTCCGCTCCTGGCGAAAAAGCTATTCCCTTTCCAGTGCCGCCGCTATGAACGATAGTGTCCTGGATGGCCCCCGTTGCAGAGTCGATTAACGTCGTGACCGCACCGGTTACGGCGACCAGATCGTCTTGAGGGGAAACGGCCATGGTCGACCCCGGACTCGGAATGCTCCAGATGAGCGAACGGTCAGATAGCCGCCACTTTTTGAGCAAGCCGTCTGAACCGTTGCTGTAGATGTACTCCTCGTCCGAAGAAAACGCAATTGAGATCGTGCCGAAGGTGTCATGGGCTTTCCAGGTGCCGAGGATGTTTCCCTGCAAATTTCGGACTCGTAGATAGCCGTTTGCGAAATAGGCCACAAGCCCCTTTGTAGGCGCGACGCCAATGGCTAAGTAGGTTTCGAGGTAGGAATTCTCGAGTTTAGCAGTAACCGTCGACCAGAGGGCGTGCGCCATGGTTCCTCCCGTCGTCACGACCTTCGATCCATTGGAGACGCATCCCACTATAGAATTTCCGGACATGGGCCCGCCGATCAGCCAACTCGGCGTCGCATCGGGTCGGGCCAGTGTAACGACACATGCGACCAGAACGCACAGTGCACTGCGCATAACGTCCGATTATGGCATCAGGGGCTACAGGTTAGGCCGTGGAATCCGAGTCTCCCGCATATCTGCAGGAGAGTAACCTTTTCGTTGGCGAAGCTTTCTGCGCGCCTAAGCGAAGTCGAGCTTTTCGACGATCCGCTGGAACAGGTTCAAGCGCTCGTTCGGAATGCCGCTGAACCGGTAGGCCAACGCCTCGATGTCCCGGGCCGCCCGGCTCTTTGGAGCCGACTGGACCACGGGAGACCGACTCCGAGTGGCCTTTTCGACCGCATGGTCGTGTGAGACGCTACCCAGATAACGCAACTGGCATCCGAGGTGAAGGGCCGAAAACGTCTGGAACTTTGCCGCGACGTCCGACGCCTGCGACGAGTCCTTCACGTCGTTGACGACGAACCCGACCCGCATCATCGGCTTGCGCTCCGTCAAGACGCGCAGCGTCACATAAGCGTCCTGGACCGACGAAGGGTCCGGAGTCACGACCAACAACGCTTCGTCCGCGTTCGTCAGCATCGACAGCGCACCGCGGGCGATTCCTGCACCCGTATCCAGGAACACGATGTCGAAGATCCGCTTCAGGTTTTCCGTCGAGACGCCGCCCCGCGACAGCCGCGCATAAGTCAGCTCCGCTAGTTCCGGAGAACCCGTCGCGCCGGCAAGGACCCTCAGTCCTTCCGGGCCGGGCTCGAAACCGTCGTGCAGGGGGACCCGGCCGGAAAGGACGTCGGGCAACTTGTGCACGGGCCTCATGCCGAGCATCACATGGAGGTTCGACAGGCCGAAATCGCAGTCGATGACGCCGACGGTCAGCCCAAGGCGGGCTAGGGCGATGCCCAAGTTGGCCGTCATCGTGGTCTTGCCGACGCCGCCCTTACCACTCGTCACCGCGATGACTTTCGGAGCCGCGTTCCAGGGCCGGTGGCTGACGCCTTTGCGCTGGCGGACGACGCCTTCGAGCGGGGCCGTCACGGCCGAAACGAGGTCTTCCGTCTCCGGGCACGGGTCGCCGCCGTACGCCTCTTCAAGCGCGCGGTCGAACCCGGGCCGAGCCGGGATCAAGCGAACGTCCCGCTGAAGTTGGAACCTCAACCGGGACATCAGGTACGGATCGTCCGGCTCCTCTGCCATGCAGACGAGGACGTCGCTGCTCAGACCGATCGGCAACACCCGGTTGGCGACGGCCACTTTGGCCGGAACCAGGTCCAGCAGTTTCGGGTCGAACAACGTGTCGTGCACCGTCGTTTCGGCCACGACGGCTTCGCTCGCTTTCTCCATAGCACACCTTCTCGAACGGTCTTCCGCGGTTCAGACCACGATCGACAGGGACTCTTCCCCTTTTGACGTCCGCCACGGGCGATTGTTCCCGTGTCGAGACGCCTCGTCCCGGGTCGATTCGCCGGTTTTGGCCGCGTTCCGAAGCGAAAACATGCACGTTCCGTGCCGGAAAGGTGTCACGGCATGCGTGGGGGGACACCGGGGCCGAGTCGGTCCAGCCCCGGTCGCCATCTCATCGGAGCCTTACCTCTTGAGGACCGCCGAGTCTGGATGAAGCGCCGCTTCCGGCTTCGCACCGTAGAGTTCGGGGTGGAGGAACTTGCCGCGCTCGCCGTCCGCCTTCATCGGCTCCTTCTCCAGCGGGTACTTCTGGACATACTTGTCGTTGCGCAAAGCCGTGACCGTCCAGCACACCTTGAGCCCGGGCTTGCCGCCCCCGATCTGGAAGCGGTTCCCCTGGACCTCGGTCGCGACGTAGACCTCGGAGGGCGCCCCGACCGCCGTCAATTGATAGTGCGGCTGTTCGGCGATCTGCGCGAAGTAGAGCGGCAGGACCGCCCAGGCCTTGCCGTCCGCCCCCAGCTTCACCGTTCCCCGGTAGATCAGATAGGGCTCCGGGCCCTCCGCCGAATAGTGCCGTAACAGCTTGTTCGCCGGATCGAGCGGATGGTCGATCACGAACGACTTCGTGCCCGTCGCTTCGGTGTTGCCGACGGCCCGGATCGCGACTTTCGAGCCGCCGCCCGTGTTCTCGGCGAGCAGACCGTAGCCTGTTCCGGACGGTGTGGTCGCCCGCACGCCCCGGCCTCCGACGCCTCCACCGTAACCGACCAGGCCATAAGCGTTGTCGATGTCGCTCCGGAACACGCCGCCCGTGTTGCTGCTCCCCACCGACGTGTTCGGGTTGCCGACATAGGCCGAGACCCCTGAACCTCCTGCGGCCGTCGAGATCCCGATGCCGGCACCGGACCCGAATCCACGGACTTTGACGACGTAGTTACCCGCGTCGCTTTCGAACAGGCCTGCTTCGCCCGAGTTAAAGCCGTTCATGGTCTTCGATACGAGGCCCCTCGCATTACCCGGAGCTTCGAAAAGACCGCCCGACGACTGTTGCGAAGAGCTCGTCGTTTTCCCGTAGATCCCCGCACCCGTGTTCCCCGCCGTCTCGCCGTAGACTCCAGCGGCCCGTCCCCGGCCGAACACGCCCGTCCCTTCCGAACTGACCGCGTTCGCGAACAACCCGATCGTCGTCCCCGTCGGACTCAACTGGTCGACCACGGCCGCTCGACCGCCCACGCTCTTGCTCGTGAAATAGCCGCCCGCCCCGAGTCCGCTCGTCGCGTTGCTCTGGCCGTAGACCGCGACCCCTGTGTCCGAGAGGCTGCGCACGCCCTGAAGCGAGCCTGTCGCCTGTACCTGCACCCTGGCCAACGTCGGACTCACTCCGGCGCCGAACCGGCCTGCGAGCGCATAGCCCGAAATGTTCGTGTGACCGGTTTCCGTGACGCCTGGCGTCACATCCTGTAACGACACGGAGCCTGCGTACATCACGAGAGCCGACGAAGCCGCACCCGCGACCGCAGAGACGAGAATGGTGTGCACCGTACCCATACCGGCATTCTGACCGGACAACGTCCCCTCGTTCACTCGTTCCCTGCATTCACTCCCTCACTGGATCACCTTTGTCCCCGGACACCGAGCCTTGTTAGCACTCTGGTCCCGACTCTGCCAACGCCGGTTGATTTCCCGGCCATAATTGGCACTGTCAAGCGGCGAGTGCCAACCCGCCGCGTCGGAAGCCAAGCCCTCAAGGGCCGCTCCGGCAGGAGAACAAGACAACATGGCGAACATCAAACCCCTAGGAGACAAGGTGGTCGTCGAGGTGCTGGAGGCCGAAGAAAAGACCTCCGGCGGCATCATCCTCCCCGACAGCGCGAAGAAAAAGCCCACTGAAGGCAAAGTCGTCGCCGTCGGAGAAGGCCGCACCCTCGATAACGGCAACCGTAACAAACTCAGCGTCAAGGCGGGCGACCGCGTGCTTTTCAGCAAGTACGGCGGGAACGAAGTCACCCTCGACGGCAAGGATTTCACGATCCTCGACGAAGACCAGATCTACGCGATCGTGAAGTAAGGACGGAGCGCTCGGGAGTTCGGTGGTTCGGTGGTTCGGAAGTCCGGCTGAACGGAATGGCAGGTTACAAAGATCTCGACGTTTGGAAACTCGGTCGCGAACGGGCAGTGCTTGTTTACGGGCACTGCAGGAGCTTTCCGGAAGAAGAACGTTTCGGCCTCATTGGCCAACTGCAGCGAGCTGCGGTCTCAGTTCCCTGCAACATCGCTGAAGGCTACGGCCGACGATCGAGCGGTGAGTACTGCAGGTTCCTCAGGATCGCCAAGGGATCTCTGAACGAGGTCGAGACTTTGCTTCAGATTGCCGCCGATCTAGGAATCGCCGAAACACCACAAGAGATCGAGAGCCTGGTACCTATCGTGGGCACCAAGCTGACGAACCTGATCGAAAAGGTCTCCCAGGGGACCCTCCGAGAAGAAATCGCCGAATACTCCACCACCGAATAAGCCCGAACCAACCCGAACCAACCCGAACCACCCGAACCACCCGAACCACCCGAACCAACCCGAACAAAAAAACCATGCCAGCCAAACAACTTCTCTACGATGAAACCGCCCGCAGAGCCCTCGAGCGGGGCGTCAACAAAGTCGCCGATGCCGTGAAGGTCACGCTCGGCCCCAAAGGACGCAACGTCGTCCTCGACAAAAAGTGGGGTTCGCCCACGATCACCAAGGACGGCGTCACCGTCGCCAAGGAGATCGAGCTCGAAGACCCCTACGAGAACATGGGCGCGCAGCTCTGCAAAGAGGTCGCCTCCAAGACCAACGACGTCGCGGGAGACGGCACCACCACCGCCACCGTCCTCGCCCAGGCGATCGTGACCGAAGGCCTCCGCTACGTCGCCGCCGGCGGCAACCCGATCGCCGTCAAGCGCGGCATCGACAAGGCCGTCGAGGCCGTCGTCGAATACATCAAGAAGGAAGCCAAGACGGTCAAAGACAAGGAGCAGGTCCAGTTCGTCGCCACGATCGCCGGCAACGACGCCGAGATCGGCGTCCAGGTCAGCGACGCGATGGACAAGGTCGGCAAGGACGGTGTCATCACCGTCGAAGAGTCGAAGGGCCGCGAGACCAACGTCGAGATCGTCGAAGGCATGCAGTTCGACCGCGGCTACATCTCGCCGTACTTCGTCACCGACCCCGAGCGGATGGAAGCCGTCCTCGAGAACCCGCTGATCCTCATCCACGAGAAGAAGGTCGGCAGCGCGCAGGACCTCCTTCCCTTCCTTGAGAAGGCCGCCCAGGCCCGAAAGCCGGTCCTCATCATCGCCGAGGACGTCGAGGCCGAAGCTCTCGCCACCGTCGTCCTGAACAAGATCCGCGGCGTGCTGCAGATCGCGGCCGTCAAAGCCCCCGGCTTCGGCGACCGCCGCAAGGCCATGCTCGAGGACATCGCCGTCCTCACCAAGGGCCAGTTCATCAGCGAAGACCTCGGTACGAAGCTCGAGAACGTCACCCTCGACATGCTCGGCACCGCCAAGAAGGTCGTGATCACCAAGGAAGACACGACCATCATCGAAGGCGCGGGCACGAAGCAGTCGGTCATGGGCCGCATCAACCAGATCAAGTCCCAGATCGACAACACTGACAGCAACTACGACCGTGAGAAGCTCCAGGAGCGCCTGGCCAAGCTCTCCGGCGGCGTCGCCGTTATCAAGGTCGGCGCGAGCACCGAGACCGAGCTCAAAGAGAAGAAGCACCGCTACGAGGACGCCCTCTCCGCCACGCGCGCCGCAGTGGAAGAAGGCATCGTCACGGGTGGCGGCGTCACCCTGCTCGGCGCCCAGTCCGCGCTGGACAAGATCAAGGCCGAGGGCGACGAGCTCACCGGCATCATGATCGTCCGCCGCGCCCTCGAAGCCCCGCTCCGCACCATCGCCGAGAACGGCGGCTGGGAAGGCAGCGTGATCGTCGAGAAGGTGCGCGAAGCCAAGAACGGCTTCGGCCTCAACGCCGCTACGGGCGAGATCGTCGACCTGAGCAAGGCCGGCATCGTCGACCCCGCCAAGGTCACCCGCTCGACCGTCCAGAACGCCGCCTCCATCGCGGGCCTCGTCCTGACGACGGAAGCGCTGGTCGTCGAGAAGCCTGAGCCCAAGAAGGCTGCCCCGGCCATGCCGGGTGGCGGAATGGGCGACATGGACTTCTAAAGTCCGCTCCCCCCTCCTCGTGTGGCTGGGTGTCTTGTCCGGTCACATGAGGAGGGGGCTAGGGGGTGGAGATCCGGCAGGACCCACCTCTTTCTTTGTCAGACCAACCCCCCGGTTGACAGGGTAAGGAGGAGAGGGGGCGGGGTGAGGGCGTGTCTCAATGGCCGCAAGACGGTGCCCTCCTCCCCTCGCCCCATCTCCCTTCGCGCAGCGGCTGTGTCAGGCCACTTTCAGTTCGAAGCCTTCGCCCGTCGAACCGTCCCACAGCACGAACGGCACGCTCGGCGGAGAGGACTGCTTGTTCCGTACGGCCGTCACGCGGAAGGCGAGGTAGTCGCCCGGCGTGCCTTGGAAGGTCGTTTTGACGCGGGTCGTGCTCCCCATGATCGTCCATTCCCCTGTAGGCGCGGTGCGCGCCTCCACGAGGAAGTTCGTCCCCTCGATATTGCCGCTGCGCTTCCACTTGAGCGTGACGAGCCCCTGCCCGTCGGCGCTGCCGACCAGGTCGAGCGGTTGGGTCGGCGGGGTCTTTGCGCCCGGGGTCTTGTGGTGGGGCAGCATGAGCTGCTCCAGGAGCTGGTCGGAGACCGCCGGATTGGCGCGGAAGATCTTCGCATACTTGGCGATAACGGCTTTGCTCGCAGCCTTCTGCACGTCTTTCGCCTCCACGCTTCCCTTCGATGTCTGCTTCGCGGCAGTCGCTGCGTTGAGCGCCGTGTTGAACTGGCTCGCTGCAGCGGCGATCGCGATCAGATCAGCCGGCTGCAGGGAAAGTTGGGCCGTAAATTGAACACACAGGGCATTGAAGTTGGCCAGTGCGGTATTGAGACTCCCGTCAGACGATAGTTCGGTAATGTAGGACATGACTGTCGATCCCTAGGCTGCCACCGGCACACGCCTAGCATTCTTCATCGGCCCGTTTCCGTGTGTCTTTAGGGCGATCACCGACTTTTCTCTCCCGTTTCCCCGGGAAAAGAGAAAAGAATCCGCGGAAAGTTTCTTCTTTTCCCGGGAAGCCCTCTTTGTTCCCCCGGAGATTTTTCTCTTTCCCTCGGCTCTTTTCTTTAAAACCGGGGAAATTTTCTTCCTTCCCCCGGTTTTTTTCTTTAAACCCAGGGGAATGTTCTTTCTTTCCGGGGATTTTTTCTTCAATCCCGGGGGAATGTTCTTCTTATCCCTCGGTCCTGTTCCACTCCTGCGTCACGAGACAGACCGGGCTCTCGGTCAGGATCCGGCACTCCGGGACAACGGCTTGGCGAGAAAGTACTTGGACAGTGAGCCGGACTTATAGCGTCCGAGAATGACGCCCTTGTTGTTGATGTCGGTCAGTTCGGTGATCTCCCACCCCGGGTTGAACAGAACGAGGTCGAGGAACGGGTACCGGGAGTAGGTGCCGTCCTTCGTCCAGACCGACATTCCTCGGTCGGTGCCGACGACCCTGTCCACTCTGCCCACGACGGTCCCGCGATCGTTGATCGCGCCGCCTAGGACGCCGTTTCCTCCGAACTGTAACCCCGGCAGTCGCGTCCAGACGCCGTTCGAAAAGACCCGTGAATAGTGGTACCCGCCGTTGTCGCTGCTGTTGACGACGAACTCGCCGTTGTCGTTCACGTCGACGGCGTAGGCGTAGTCTTCAAAGGCCGGGTGGACGGTCAGCACGCCGAAGTCCCAACTCAGGGGGTTGGAGATGATGGTCGGAACGAAGGAGTCAAAGCCGACCGCCTTCCCTTTTGCGTTCGCGGCGGCGACCCCTCGGCCCTGCTCGAACTGGTGGTGAGGGAACGGTAAAGGCGTCATGGTGCCGTTTCGCAACATGACTTCGCCCTCTTCCGTGCCCGACCGGGCGTAGCCGTAGATCGCGGTGTCCGGAGCGCCGCCGTAGGCCTCGGCCATTTCGAAGCCGTCGGTAGGCCCGATCAGATGGAGCGTGCCGTTTTGCCAGAAGGCGGCCCGGGTCGACACTGCGTCAAAACACCTCCCGAAGCCGATGGGTCCCGTCACGGCGCTGATCACGCCCTGGCCGTAGGGCCCGGAATCGAGGATCGACTCACCGTTGGAGCCTTTCGAAAACGGCTTAAAGGTCCGCGTGACCGGGTCGTAGAGGCTTCCGTAGACCGTGTTCTGATCGTCCAAGCCGCTAAGACTCATCCTTCCAGGGGACGTGGGTTCGATCGGCTCCAACAAATATCGCGGCGGGGCACATGGCGCGAGCGAGATCAACGCTGACGCGAGCACGTTCGTCGCCACAAGGCGAGGAATGATGACGGCGGAGGACATGATCGCATTGTACGCTAGGCCGAACCCATGTCAAGCTGTCGACGACAGCACGGCGGGAGATGTGAGAGGGCTATCTTAGACTTCCGTCGCGAGACACACAACGTCGGAATTTGGCGCCCAGCTTCGTAGGCTCGACGGATCAGGCGATGCACCCCCAACGACTTTCGACGGACCAGGTCAGGAACGCTTCTTGTAGGTGTCCGTGCAGAAGACCGTCCAGACCCCTTTCGCGTCGGTCTGCTCGATGTGCGACGTCCACGTCTTCGAATCCGGATGCCAGGTGAACGTGTTCCGAAGTTCGCCGTCCTTGTCCTTGAAGTCGATCACGATCGAGTCGCCGACCCTCTTGCCGACGCCCAAGGACTCCGGCAACGTGCCCCCGAACGTGTCGAGCCAGTGGCACGAGTACGTCCCGTCGAGCATGCGCGTGAGATAGACGTGCGCCGCATATTGGCTTGGTTTGGCGACGTCCTTCATGTCGATGCGCAACCAGTGTCCGTCCAGCTCCCAAGAGACGGTGGCGGTGTTCACCGCCGTGCGTTTCTTGAACTCGCGTGTGATGCGCCACTTGCCGATAAAGTGGGACAAAAGGTCGTCGTGCCGGGTCGTCTGTCGGTCCTGAGCCATGAGTACGGCGAGTGACAAGATTGGCGTCACGGCGGGGAGTCTACCGGTTCCCCTGCACTTTAGGGAACAGTAAGCCCGTACCCTGATTTCAGGGCTGCCTCGAAGTCGGCCACGATGTACCACCAGTTCGACATCGTTCCTCCCTTATAAGGGATGCCGTTGTCGAGCCCGGGCATGTTCTGCATCCAGTAAACGTAGTAGTTGCCGTCCGATTGCCAGACCGATTGTGGGGTCTTGAGGGATTCACCTTCCGGAGTCCGATAGGGGATGCTCTCCCACGTTTTGCAGGAGATCGGTTTCTGCGGCCCACCTTCCGGCCTCCAGTCCTCGATGTCGCTCATTCGCGGCGTCGCGTTGTAGTAATCGTATTCTTTGGCTGCGTTCGGCGGCCAGTGGCAGCTCCCGACCCTGTTCCTACCGTCCGGTCCGACGAACTGCTTGACGAACATGTCATGGACTCCCTCCTGCCTTTTTGCGAAATAGTCGAACATGGATTCGTACTGGTGCCCCACGGTATGGAGGCTCATGTATTGCCCCAAATTGAAGTGATAGACAATGTAGTGCTTCTTGAGGGGCAAGATCTCCCACATCACGTCGAACCCGTTCGAAACTTCGATCGGGTATGTCGTGGGGCTATAGGCCCTACTTTCCGAGAGAGTGACCCCATCGACAAAGGGGCTGAAGAACCAGAACTGCTTAGCCCCTCGTTCTTCGACCTGGGCGACTCCATCGACACGCGAGACCATCCTTCCATAGTCGTAATAAGGGACGTCACGGAGGTCTTCTGACAGGAACGGGTTCCGAATGGTGGGCAGGTCCTCGTAGACCACTCGGACTTCGAGACACTTGAATCCAAGGGAGGGCGGGGCACCCGGGTTCTTGTATCCACGGAACCGCGACGCCTCCTCCATCATGTACTTGGCTGTACGAAGCTGTCGAAGGCCCAGTTGCTTGGCGTTTTCGATCGAAGGAAGCCCTTTGAGGTCTTCCATCGCCGACTTGCCTGCCCTGACGGTTTTTCCGTCGCTTGTCGGAATGACCAGCACAGCGACGACAGGGATCTCCCATTTACATCCCGCCATTGGCTTTGCCAGGACGGGGTCGACAAAAGTCTCGTCTTCTAAGACCGGAGTCCGCACCTGGATGGTCTTTCGTACGGTCGCCTCGGCGAACTCGGCTTCGACCGTGATCTTGCCAGCTCCCGTCGCAACGACGTTGTTCCATCGGTCGACCCGGCCCGGGCCCTCCAACACCCGCATCGTGCACGCGGTCGGATCGACCCGCTCGGAATACGTGAAGTCGGCAACCGTGAATGTCGCGTTGACCGAGCTTCGGTGCATCATGCCTGGAGTACTGTCGCTCTGACTACCGTTCGCGTCAAACTTCAATTCGAGCGAGACGGGCTTGAGCGTCTTTTGGAGTTGAATGTCCTGGATTCGCACCTGAGACGAGCCTCGCGGGACTGAGAGTGTCAGTTCGAGGTGCTGCACCACCATCGCGGGAAAGAGGTGCAATTTGTCGGCAGGATTCGCGCTTCGCGTGATGACCTTCGTCGTCCCGTCCGCCGCCCGAAGTGTCAACGAGTAGTTCAGAGCCCCTCCGGCCAAGAAAAACTCGATGCCTTTAGCGGAAACAGGCTGCTTGTAATCCACGGTCGCCTTCACCGACTTTCCCGGTTCGACGATGGCGCGGTTCCGGACGGATCCGTCCGTCAACGCCTTCCATTGGCTTTGTGTCAGGCCGGTCAGCGATACTTTAGTGTTCGCAGATGCTGAGAGCCCGCCTGCGATGCCGGTCGTGAGAGGCCGGATCAAGAGGGGTTGGGCGTCCCGGTCATACCGTCGCGTACTTTGCTGGGGTGGATCCGCGAGTAATCCGGCGATGACCAAAGAGGCGAACATGCCGACAAGGTACCCCTCGACCTTGAACCAGGACAATCCTCTTTCCACCCCGCAGCCGGTCTCGCTTTCGGGCCTTGATCGAGCAGCAGACTATGCGAAGTTCCGCCCTCTGACCGCTCGTTGGCGACTCTCCGGCGTTGCGTGCTCTGGACTGTCAGAGATTCTCGACTGAGTGACCTCGCAGAGTTGATGACACGCTCGCCATCGCTTCTTGCGAGCCGTGGCTGCCTCAACACTCCGCCCTCGCCTCGACTCCGCCGTACGCCCGGCCAAAAGTGTGGAGGCTAGGAAGGGCCACGGCCCGTCCGTTAACGGGCCGCCACAACGGGCCCCCATCCTCGGCGCACGACCCTAGAACGGTGCGATCTGCTCCATACGGAACATGTCGCACAAGACCCCCCAACCCAGGCTGCCGATGGGGCCGGTCGGTTTCACCGTGTACCGCGTCAGCACACGGCCGTTCGCGTCCGCATAGGCCGACATGCTCCCGGCCATCGAAGCGTTCCGGTCCGTCTCCGTCTGGCGCACCGTCGTCGCGACCAGCGTTTCCCAAAGGCTCGTCTGACGGTTGAAGACCTCGAGCGTCAGCCTGAAACTGCCGCTGGTGGTCACGTTGCCCGTCCAATGGAACCCGGTGCTCAGGACGGTGCTCGGATCCAAACCGTTATCGAACTCGACTTCGACGTTCACGGGCGGGACGGTCGCGTTCGGAACGAAGAACTTGTCGACCCGGATCATGTTCCCGTCCCTGTGCAAGAGCGAAGAAGCGCCTCCTTGGACGAGCTTGCCGAGCTTGACGACCGTCGCATCGATCTCCGAGACCGTCTGCCTCCGGGCCCAACCTCGCACGTCGGAATAACCTCCCGAACCCAAGAGGAACTCCGAACCTGAATTCGGGTCGAGGACGAAAAGGCTGTCGCGGCCGCCGCCGATCGTGCCGGCGCTCGGAAAGAGGTCTTGGATGCCCGATTGACCTGGCGAGGCATGGTCGAGGTCCGTCGTCGCACCCGTCGCCCGGTCGACCAGAAGCAACCCGCCGGTGAGTGCGGTCGAAACGTCGTAGGCGTACATCCGGCCCGTCGTCGAAACCGCCAGGCCTTGGACCGTCGTGCTGCCCATCGGCCCGGCGAGGGTGCCGACCCCGCTCACCGGGTCGATCGCCCACAGTTCGTCCGAGGCGGTCTTGTTGACCACGGCGAACATCTTTCCTCCGGCGTCGAAGGCAAGGGCCCTCACGTCGGTCGCCCCGCCCAACTGAAGCTGGTAGACCAGGTTCAAGCTCCCGTTGCTTTGGATCCGCCACAGTTGTCCCGCGATGTCGACGGTGTACCAACCGCTGCTGTAGAACGCAAGGCAGTTCGTACCGGTCAGTCCGGTCGCGACCCACGGTGCACCGACCCCGTTATTGACGTCGACCTTGTACGTCTGTCCTGTGAACGTGATGCCGACGGCGTTGTCTTGGGCCTGTGAGGCCGAAGCGACCGAAACGAGGGCTAATACAAGCGCGTTCTTCAAAACCATTTTCAATCTCCCGACAGCCCATTGTCCGGCACGCTCCCACCCGGCCGCACCTGACTTTGGTCAGGCCGGACCCTTCGTGGACCCCGACGAAGGTCGGCCACACCGCACCCATGGCTGGGCGGACACTGTCGCCTCCCGGAAATTCCGACAAGGGTCAAGATCCAATCCCCAGGAACAGCCCACCCAGGGCGCCGCGTACCTCGTGCGTTAAGCGACAAGTGCCCGGTCAAGGCCCGGGTCGCAAACTTGACAACGACTTTAAATGACTGGTACGGTGCTCCTTCAAGGTAACCGCGCTGTAGCGACACCTCCAGCGCGGATCGGAGTTAGAAATGGCTGTTTTCTTACTGACTCGGCGGGTTGCTGTCGGCGTTGCCGCGATTTCGTTCATCGGACTCGCCGCGGTGTCTTCAGCACAGGAACAGGCGGCCTTCAAAATCGCCCGAACAAAAGGCGCGACAACAGTGAACTGGAGTGAAAAGGCGACGGCCTTGGTCTCGAGGCACTTCGTCGTCAAAGTGTCCGACTCTGGCGAGGCGTCCGTACTCGAGCAACTGACGAGCAATGAGCGGAAGTCTGAGCACTCGTTCGCGACGGTCCTCGTCCGAGTGACGCAGGAAGGCCCTCAACTGGCTGGCTACATCGTCAACCAGACACGCCCCCTGGGCCTGGGCAAGTGCCTTGTGCCGCCTGGCCTTATGAAGGTGTTCGAAGGTGGACGCGTCGATCCGCGCACACTCAAGCATCTTGATGCGCTCTTCAACAACGGCGGCCCGTTTGCGGCCGGTCGTGAACTCTGGCGTCGCCAACAAGGAGCCAACCGCCTCAAGGATCCTCTCCCCGGCATCGGCGGCCCAGGGAGACCCAAAGCGGGTTCCAATCCCTCTAGCGTGCTGAAAGGCGACGGCCGGGACGCGCAAGGCCGCGGGAGAGGCCGCGCAGGCGGGCCAAGCATGCGCCCGGTCGATGGATGGATCTCTCGCGGGCCGAACGGTGAAAGACCGCGATCGATCACGACTGTGGGCGACTCACGCTCTGGAACCCAAACTGGGTCTGGGTACAGCGATTCAAGGGTCACTCGGGACTTCTCTTATGGACGCGACGCCGAAGACGCGCTAACATCGATGTACGTTGCAGCAAGAGGTCAAGCGAGTGGTGGTGGCTTTAAGGGAGAAGACTTTGCCCTTGCCGATGGAGATGTCGTCCGAAAGGAGACACGTCAAACACTCTATGAGGGGGGGGCTTTCGTGGTCGAGACCGTCTATGAAGTCGTCGCTTCCGATGGCAACGTCGTTCGAAGGTTCGCCATGTCCGAGGTGATCAACAAGCCTCAACAACGAGACCCGAACGAGCCCAAGGGCAGCGACTCCAATCCCGATGAAGGGGGTTCGCACGCCGACCTGTTCGCCGAGATCGCGCGGATGTGGCAGCACACGGGCCAAAACTTCGTATGGATGTTCTTGCGGCCCACCGCCAGGCCGGGCAGGAGTTCTTCCGTCTTGCCTCCGAAGGAGGGGACGAACAGGCCGATCGGGGACATTGCTCGATTGGGCGACAACGCGATCGTGAACCCCGATGAAGGCAAGTCTCGCTCCAGCGGAGGCACCAAGACTCCCCTTTGGCCTCGTGGGTGTCCGTTCGACGATCTTTTTGCACCGACCAATCCTCGTTGAGCCTCCTGGTGCCGGGTTCGGATCCGAAAGGGGCACGGCCAATGTCGCCGAACAGCCCCTTGGTGTTACGCCCGTCCCGAAGAGGTTCCCCGCGAAGAACGGCCCGTAGCAAGGGACAGGGGCGCAGGTCCGGGCCGCCCGTGGGTGCCCCGGTCGCACCCACGACTAAGCGGACACGAAAAGGCCCCCCGACGAGCGAGGGGCCATGGCAAGGTCACGAAAGACGACGAAGCGGGGACGGCCGGCGTCAGGCCGCCTGTTGGCCGCCATCGACCAGGCTCAGCCCCGCGCCCGGGTCGTAGACCGAGGCCGTGCCCGAAGGTGCGCTTTTCGTCGCGCCGCACTGGGCGTAGACGCGGTAACGGACGAACTGACCCGGGGTCTGGCCGTCGTGGTCGAACTTCGTGCGAGAAGAGTTGTCCACGATCTGCCACGCGCCGGACTCGCCGTAGCTGGCCTCGATGACATAGGTGGTGCCGCTCTCGTTGCCGTTCCTGTTCCAGCGGAGCGCGTTGACACCGTTGCTGCTGCCCGTCGCGCTGAGGTCGCTCGGGGCGAAGACGGGCACGGTGCCGCCCCCGCCGGGGACGTTCAGACCGAGCTGTCCGAGCAGGGCCGGGTTGATGTTGGGGATCGCCTGGAACTGGGCGTTGTACTTCGCGACGACCGCGAGCGCCTCGGACCATTCTTGGTCGCAGAGGGCGGTCGCGCCTTTCGCCGCCGCACGGGCCGTCTCTTGGGCGCTGAAGGAAGCGGCGAACTGCGTGTTGGCCGCGGCGATTTCGGAAAGTTCGCTCACATCGAGCTGTAAAGCTAAGGCGTTGGCGGCTGCGACGGACTGGAAGTTCGCCATCCAGGCCGCGAAATTGGACTTCTTCGTATGATAATAAGTCGGCATACAGCAGTCATCGGAGCCCTGGACGAAATTCCTTAGGCCCTCGTACCGAATCGTGTCAAGTTTCGGACGCCCGCCGCCCGGTCGGGGCCCGTCGCCCAAGGGTCACCGACGTTTCCAAAGAAGAAAACACCCTTGAAAAACGGCACCGGACCGTTCGGGAACGACAAAAGTCTCTTCTCGAACAAGAGAAGAATCTTGGAACACGGTCCCGGACCGTTCGGGAACGGCAAAAGTCTCTTCTGGAACAAAAAAACTCTCTTGGAAAACGGTTCCGGACCGTTCGGGACGGGAAAAGAAACGGACGGACACCGGTCCGGAACGAGGGTTGAAGCCTCGCCCACGGGCGGGACCGGGCCACCTGTCCGGCTCCTTGACCGCAGGTCACCGGCCGCTCTTGGCCCCGTCCGCCTGTCCGTCCGAGGGCAGACCCGATCAAGGCGTCGACCCGTCCAAACCCGGCCGGTCGCCCACGTCTGGATCCGCGTTCCGCCAGGACCGCAGATTTTCCTGGAACCAGGAGCCCGTGGCCGAGTCCAAGCGGGATAGGCGTGCCGCTTTGGCGCGGTCCGCCGGACACAAGGAACACATGGAGCAGGACGATGAGACGAACGTCACGTCGCTGGGGCGAAACCGCTCTGGCCCTTATGCTGTCGGGCGCGTTGGCTAGCCCTGGCGTCGCGAACCAGCACGCCTACCGAGACACGACCGCCGCCTTCAGGCAGGCCATCACCGACCCGACCGGCGTCGCAGACGACGATTTCGACGCCTATAGCGATTCGGCCAATTGGGAGGTGAACACCAACGTCACCGAGACCGACCAGGTCAACGACGAGCTGCTGATCGGTTGGCTCGCCAGACACCTGATCCCGCCCCACGGCGAGGGCCCGAACGCGCTCGGCTACCTGGACGAGATTCGAGTCGACGCCGACGACTATGCGCAAGGCAAAGGCTATTCCGTCACCCGTTCGCACGTCATCGGGCACGGTGGGCACTTCGACAAGTTCCTGGCCCGTGCGACCTTCGACATCGAGTCGACGTTCGGCGTGGACCAGATCACGAACTACTCCTTTGTGTTCGTGGGCGCGCACACTGACACGATCTATGGCGAGGTCGGCTTGGACACGACCCTCGTGTCCAGCAAAGTCGTGCCTCCGAACGCCAGCCCGACCGTAGGCAATTGCCTGTTGACTTACGACAACGCGACGGGCCGGTTCGGCGTCAGCATCGCGGTCACGGGCCTGGCGTACCATCAGATCACGGGGGCCACGCTCAACATCGGTCCTCCGGGTCAGAACGGTCCGCCGATCGGCGAGCTTGGACGGCCAGGAGACTGGACCGACATGCAGTCCCAGTCGACCTGCCTCCAATTGGACGACCTTTCGACGCAGCCGCTGCTGCTCGGGCTCGTCCGAAAGGGGTTGGTCTATGTCACCGTCATGACGCAGAACCATCCCCTCGGTGAAGTCCGTGGTCAGTTGCGGACGGTCGTCACGTCGGCGCTTCCTCGCCCCTGACCGTCGACGACCCGACCGCAAGAGGTTCGGACAGGTCTGGAGGTCGTATGGGCGGTCCGCTCAGACGCCTCCGGACCGTTCGGGACGGGAACAGAAACGGACGGACACCGGTCCGGAACGAGGGTTGAAGCCTCGCCGACCTCCCTCGGTCCCCCGCCCTTCCCTCTCCGGGCCCGGACCCGTGTGCCGCGGGTCCGGCCGGGCAGAACCGGGCCACCCGGTCCGACCACCCTGACCTCGAGCCGACTCACGTCCCGCTCCGGTCGCTCCGGTGTCGGCGTGCCTTGTGTCGTTTTCTGTCCGGACCTGAAGTTCGTGACCGCGACGCCGGGGCTTGTCGGTTCGAACTATGAGATTACAGTTTCCTTATTAAAACGGAGGCCCCTGGTTTCAGCGACGAATTTTGCCCTTTTTCCGCCTCGATCGAGGCGGAACGGACTTAGGTATGGTCTCGCTCGATGTCCCATCGACCCAGGTTCTCGGCGTTGTGTTCCCTGCTCTTAGCGCTCGTCGCTGCGGGGTGCGGCGGCAGATACGGGTGCGGTGGGAACAACGACGGCAGCGACGACTCCCTACCTTGGGCCGTCATCGGCCAGGACCGACTGAACCTGGCACCGGGGGGCGTCGGCTCGGCCCTCGTCACCGTCCGAAACCAAGCGGTCGACCAGGGTTGGCAACTGACGATCAAGACCGACGGGGACCCGCCGACCGGATGGACGGTCACAGGCTCCAGTAAGTATCTTGACAGGCCCTTTGACAACCGGATCGCCCTCGAAGTCACGGTCCGTGTCCCTGCCAACGCGCCGACGGGCTCCCGCTCCATTCCGATGCTGATTTCGGACGATGACAGCACGACGGCAGACTATGTCGTGAACCTTCAGGTCGTCGTAGGCGCCGCAGCCACAACGTCGATCCGCGAAACCGCCCCGTTCGTGAGCAACGGCGAAGGAACGTTCGAGTCTTCCCTCGAGATTTCGAACGGAGAAGCTTTCCCGATCACGACCATGGTCGAATTCAGGCCCTTGAACTTCACGGCCGACGTGGACGCGCTGGTCTGGTTCAGTCCGAACTCAGGCGGATTCAGCGTCGACCCCGGCGACATCGATACGATGAAGTGTAAGGTCTTGCCGCGCACGAACTCGATCGCCAAGACCTTCAGCTTCGAGAACTACTTCTACAACCAGTTCCAGAACGGGAAGGAGCACAAGTACGCCACGCAGGTCGCCGCCAAACCACCGACGGCCGTTTACTACACAGTCGACTCGCTCGATTGGCTGATGGGGGTGAGTACGGCCGATCCGGACAAGACGACCACCTACGACGTGACGTTCGATCCCGTCCCGACGGGCAAGGCCGGGCTTTATACGTTCTCGCAAGACGGGCTGAACGCGTCCCAGTACACGGCGACTTTCAACCCGCCCAACGCGCCGGTGAACTCCAACGGCGATCCGGTTTCTGTCACCGTCACGGTGAGCAGGATCGGCTCGGGAGCGGGCGAGACGGTGGACGAGTTCGTCCTACGGGCGACGCACGACGCTCATAGCGACGTGAACGCGAGGCTCCGTCTTCCTATCCGCACCTACGTGGGCCGCTGATGCGCACCTAGGCGGCACGAGTGGAACGAAAGTTCACACCGTGCCGCCTTCGGCCATCGCGTTGCAGGTGTCCTTCGAGCCCGCCTTGAGGTCCCCGACGGTTACTCGAAATACACTTGCTGGTCGTCCCAACAGGTCTGGAGATAGTCGATCTGTCCCGTGTGGTTGACGAGGTGGTTCGAGGGGATCGTCATGAAGAACAAGAACGGCGTCGGCCCGATCGGTGTCTCGATCGTCGACGCGGTCTGCTCCGGAGTGACGTGGTCCAGGGCCTCGAGCGTGTCCGCGATGCCCTGTTCGAGGACGGCGACGGCTTCCTCACGGGTCGTGACGCTTTGGATCCTGGCATTGATGGGGCCGAGGAACTCCTCGACGGAGTCCGGGAACTTTCCGGCTTTGATGATGCCGGCGAACCCCCCGCTATAACCCGCGCAGTGGGCCGCGATCTGGAGAGCGCTCTTTGCGGACGGCACCGGTTTCCAATGGAGCTTGTCGTCGGGAACGTGGCCGAAGTTCCGAAGGAACTGGTACAGCGCCAGCTCCGCCCGCTTTTTGCAGTTCTCGATCATGTCCATGGACGGGTCGATTAAACCTCTAGGGGGCAAGTGCGCGCACACCGCGACGGTAGACTTCCGCCATGACCTGCCAAGAGGTGGTCGCCGAACTCGAGTCGCTCGGAACCCCACAGATCAAGAAGATCTGGATGAACTACGGCGCGCAAGAGCCTTGCTTCGGAGTCAAGGTCGAGGACATGAAGAAGATCCTCAAGCGCGTCAAGGGAGACCATGGCCTCGCGCTCGAACTGTACGATACGGGCATCGCCGACGCGATGTACTTGGCCGGTTTGCTCGTCGACGACTCGAAGATGAGCGAAACCGATCTTGAGAAGTGGCTTCAGAACGCGGCTCCCGGCTGGGTCGCGGATTTCACCGTGCCCTGGGTCGCCGGGAGCAGCCCTCATGCTCGGGACACCGCGGTCAAATGGATCGGAGCCGCCGGAGAGGACGCCGTCGCAGCGGGTTGGAGCACGTACAGCTCCTATCTGTCCATCACGCCTGACGAGAAGCTCGACCTGAAGGAGGTCACGGCGTTGCTCGAACAGGTCGAAGCCACCGTCCACGACCGGCCCGACCGGGTCAAATCGGCCATGAACCAGTTCGTCTCGTTCGTCGGGTGCTACGTGGCGCCGCTCCATGACCTGGCCGTCCTGACTGCGACGAGGATCGGGCCGATTTCGATCGCCAAGAACGGCAACTGCAAGGTTCCGTACGCCCCCGACCAGATCGCCAAGTTCACGGCTCGTGGCGCGGTCGGTCGAAAGCGTAAATCGGCGAAGTGCTGACGGAGCGGGCGACGGACGGGGCCGTCCAGAACGCCCCGCCGTCATGAGCCGACTCTTCCTTGTCAATAGAACTCGCGCACTTCGACGGGCGTGCGGCACGCGCCGACGGCTTTCCGCCCCCACTCGACGGCTTCGTCCATGCTCTGACACTCCAAGATCCAAAATCCGCCGATGTGCTCCTTCGTCTCCAGGTAAGGGCCGTCCGTCACGGTGACGCCACCGTCCGATCGGGCCCGAAGGGACTTGGCTTCGTGGGCAGGCCGTAAGCCTTTGGCGAGGATCCTGACTCCTGCGGCCGTCATGTCGTCGTTCAAGGCGTCGATGTCGAGTCGGGTCGCTTCGTCGACGGACGAAGGATCAAAGGTGTCGGGATGGTGGATGGCGACGAGGAACGTCATGGTTTCTTTCCGATCAGTGTGCACGGACCTGAACGGTCCGGCAGAACGTCGTCGTCCGAGGCTACGGGTTTTCGACAGGTTTGTCGGGTTTTCTCAGGAATTTTCTCGAGTGCGACGACGAAAGGTGCCTCCTTGTGGCGGTTTTATGCCGATGGGCTGCCAAGACCGACCTCCGCCGGCCCGTTCCGAGTAACCTGGCGGGTCAATGGCTCTTCCCATGATCATCCAGGGCGGCATGGGCGTCGCGGTGTCCAATTGGAGGCTCGCCCGGGCGGTCGCTTCCCGAGGCCATATGGGGGTCGTCTCGGGTACAGGGATCGACGCCGTGGTCAGTCGAAGGTTGCAGCACGGAGACGCGGGCGGTGTCTTGAAACGCGCCTTCGACGCCTTCCCCGTTCCGGAAATGGCCCGGCGGGTGTGGGACCGGTACTTCGTGCCCGAAGGGAAAGCCGAGTCTGCGCCTTACAAAGCCAAGCCGGTGCCGAACCTTCAAACAGGACGGGCCGGCACCGAACTCTCGGTCGTCGCCAGCTTCGTCGAAGTCTGGTTGGCCAAGCAAGGTCACAACGGACCTGTCGGGATCAACCTGCTCGAGAAGATCCAGCTCACGCACCTCTCCTGCCTCTTCGGAGCGATGCTCGCCGGAGTCGACTATGTCTTGATGGGCGCAGGAATCCCGCGGCAGATCCCTGGCGTTTTGGACTCGCTCTCCCGGATGGAAGAGACCGGGTATGCGGTCGACGTGGCGGGTGCCCTTCCCGGCGAAACGTATTACAACCGGATCGACCCGAAGGACCTCGCCGATTGGCCGATGACGGAACTGCCACGGCCCAAGTTCCTCGCGATCATCAGCAGTACGGTCCTCGCCCAGACCCTGATCAAAAAGTGCACGCCTCCCGTCGACGGGTTCGTCGTCGAAGGCCCCTTGGCCGGAGGCCACAACGCCCCGCCCCGCGGCCCTCTCGTCCTGGACGCAAAGAACGAACCGGTCTACGGCCCGAAAGACGTCCCCGACTTGGCCGTGATCCGCGATCTCGGGGCTCCGTTCTGGATGGCGGGCGCCTACGGCGAACCGTGCATGCTCGAAGCCGCCCTTGAGGCCGGCGCTCAAGGAGTCCAAGTGGGCACGGCGTTCGCGTTCTGCGAGGAGTCCGGCATCGAACCCGGTATCAAGCGACAGGTCATCGAGCAGGTCCTCAAGGGGAACATTTCGGTCAAGACCGACGCCTTCGCGAGCCCGACAGGCTTCCCCTTCAAGGTCGTCCAGATGGAAGGCACCTTGAGCGCCGACGACGTTTACGAAAAACGGGACCGCATCTGCGATCTGGGCTATCTGCGCACGCCCTATCGAAAGGACGACGGCACGGTCGGCTACAGGTGCGCGAGCGAACCCGTCGACGATTTCGTCGCCAAGGGCGGCGAATTGGAACAGACGGTCGGCCGCAAGTGCATCTGCAACGGTCTCGTGTCGACGATCGGGCTCTCTCAGCACCGTAAAGACGGAAGCGTTGAACCACCGATCATCACGGCGGGTGACGAACTCGTCAATATCGGACGGTTCCTGCCTCCGGGTGCCGACAGCTACACCGTCGACGACGTCCTTGCTTACCTGCTGAAGTTCCGGAACGGCGACGTCCGACCGGCATGAGCGCCCAGACCGGCGCACGGTCTGACGACCGGCCCGGCCCGTTCGATTCCCAGACCGCCGCGCCCTGATCGGCGCCCGCTATTGAAGAGGACGGACTTCGATCACGAACCCGTAGTATTCACCGAACATCGCTGCCGGATGGAGGGACGCTACCGAGACGGCTTCCTCGATATCGGCCGCCTCGATGACGAAGAAGCTCCCCAATTGCTCCTTTTTGTGGAAGAGCGGCCCGTCCGAAACCGTCGGTCGGCCGTTCTGAGGCCGGATCGTTTTCGCCGTCCGATAGTGTTGGACGCCTTCCTCGGCGACGACCTTTCCGGTGGCCCGGAACGGGACGCACTGGGCCATACACCTTGTTAAGATATCCTCGCGGACCACGTCGGGCGCGGCATCGAAAGAGTCAGTATCCAAGTATCCGAGGCAAAGAAACTTCATGGGAACTTGCATCATGGCCGCGAATGCCGACATGTGACAAGAGGGTGGCGAAGAATCGTACAAAGGACGGGACGTCGGTCCAGCGGCCGGTACGCCGACGACGTGTCGGAATTTTCGGTCCCTCGCTTAGAGGTATAGAGCAGCGATGAAGCGATCGGTGAAGGTGTTCTGGTTCCTGGCACCGTTGACCCTCGGACTTGCCCTCGGTGGAAGCCGTCCGGTCGACGGACCCTACGATTGGAAACTGCCCGTCGGCTTCCCGACTCCGATCGTCCCCGCCGACAATCCCATGACCGCGGCCAAGGTCGAACTCGGTCGCCATCTGTTCTTCGACAAGAGACTCTCCGGAAACGGCACCCAGAGCTGTGCGTCCTGCCATCGGCCCGATCGGGCGTTCGCCGACGACCGTCCGGTCACTCAGGGGTCGACGGGCGAGCCCGGCGTTCGGAACCCGATGAGCCTCGTCAACGTCGCCTACGCAGGGGTGTTGACCTGGAGCAATCCCGGACACCGGACGCTCGAAGCGCAAGTGTCGGTGCCCTTGTTCGGAACGCACCCCGTCGAGCTCGGTGCCGAAAAGGACGCCGTCCTCAAGTCCCTGGAGTCGGAAAGCAGGTACGGGCCCCTCTTCGCGGCCGCGTTTCCCGGGCACGACGGACCTTACACGATCGATCAAGTGTCCAAGGCCCTGGCCTGCTTCCAGCGCAGCCTGATCTCGGCAGGATCGCCCTACGACCGATACCGTCGCGGAGAGATCGGTGCGATTTCAGAAGCGGCAAAACGGGGCGAGTTCGTGTTCGTCGGCCCAAGGCTCGACTGCGCCCGGTGCCACGGAGAGGAACTGTTCACCGATACGACCGTTTCGACCGTCGACCCCGCGAAAGTGGTCAAATTCCATAACAACGGCCTCTACAACGTGCAGGGGCCGACGTCCTATCCTCAACCGAGCATCGGTGTCGCCGAGCATACGAAGCGGCCCGAAGACATGGGAAAGTTCAAGGCTCCGAGCCTGCGCAACATCGCGCTCACAGCGCCGTATATGCACGACGGGAGCATCGCGACCCTCGAGGGTGTCGTCGACCACTATGCGGCGGGTGGACGGACGATCAAAGACGGTCCTCACGCCGGCGTCGGGCGCGACAATCCCAACAAAGACCCAGAACTCAAGGGGTTCCGCCTGTTCCCGTCGGATAAAGAGGCGTTGATCGCTTTCCTCGAATCGCTGACGGATCCGACGATCGCGACGAACCCCGCTTTCAGCGACCCTTGGACACCCGGGCGGCATTGAGCGCTGTCTCATAAGTTTGGATCCAAAGGTACAACCCTGTCCATGGACGCGACGCGCGAAGCCCTTCGGGGCCAGTTCCATGCCGCGATGGACATGCTCAAGGGAGCGATCGATGCGTGCCCGGACGACGTGTGGCTCGGGGGCCGGCCGCCACGGTCGTTCTGGCGGATCGCGTACCACACGCTGTTCTATGCGCACCTCTACCTTGAGCAACGGGTCGAAGACTTCGTCCGCTGGGAACACCATCGGGACGAGGTCGAAAGCGATGAGGAACACGAGCGCGACGATGCCCGCCCCTACTCGCGCACTGAACTCTTGGAGTATTGGGACTGGATCGACGCCTGGGCCGACGGGCAGTTCGACAAACTGGATCTGAAGACTCAGGATTCGGGGTTTCCTTGGTACTCGGTCCCGAAGTTAGACCATGTCCTGCTCAACGTCCGACACGTTTCCGAACACGCCGGTCAGCTCCGCGACCGACTGTTGGAAGCGGGCGTCGACCAGAAATGGCACACACGCCGCCCGTCCCACACGGGTTGACGTCGAAACGCCGCTGTCCCTGGTCCAGAGACAGTGGCGCCCGCCGACCCAGGGTCGGGTCTATCGAGAGCGCTTCCTCCGCGCAGCCAGGGCGGCGATCCCGGCTTCCAGAGCGAGGACCGTCGTCGGTTCCGGAACTGCAGCCGAAGCCGCTTCCGGCGCCTGTTAAGTCCGTCTCCGGTCGGAGCGGCCAAGGGAAACGACCACGCTCCGACCTGACCGTTGGAGCTTGCCTTCGAACTCCAATTTCGCAAGAGCGCGGTTGACGGTCTCGCGCGTGCAGCCGAGGACGTCGGCCCAGGTCGACTGGCTGGTGCCCGACCGCGTCCGGCCCGATTCGTCGGCCTCCGCCGTTAACAGGTCGAGCAGTCTTTCCCCCACATCTTTGCTGCGGCGGTCGATCGCTTGTTGGCCGGCTTCGCGGAGTCGGGAGGCGAGCGTCCTCATGATTCCAAGGGCGACACCGGGCTGTGCGAGCACGACTCTCTCGAAATCCCTTCCATGGACAGACAGCAAGCGACACGCCGAAGAGGCCGTAGCTTGGGCGGACCGTGGTTGGGAGTCGAGCAGGCCCATCTCCCCCACGACCTCGCCTGCCGCACGGAACCCAAGGACTTGCGTCTGCCCCTCGGCACCTGTACGCTCGATCCTCAAGCGGCCCGAGACGACGACATAAAGGCAGTCGGCAGGGACGCCCTCGAGGAACAGGATTTCGCCTTTGGCCAGGGTCTTCCGCGAACAAACGGCTCCCAGATGTTCAAGCCCTTCCGGACCGACGTTGCGGAACAGTGGCACCCGCGCCAGGATCTCTGAGTTGGTCGGCACGTCAGTCGTATCCTGGCACAGGCAATGTTCGGAACCGGTGGTCGGCCGGCATCAGGTGTAGTTCTTGACGATGATATAGACAGGTTCGCCGTTCACGATGACGACGATGACGCACGGCGTCGGATTGTTCGTAGGTGACGACGAAACCGTCTGCGGCGCCGACGGATCCGGAAGGATGGACTCCAGGATCAGGACGGGATCCCTGTGCGCAGGCCATTGCAGGACAGGCCGGACCGTACGGCCGCCGTACTTCTGATTCAGGACGTTTCCCGTGTTGGTCAGGACATCGGTCATCACCATGTAGGCTTCAGGCTGCGGACCGATGTCCACGTTCTTCAGAATCTCGTTGAGCCGTAGAGGGTTTTCGAGGTAGTCCATGGCGAACGCGGCCCTACGGTCGGCCATGTCGACGTGATAATCGTCCGTATCCGACATGTCCAGGTCGAAGTGCAGGAAGTGGAGTCTCGTGGACTTTACGGGGTTTCGCGTCACCGGAGTGACCGGTCGAAGATATCGCTGTGGTGCGACGTCGACGGTCGCATAATCGGTCGCTCTCGGAACGTACCGGACGGTGATGAGCCGGGTGTCCAACGCGAATTCGACGATGTATTGGAGGTCGAACGTCGAAGGCTGGGGCGCCGGGGGTTCGAACAAGCTGCCGCCTCCACGCGGGCCCCGTCCGAACGGGCCACTGCCTCCGCCTGTTTTGAACCCATCTTGTTTCCTGTCTTCGCGTGGCTTGTCCCTAACGATAAGCTTCGCGATCTCTTTGTCATACGCGGTGCCGGCGGCAGCGACCTGAGTCGGGTCGGCGTTCATCGTCGACGCCGCGATGACACGATTCCTGAATTTCGCTATCGTCGATCCGAGCGTTTCTTCGGACGGCATGGACAGCAGGTCCGCGAATCCCGGATAGAGCGGCGACAAGGCCTCCAGGACCGCCAGGTTCTGGAAGCTGGGCGACGTCAGGGGTTCGATATGGACCGTCACCGGACCGGCCAAGGGCCAGTCGTTGATCTTGAGGTCGGCCCTCGACGTGGCGACGTTATAACCGTTGACCTCGCGATACGACTTCAGGACCCTGTTCGCAAAGACTTGGGGGGCGGCGATCAATTCCGAGAGCGACTCCCAACTTTCTGGAAGGAAGACGACCGAGTGCTCTAAGTGCGTGGGATTGTGCCCCGTCCGATAGTCGAGGAGGACGAAGGCTCCGGCGCCAGGGACCCAGGCCGGCGAAATCGGCGTTGCTTCATCGTCATGTCGAATGTTCCAATCTTGGCCGTGTGGATGCATCTCGGTGCGATTATCGCGTAAGGCCTTCTCGAAGAGTGTGATCTCGGTCACAACCCATCGAAACGGTCGACGACCGCACGGGCAGACGCCCAAAACGCTGTAAGGGACGCGGACGCCGGAACTTCGGACGAGCGTTCCCTCGCCACGTCCCGCGATCGTTTCCAACTGGCTGGATCCACCCGTCGAGGCAGCCGCAAGAGTGCTTGGACCACGTCATCCGACGCCGAGGTCCGGCTATCGGTATCGAAAACGGCGAGGGCCGACCAGAGACCCTGCGCGGCTCGGGCCGCGTGACGAAGAACCATGGCCGAGCGCACCATTTCGATGGCCGCCGCCTCGGCCAACGCGGACTCGCCTACCCCTCGGGCGAGTTCCGAGACCGCTCGGAGCCGAAAGAAGTCCTGATCGGGAGCCACTTTGGCCTGGCTGATCGCCTTCAGGCACAGCCGCGCCATTTCCGTGTCCCTTTCGGCGAGGGCGGTGCGCCCTTCGAGGACCGTCAACCAGACTTGGACGTCCGTCGCTTCGGACCGGTCGGACTTCTCCCGTGCCTCCCGGAGGTACGAACGGGCCTGCGCCAAGTCTCCTTCGGACAAAGCCAGGTCGGCCAAGTCGCCGAGTGCGTCGCACTCGGCGGTCGCGTTTCCGACGGACTCAGCGGCTCGGACGCGGGCTGACCACGCATCGCGCGCGTCCGTGATCCGGCCGGACCGACGAGCGACGATGCCGCGAAGACCAAGAAGCTCGAGTTCGAGGGTCGAGTCGCCGGTCTCTCGTGCGGCCGTAAAGCCGGCTTCGGCGAGGGCTTCGAAATCGTCGTTCTCACCCGTTTCGGCCGCGAACCGCGCTAGGCAGCGTACGAAGGGAACGACCTGATCGGGCTTCTGATCCGTGACAGAAGCCGCGAACCCGGCCCTGAGATCTCCAAGCCGCGCCAGGATCGTCGCCGTAGCCTGTTCCGTTTCGCCTCTCTCAAACCGGGCTGCCTCGTCACGCGCGATTCCCGCGAAGTGTCGCGCATGGGCTTCCCTCCACCGTGCCGTCTCCGGTTCCCCGACACTCTCTCGGGCGAACTCTCGCACCGGATCCGGTTGACGGAACGTGAGGGTGCCTGCACCACCGCCGGTCGTCAAGAGAGAGCTGTCCCGAAGTCGCAAGAGCGCGTCTTCCGTCGCTGAGTCCGCACCGAACAGAGCGGCCGCGTCCTGGCCTTGAAAGGGGCCCTCGAAGACGGAGAGCCGGACCGTCCATTCGCGGTCGACGTCGTCGAGGATCGACATCGACGTCTCGACGACGTGCCTGAGACTTTCATGACGTCCGCCGGGCCGGGTCGACCGAACGATGCCCAGTGGGCTTTCGAGAACGCGCGCGGCCAACTCCTCGAGCGACATGGCTCGCAATCGGCCCGCCGCCAACAAAATGGCCAAGGGGTTCCCTTCAAGACGTTCGACGATCCCTCCGACCAAGGCTCGGTCAGCTCGCGTAGGCTGCAACCCTACCGAAGCTTCTGCGGCCTCGACGAACAGGCGCGATGCGTCGGACAGTCCACCTGCGCCAGGCTTGAGGTCCAGCCCTCCGAGTTCGAAGACGTGCTCGTAGGGGAGTCCAAGGACGTTTCGGCTCGTCGCCAAGATCGAGAGCTTCGGAAACGACCGCAGCAGCTCCCCGACGGCGTCCAATCGTCCGGCAAGCATGTCGCAGCAGTCCAGGACGAGCAGCGTCTCGCCCTTCCCGAACGACTCGGAAAGTGCTTGCCCCGAACCGGCCCCGTCACTGACTGAGGCGACGATCGCTGCCCGGGCATGGGCTTCGGTTCGACAGATCTCCAGACCCGTCCACCACACTTCGTCGAAATCGTCCAGGCAAGACCATGCCGTCCGGTTCGCCAAGGTCGTCTTGCCCGTGCCGCCGAAACCGAGCACGGTGACCAAGCGACGGCGGCGTTCGGTCAACAGGCTGCTCAGGGCTCGATGCTCGCGTGTACGGCCGACCATCTCCCGTTCCAGCGCGACGAGATTGTGCTCGGGCTCCGTACCGACGGGTGCCGGAAATCCGGTGCCCCGTCCGGCGAGGTCGGGTTGCCAAAGGTCTTCGCCCCGAAGATGACCGCGCAACCGGACTTCGCCGATCCGTCGCCACTCGACGGCCCGGCCCAAGAGATCGGCCGCCAGACCGAAGGTCGTCGCCGAAACGAGGGTCTGCCCCGGATAGGCCACAGCCGCGATACGGGCCGCCCGATTGACCGCTGCACCTTGATAGTCGCCCTCGTGGGCGACGGCAGGCCCAGAGTGGGCCCCGATCCGTACGACCGGACCGAGCGAGGCGGTCACGTCGGCTTGGACGGCGACGGCCGCCTGAACGGCCGACATCGGTGACTCGAAGACGGCCGCCAGTCCGTCGCCCAAGCTCTTAAAGACGTGACCGCCGTTCGCCTCGACGTGCCGACGGACGCACGCGTTATGGGCCGTGACCGCAGCCAAGGCCGCGTCCGGATCCCGTTCCCACGTCGACGAACTCCCCGCAATGTCCGTGAACAGGAAAGTCGCGACCTGCGCTGGACCTGCCACTGGCCGCGAGTCTAGCCGATACTTTGGCCCGCCTGCGACTTCGGCTTACTGTGCCTGCCAGTACTCCTTGGTCTTCCCGACGTTGTCACTGACGGCTTCGGCCCTTGCTCTGAGAAGGGCGTTCGTCACGGCGCGGTTCTCGACGGCGAGCGCTGCCATCAGCCGGCCGCCGTCCGTGATGTAGAAGAACGTCGGTTGGATCTTCGAATTCTGCTTGAGCAGGTTCAGCGTCTTGGCTCCTCCCTCTTTCGGGGCGTCCCCGAGGTTGACGGTCAGCCAAATGTACGAATTGCTCGGGCTGATTTCGAAGCCGACGGGAATGTCGAGTTCGTACTTGGAGAACTTGACGGAGTACTTCTCCTTTCCTTCGTCCTTGACGATGTCCGTGACTTCCCAGCCGAGCTGTACGAGCGTTTCCCTGAGTTGAGCGCGCGTCAACGGTGCGTCCTGCTGAGACTTGAAGCCGACGACCGTACCGGCTCCGACGATCAGAAGGAGCGAAGCCGGGATTCCAAAGCGTTTCATGTGCCTAATCAGTATGATCGGAACGGAACCGTCCGCGATCCAGGGCGACGTTCGGTCGCGGACGGTATGATTCGCCGTCATGACCGTCCTATCGGCCTATTGCCAAGTGCTCCCCGACCGACTCGAATCCTTTCGGTCAGCCAGCCACAAGAACAAAACCGCCGCACGATTGGAAGCCGGTTGCGAGCGGTTCGACTATTACGTGAGCGACGACGAACCCCTCATGTACGTGTTCGTCGAAGAGTGGTCGAGCCTGGCCCATCTGCAGGCCCATTTCGCGACCCCCCATTTCGCAGAGTTCATGGCGACGGTCGAGAGCTGCTTGGCCGCAGCACCCGAGATCCGGATTTTCGAAGCGACACTGACGGACTAGCGGCCCATGGCACTCGAGACTTCGGCCAAGAACATGACGGACCGTCTTGGCGTATAACAGTGCGACCATGACCGTTCTTTCAAGAATCGTCGATCGGGAGGGCTCCTGATGCCCGGGACCGTCCGTTTCCACCGCGTCCTCTCGGCTCCGCCTGAAAAGGTTTACCGCGCGTTTGTCGAACCTGACGCTCTCGCCAAATGGCTTCCGCCCGATGGGTTCCTCTGTACCGTCCACTCCTTCGAGCCTTCGGTCGGCGGACAGTTCCGCATGTCCTTCCGGAACTTCACGACAGGGGGGTCCCATTCGTTCGGAGGCACGTTCGAAGACATGCGCCCTGGAGAGCGGCTCGTCTATACGGACCGGTTCGACGACCCTTCGATGCCGGACGAAATGAGGGTCACGGTCTCCTTTCGAGCCGTCTCGGTCGGAACCGAAATGGAAGTCGTCCAAGAGAACATCCCGGATCAGATCCCTCCCGAAGCGTGCGTGCTCGGCTGGCAAGACTCCCTTGAAAACCTCGCCAAGGTCGTCGAACCCGTGATCGAGATGTGATCCGGGTCCGATCCTGGTCATGGTCGCTGCCAGGGAGCCGGACCGTTGTCCGAGAACGGATTTGGGGCTTGAACCTGTTGCAGACCAGGGCGTAAGCCGGCCCCCGTCCTCGGACCGACATACGACTAGCGGTCTGCTAGCGTTTCATCGATACACTCCCTGAGTGTGAAGAACGCGGTCTATATCAGCACCGGGATCCTGGGGCTCATCGGCCTGACCACTCTGCGGGCCGCATCGACGGGGGCGGCGCCGTTCGCAGGGTTCGTCCAACTCCAAGCGACGACTCCAGGGACAGCGGAATCAGGTCACGCCAACGTCACGGGGACCTTAAAATCCGGCAAAGTCCAGACGGGAACGTTCCAACTCGGCACGTCGGCCCCGGCGGGAAGCGTTTTGACGGCCAATGCGGCAGGCATCGGAACGTGGCAAGTCCCGCAGTTCCCCGTGCCGTTCAACGGTGTCGCCTCCACCAGCGGGAGCGTCCTTGGCGGAAAGAACACGTTGGCCGTCGGTGGATACGGAGTGAAGGGCGAGGCGGTCGGAACGGCCGGCGTCGGGGTGTACGGCTCGTCGTCGAACGCCTCGGGCCAAGGGGCCGGCGGTTACTTTCTGTCCAGCGGGAGCTCCGGCATCGCCGTTCAAGGTCACGCGACGTCGGCATCGGGAACGACTTATGGCGCCTATCTCACGAACAACACCCAAACGGGCGCAGCCGTACGAGGAACGGCGTTAGCGACATTGGGAAGCGCGGCTGGCGGGGCGTTCCAGTCCGACGCTCCGAACGGTGCGGGCGTCACCGGCATCGCTACAAAGGCGGCGGGAGGCAGTTCTGGAGGCTGGTTCTCGACGGCCAGTTCGACCGGGGTCGGCGTCCGGGCTTTCGCTTTGAGCACGTCCGGCCCGAACTTCGGCGGCAGCTTCCAGTCCAGCAGTTCCTCCGGAACTGGGGTTTACGCCCGGGTGTCGGCGACGGGCGGGAACACCACTGGCGGTTACTTCGAAGTGAACAGCCCTACAGGGGTCGCCGTCAGGGGGAGCGCCACCGCCACCACCGGCACGAGCTTCACGGGGTACTTCTTGAACCAAAGCGCGTCGGGGACAGGCGTCTACGGCTACGCCAGCTCCGCGACGGGCAGCACGATCGGCGTCCGAGGTCAGACCGCCAGCGCGAACGGTCTGGGCGTCTACGGCGTAGCCGGAAACGCGGCCGGCAACGGGTTCGGCGTCCGCGGCGACAGTGCGGGTCCTGGGGGCGCCGGTGTCTACGGTTATGCCAGCAGCGCGACCGGTTCTCCGTTCGGGGTGCGTGGCGACGTCGCCTCTCAGGAAGGTGTCGGGGTCTACGGCTACACCAGTGCTCTCACCGGATTCGGATCGGGCGTCCGTGGCGATTCCAAGAGTCAGTTCGGAAGCGGCGTGCTGGGTACGAACAGTAACGTCGACGGAGGCTACGGGGTCATGGGGACGGCGAAAGGCTTCAACGCCCGTGCACTGATCGGTAAGGCCGAATCGTACGGCGTCGGACTCTGGGCCGAATCCCATAGCGGCACGGCGGTGATCGCCCTTTCCAACGACGGTGAGGGCCTGCGTTCGATCTCGAACGGCACGGCGTCCTACGGGATCACGACCGCAGGCAACCTGGCGGCGTTGTACGCCGATGGCGATCTCGTGTGCTCCGGCAACAAGGCGTTCCGCATCGACCATCCGTTCGATCCGGCCAACAAGTACCTCTACCACTACTGTACGGAAAGCCCGACCCCGCAGAACTCGTATTCCGGGAACGTCGTCACCGGTGCAGACGGTACCGCGTGGGTCGACCTGCCGGACTACTTTGGCGAGGTCAACACGAACTTCAAGTACCAGTTGACGGTCGTGCACGGAGGCCAAGACTTCGTTCAAGCCATGGTCAGTCGGGAGATCCAGGGCAACCGGTTTCAGATCCGTACGAGCGCCCCCCGCGCAAAAGTGTCTTGGCGCGTCGAGGCGGACCGCAACGACCTGTACACCCGGCAGCACCGCCCGCAGGCCGTCACCGTGAAACCAGAACGCGAAATCGGTACCTATCAAAGGCCCGAACTTTACGGAGCGCCCCGTGAGAAAGGCCTTCAGGAGGCCCTTTCCCGTCCGGGCCGCCGTTCGGCAGGCCGGCCCTGACATGCCGGGCGTCAGTCCGTACTGACGACGTCCGTCACAATGTTCTGCTTGAGGGTCACGGTCACCGAACCGTGGCCCTCCGTGTTGTCGTAGCGGAGCTTGCGGACGTCGCCTTGGACGTCGATGTGCGAGGGCGCCCCTGCATCACGCGTGACCTCCAGTTCGGTCATCCCAGGTTTGACCTTGTTGCGGACCGACTCCAGATCGGATTTGGGCCCGCCCGGGCTGCAACCCATCGGAGCGGCAGCAACGAGGGCCCAGAGGAGGACGACCGTCCATCGCATGCCCTACGATACCGAGGCGTGGCGAACGGACGCGTCGATGAACCGGGTCGAACCCACCCAGATGGTCGCGAAAGGGCCGGGGCGGGCGGCCCGTCTGCGACCCGGAGACCTGCCCGCGGCGTCGGACGGCGTGAACCGTACCGGGACGGTTTCGATCCCCGCGATCGAAAGTAACCCGAGCTTCGACGACCGCGTCCAAAGGGCGTGGGCGTTCGGCGCGGACTTGTGTTCGTCCTTTTCGTTCTTCCGCTGGCGGTGTCGGCACAACGGGGTCGGGCGGTGACGTCCGTCGAAGCGATGGTCGGATCGTCCGATGCCGTCTACGTGGGACGTATCGTCCGGATCGAAACGCCGGCCGGAGAGGAGTCCAAGCCCGTTTACGACCGCACCTCGAGGATCGTGTTCGCAGTGTCGGAGACGATCCGCGGTCCAAAGATCCGTGAGACCGTCTTCCTGAACCGCTCGCACCACTCGGACCTGGATGCCCTTCGTGACCTCAAGGTCGAGCTGCTCTACGCCATCGGCCAGGGCCATCGCGGATGGGATCCCGAAAAGCGGTACGTCCCGGTGGATCCGGCCCCTTCCGCATTCGGAACGTACGGGTACCTGCACTCTCTCGCACCGATCAAGGAGGCGAAGTCCCCCGATCATCCGGCAGCGGACTTCGACGTCGCCTCTGATCAGGGGAGGATGTTCGGAGCCGACCTCAGCGTTGTCCGGAGCCGGAAGGACATCCTTAAGCGGGCGCGAGAGTATCAGCGCAAGCACCCGGAGACCGTCGGAACGGTCGAGCTTGGGCTCCCTGACGGGTACTTCGATCTGGTCGGGTACCACAATGCCTTCGGTATCGTCGCTCTCCCCAAAACCGCCGAGACCGGCGTCACCCTTCGGCGGATCGTCGAGGAGCCGGAGAGGCTCCTCGCGAGGTACCGACCGCGCGATTGGGCCGAAGACCGTAACCGGCTGGTCGCTGAGGCGGTCCGTGTCCTGAGCGAGTTTCCCGATCCGGAAACGAAGGCTCTCGTCTCCCGGATCGCCGACGGCTACCGAAGTCCTGGCGGCGGTCCGACAAACGGCTGGACGACCGACGAGAAAGTCCGCGAAACGGCACGTCGTGTCCTGGACAAATGGGCGGGCGACGGTCGGTCGTAACCCATGGGACGGTCCGTTTGCCATTGTGTAGAATGAGAAGATGCTAAGGGCAACGGCGATCGGGACGTTCTTGGTGTCTTCGGTGTGCGCGAACGCACAGATGATCCACGTGTTCTTCGACGGTAAAGAGGAAGACCTTCGAGAGCCGGCGATCCTCCGGAACGGTCGGACGTTGCTCGGTCTGCGGGAGACGTTCGATCGGCTCGGTGCCGTCGTCTACTACGATTCTTCCACCAAAGAGATCACGGCCTGGCGCGCTGAAAGGACGGTGCAGATCCAAATCGGTCGCGCCCAAGCAACGATCGACGGGAAGACCCTGACAATGGACCAGCCTCCGATCATCGAAGGCCGAACGACGTACGTACCGTTGCGGTTCCTGAGCGAGGCGCTGGGTGCCGAGGTCAAGTACGTCGGTTCGTCCAACTCTGCCTATATCGACACGGTCGCTATGAACTTCTTCAATGAGAAGGCACCGTTCAAGGCAGGAGACGCCGTCCTCTACCTCTATCGACGCTCCTGGCACCCTGCGAAAGTCTTGCACGTGACCGATCATCAAGATTCCGAGGACAGCTATAAGATCGAGTTCAAGGAACCGAGCGGAAGGGTGATCACCCCGACGGTCGGGCGTCGGTATCTGCGGACCGCCAAACCCTGATCCTATGAACGAGCACGTCCGCCGTTACAACGATGCGCTAGAGGAGTCCGACCGATCGGTCTGCGACCTCTTGGCCCGAGAGATCGACGCCGCCTTGCCCGAATCCGAGAACAAGGTTTGGCACGGGCATCCGGTGTGGTTCCTCGACGGTAACCCGGTGGCCGGCTACAGCAAGCTGAAAGGTTGTGTCCGGCTCCTCTTTTGGAGCGGAAGGTCGTTCGACGAGCCCGACCTCAAGCCCGAAGGGACCTTTCAAGCGGCAGAAGCGCGTTACGGTGCCGAATCCGACGTCGACGTGGACGCCGTGCGACGGTGGCTTGCTAAGAGCCGGGACATCCAGTGGGACTACAAGAACATCGTCAAGCGGAAGGGCGTGCTCTTGCGGTTAGGCGAAGGAACAGGTCTTTAGGTCGCGGTAAGGTCGTCGACGTGCGGCACGCGCCACCATGGCCTGAAGTCCTCGCGATCTTCCGAGAAAACGAGCGGCGCGTCCGGTCGCTACCGCCGGCAGGACCGATGCCGGATGCGGAGTTTTGCAGGCAGTCGCGACACCGCACGCTGGGTCACCTCGTTGCATGCCAGACCGCTTGGCTTCCCTTGCTGCGTAAGATCCGTGACGGCGCCGTCCGTGGACGCGTCGAAGTCCACCCCTTACGGCTCTATGACCGCGACGGATTTGCTCTGAAGCCATGGGACTTGCTGACCAAAAGGTTTCTTTCGGACCGCCAAGAATGGAGCGGGATCCTCGGCACCATCGACCTGAATGCAGAGATCAAGACTCCGACAAGGATCCACACGGCCGTCTCTCTGACCGAGAAACTGGTCCGGCACGAGGCGCGTCATCTCGATGATCTGAAAGACAGTGGCTGAAGGCACCTAGACGTTGGGGCCGGCCGTCGTCCCGATCATGACGCGGATCAGGACGGGCAAGTTCGCCTGCAAGATCGTCACCCAAGTCCGCAACTTGCCGATGTCGTCAGCGAGATAGAACATTCGCGGAGGAAAGTAGAAGAGGAGGGCCAGGAAGCACAAGACGAAGAGCCGGAAGACGAAGTCGACCGGGCCCGTGGTCGGCGGAACGTCCACCAAAGCTAAGAGGTTCCAGACCAATTGGAACACGAACATGTTCGCGAAGAGACAGGCGTCGCCGATCACGGCCGACGCGCGGCCTTTGAGAAACTCGGACCGAGGCTCGGACTTGGGCACCGAGAAGTAGCGGTAGACAAGGACCGTGTGCGTCACCATCAGACCGATCCCCAAGAAAACCGACCCCACGAACACGCCTCCGTCCGGCTCGCTCTTCCCATAGAGCTTTTGCAGCAGGAACGCGTTGGCGGTCGCAAAGATCAGAGCCGTCGTGCAGAAGTAGACGATCGGATTGAAAAGGCAACCGTCGGTCGGATCCCGCTGCTCTGTACCGGACTCTGGACGCCCTCGCTTGTACCGGTGCCACCTCTTAAGGACCGCCCCCGTCGGCGCAAGCACCATGAGCGCTGTCGCCACTGTGAACAGGAGGGCTTGCGCATCGGCGTCCTTGTCCGCTCTCACGATCGCCTTCAGGAACGACTCTGCAAGCTTCGGCATCAGCCAAAGATTGAGAAGGAACACGAGGACGTCGAGCAATGATCCGAGGTTTTGAGGGAGCTTGAGACGACGCAAGGCCCGTCTGACCGGACTTCCCTTTCCTTCGCCTTGATCGCCTTCGAACGCTTGAGCCACGCGCCCGCTTGATACCCGATAGGGCCGCACCGACGGGTCGGGGCGCGATGGCGCTGCAGGCCTGCCGCACGATGATAACGGTCAGGCCCCGTGTCAGACTGGGCTCACGGGGTGCGGACTCCTCCGCACCAAAGGGTGATGAACATGAACACGAACGTACTCACTGTCGCTTTGGTGTCTGCAAGCGCGGGCGCCGTCGCCGGCGGCATCGCCGCTGCAGGGGTCGTGAACTTACAGGACACGACACCGGGCGCAGTGCAAACCGGACACTCAAACATTTCCGGATATTCCCTCGCAGGTCGTTTCGGAGCGGGCGTTTCACCGACGTTGGCCAGGATCCAAGTCAAAGAAACGGGCGGTGCCCAGGGCGTGCGGTCGGAGACCGGGAGCGGGGTCGCCTTGTTCGGAAAGAGCACGGCCGCGACCGGTCTCGGTGCCGGAGGCTACTTCACGAGCAGTTCTGTCGGCGGCCGAGGCATCGTCGGCGAGGCGTTGAGCACCACGGGAAACCCTGTGGGCGGCCTGTTCTACAACTACTCCAACGGTGCCGGGGTCGCCGTATGGGGCCGGGCTATCGGAAACGGTGCGGCCACAGGCGTCTTCGCCGAAACCCTGAGCGGCGGCGGGACAGCGCTGGCCGCGATCAACAGCGGTGCCGAGAGTGGCTTTGTCGCGGGCACCGGGACGGATTCGATACAAACTTCGGGCCCGTTGCCTCGCCACGACTACGGTAACACGACTGCAACGATGGTGCCGATCGCCTATGGGGTCGTGTTCTCCGACGGGACGGTCGCTCAAGCGGGCAGCGGAAACTGGACGTCCTCCAAGCTTGGCGTCGGCCAATACAACGTCGCGATAGCAGGAACGACCCTGGGACAGTCGACGTCGGTGATCCTGGCGACTTCGGTGGGCATCGGCTCGACCGAAACCTGTGGCGTGAGCTCGGGAGCGAACGGGACATGGGACGTCGGCGTCCATGACCAGAACGGAGCCGCCGTCGACAGCAACTTCCATTTCGTCATCTTCAAGGCCACAGGCGTCGGCACGATGCCGGGCGCGGTTCGCGACAAGCCCGGCTCCGATGAGAAGCACGACGCGGACAACGAGCGTCGGCGCGCAGCAGCCCGGCGACATGAGGAGCGATCGACCAAGCAGGACGGTTATGTCGTACCCGTCGACCATGGGATCCGCTTGCCGTAAGCGGCACGGCGTCACGAGGGGCTTCACCACGAACGTGGCGGAACCCCTCAGTCCACCTCAACGTCGGCCGGCGAGTTCACGGATAGCGATCGGGGCAAAAGGCGAGGTACAGCCCTTCGAGGTGGGATAGTCGCGATAGAGGCCCAGCGATTCGCCGATCGCGATCGCGCGGTCACGGAGTTCCGGGTGCTCGACGCCGATATCGATCAGAGCGAAATTCATCGTCCATTGTGCGAGCGAAGGAGCCGTGGCCATGTCCTTCTCGATGGTGTCCAGCAGGGACGTGAGATCAAGCCCGTCAGGGGCCTTCGTGATGCGCTCGCACGTCAGGCTCCATGCGGCCCGGGCGAGCGACGGATGACTGGAACCGATCCACTTGGTCCGGAGCCTTTCTTTCGCCGGATGTTGTTTGACGACGTTCGTCATCGTCCAGTCGGCGAGCTGGCCGAACGTCACGTCCCGGACCATGTCTTCGAGTTCGGTCTCGGACAGTTGTTTCGGCTTTATGGTCAGCGTGGCGACGAGCCGGGCCTCGAGGTTCCCTGTCTTCCAGAGCTGTAGCGCGCGGTCGTGGTCGGTTTTCGCTTCCTTCGCAATGGCCCGGACGTCGCCCATCTTGACGCCGAACTGGTTCTCGGGCGCACCGTTCTTCGCGTTCATGGCTTTCCATTTCGGATCGCACGCCGCTTCGAGTCGGCGCAGGATGTCGTCGCACGTCATGGACTGCCATTATGGGCGACGCGTCAGTCCTGCAGGACCCATTCGCCGGCGCGCATCAGAGGAACGGACGAGCCGTCTTGACGGACGCCGTCCACGTCCACTTTGTCCGAACCGATCATCCAGTCGACGTGCACGATACTGTCGTTCGCACCCCGTGCGGTCCGCTCGTCGGGAGTCATGCCCGCATACCCGTCGAGGTTCTCGCCATATGACGCCCCGAACGCGATGTGCGAAGCCGCGTTCTCGTCGTAAAGGGTGTTCAGGAACAGCACGCCCGTCTGAGCGACCTTGCTCGAATGAGGGACGAGGGCGACCTCGCCCAGTCGGTCGGCGCTATCGTCCGTCGCGACGAGCTTTCGGAACGCGTCCTCACCCTTGGACGCGGACACCTTGACGGCTTTCCCGGCCTGAAACTCCACTTGGATCCCATCGACGATCTGTCCACGAAGACTGAGGGGCATCGTGCTGGACACCGTCCCTTCGACGCGTTCGCGGTGGGGCATGCAGAACACCTCTTCGGTCGGAACGTTCGGTGAACACAAGACGCCGTTGTTGGCCCGACCTCGGCCGCCCGCCCACAAATGGCCCTCGACGAGCCCGACGCGCAGGTCGGTTCCGGGACCGGTGAAACGGACCGCGTCCAACCTCAGTTCGTCCAAGATCCGCACCCTGGCTTCGAGAGACGCGCTGTGTTCCCTCCAAGCCGCCATCGGATCGTCCTCCAACACACGGGACGAGAGAAAGATAGCGTCCCAGAGCTTGGCGGTCGCCACTTCGGAGGGCAGGTCGGGAAAGACCCTCGCCGCCCACGCGGGCGACGCGGCGCCGATCAGGCACCAGTTGATCTCCGAACCGGCGATGATTTCGCTGAGGACCTTCCTCGCTTCGCCTTGAGCGCGGCTTTGAGCCGCGACCTTGTCCGGGGCGACTCCCGCGAGGAGCGCCGGGTCGCCGCTTAAGATCCCGAGACGGGCCGCGTTCTGCCGATGGGCCGTGGCGACGCCGTCGATGAGCCATCGCGGGGCGTACGAGACCGCTTCGTCCGACCCTTCCGCGTAACGGATCAATGCCAGTTCCGGATCGGCCCAGATCACCTCGACGTTCTTCGCTCCGGCCCGATACGCCTCTCTTGCGACCAGGTGCACCAGGGGGGCGGCGACGTGTTCTGCGAAGACCAGGAGCTCCTGGCCCGGCGCCAAAGCGACGCCTTCCTTGACGGCAAGGGTGGCGAACAGGGACAGGTTGTCTTCGAAGGATCTCATGGCGGCGAGTCTAACCCAAGCCTCGGGACGCGCCGGGTCTGTCAGAATCCTGTATGCCTTCGGACTGGACACGGTACACGCTGGTCGCGCCAGACGCCCGTCTTGAGGCCGAGTACGTCAGTTTCGCCGAAGACGTCGAACGAGCCGGTGACGCTCCTTCCGTCGCCCTCTTCCGCCGACTAGGGTTCAAGGCCTATCTCGAGAAGAGAGCGTCCGACGAGCGCGGCGAAGCCCTGGACAACGGCACCGTCCCGCAGTCGACGTATTGGATGCGGGACCCTGACGGACGGATCTGCGGCGAATTGCGCTTGCGACACGGCCTGAACGACAGGCTCCTCCAAGAAGGGGGGCACATCGGCTACTTCGTCCGGCCCAGTCATCGCAGACAAGGCGTCGGCACGGAGTTGTTGCGTCGGGGGCGGAGTCTGGCTCAAGCGAGGGGGATCGACCGCGTCCTGGTCACGTGCGACGACGATAACGTCGGTTCGATCGGCGTCATCCGGTCGAACGGCGGTACCGACTGGTCTTCGGGTGTCTCGCCGCGAAGCGGGAAACCGGTCCGCCTCTATTGGTTGACGACCGAGGGCGCGGACGACCGGGCCTAGGCCCGCAATCGGAGGCCCTTCCGGCTCGGTCAAGGACTCCGAAACGACCACAAGACCGTCGCCCGCACCCTTCGTAGAAAGGACTAAGGGAGGCGAGACAATGAAAAACCTGCTCGAGCAGGACAAGGCGGCCAGGGTCAGGACGTCCACCAACGGAAGGGTCGCAATGCCTGACGTCGCTCCGCACACCGTCGAAAGGCAACGGGCCACAGGGCTCTTGGACAAGGAAAGAACGGTCGCTAGACCTGGTTTCAACAGGTGGCTGGTGCCGCCTGCGGCCCTGGCCATCCATCTCTCGATCGGAATGGCCTATGGATTCAGCGTCTTCTGGCTACCCCTGAGCAAGGCCGTCGGCATCACGGCCCCCGTTCCGGGCGACTGGTCCGTCAGCAGCCTAGGGTGGATGTTCACCCTGTTCTTCGTGTTCCTCGGATCGTCGGCGGCCGTGTTCGGACGGTGGCTCGAACGGAACGGTCCTCGAAAGGCCGGTGTGGCCGCCGCGGTCTGTTGGGGCGGAGGCTTCTTCGTCTCCGCCATGGGGATACACCTTCACCAGATCTTCCTTCTTTGGATCGGCTCCGGCGTCATCGGGGGATGCGGTCTCGGTCTCGGATACATCTCCCCCGTCTCGACTTTGATCAAGTGGTTCCCGGACAAACGGGGAATGGCGACCGGTATGGCGATCATGGGTTTCGGAGGCGGAGCGATGATCGGAGCGCCATTGGCCGACGTCTTGATCAAACACTTCGCATCACCGACGTCGGTTGGAGTCTTCGAGACCTTCTTGACCCTCGGCACGGTCTATTTCGTAGCGATGATGTCGGGCGCGTTCCTTTACCGCGTCCCGCCGCCCGACTGGACTCCGGAAGGATGGGCGCCGCCCGAACCGGACGTGACGACGATGATCACCCGTGGCCACGTCCATGTCGATCAAGCCCACAGGACGCCGCAGTTCTGGCTGCTGTGGGCCGTCCTGTGCCTCAACGTCAGCGCCGGGATCGGCGTCATCGGAATGGCGTCCCCGATGCTACAGGAGGTGTTCGGCGGCCGACTCATCGGCGTCGACGGGCCGCTGTCCGCCTTGAGCGAAGCTGAGACCTTGCGGACAGCGACCGTCGGGGCTGCTTTCGCCGGACTTCTAAGCCTTTTCAACATCCTCGGGCGAATCGGCTGGGCGTCACTGTCCGACACCTTGGGACGCAAGCGGACGTACTTCGTCTTCTTCGCCCTCGGCACGTTGCTCTACGCCCTCGCACCGGCGGCGGCCGGCACCAAGAACGTCGCAGTCTTCGTCGCCTTGTTCTGCGTGATCTTGACGATGTACGGGGGCGGGTTCGCCACGATTCCGGCGTACTTGGCCGACCTCTTCGGCACGCAACACGTCGGAGCCATCCACGGCCGGTTGCTGACCGCATGGTCGACCGCGGGGATCTTAGGCCCTGTCCTCGTCAACTACATCCGCGAGTTCCAATTACGGCGTGGCGTCCCGAACGACGCTGCGTACAACGTGACGATGCTGATCCTGGCCGGCCTCCTTCTTCTTGGTTTCCTCGCGAACCTCCTCGTCCGACCGGTCGACCCGAAGCACTTCATGACCGAGGACGAATTGGCAAAGGAACGGGGCGTCGCGTCCACGCGCAAAGGACCGAACGAGGTCCGGAGCTGGCGACCGACACGTTCGTCCTGGGTCACGGTCGCCCTTGCGTGGACGCTGATCGGTCTGCCGCTGGGTTGGGGCGTGTGGCAAACCGTCGTCAAAGCAGCGGCCTTGTTCGGTTAAGCGTCCGCCCCGGCCCGGAGAGGTCGTCTCGACCGCCTCCGGGCCCTAAGCGTTCACGGACCGGTATCCTCGGCCGCAACGATGACGGCCGCGCTCCTCCTCCTCGCCCTGTCCTTTCCACAGCCCGAGGTGACGTTCTCGAAGAGCGTCCTTGACAAGCGGTTCGTGTCCGAAGGCGTCGCCGTCGCCGACATCGACCGCGACGGCAAGCAGGACGTCGTCGCCGGCAACGTGTGGTACGAGGCCCCGGACTGGCGTCCGCACGAAATCGGGCCCCTCGCGACCATCGATCCGGCTAAGGGCTACAGCGACTGTTTCCACACCTGGTGCGAGGACCTCGACCGCGACGGGTGGACGGACCAGATCGTGGTCGGAATGCCGGGGGAGCGAGCGACCTGGCGCCAAAACCCAAAGGGACAGCCCGGGCCATGGAAAGTCCACCCGGTCGCACCCAGTGCCTGCAACGAGAGTCCGCTCTTTGTCGACCTCTTCCGGAACGGGAAGAGGGTGCTGGTCATGGGAACGGACGATAAGCGACTGTCTTGGGCGACTCCTGCAAAGGATCCGTATTCCCCTTGGGAGGTCCACGGGATCAGCGCTCAGGACGGGGCGGGGTCCCATCGCTACGACCATGGCCTTGGTGTCGGCGACGTCGATGGCGACGGCAAGAACGACGTCTTGACGATTCGAGGCACGTACGCGCCGCCCGCCACGAAGGTCGATGGTCCTTGGACTTTTCGGCCCTCAGACCTCGGGCCGGACTGCGCCCACATGACGGTCTTGCCAGACGGACAAGGAGTTTTGACGACGTCGGCCCATGCCCGAGGCGTCTGGTGGCACCGTCGGGATCCGTCGGGAACGTTCACGAAGACCGTCATCGACGACACCCTGTCCGTCACGCACGCGGCCGTGCTCGTCCGGTTCGGCGGCCGATGGAACCTCGTCACCGGGAAGAGGAAGTGGGCCCACGCCCCCGGAGTCGACGTCGGCTCGGAGGAACCGGCTTGGCTCGTGCGGTACGAACTGCGGGACGGAGCATGGACGCGGACCCTCATCGACGGGGATTCCGGCGTCGGGACACAGTTCGTGGTCCAAGACGTGAACGGCGACAAGAAGGCCGACATCGTCACGTCGAACAAGAACGGGGTCTTCCTGTTCCAACAAAGGTGAGGCCCCGACGCCACGAAGACATAGGGGCCAAGTCAGCGTCAGACCGCGTTCAGGCTGTCGCCTGACGGGCCACATGACGAACGTCGACCCCGATCGTGCGGGCGAAGGTGGTCAGTGAAGCCAGGGCCATGAGCACCCCGACCGCGACAGTCGCGCTTCTGACCCAGTTCATCGCCGACCACTGCGTGACCGCCGACCTCACGGCGTCCATGCTGCCCTGCAACGGTCGATGGAACAGGACGTCGTTGCGCGGATAAAAATATGCGAACGTCATCACGTCGCTCGCGACGGCGGCGGTGAGAGCGAGCCCGCAGAGGGCGCGCATCGTCGGACCGCAGTTCCAACAGGCGATCAAGGCGCCTAAAGCGATCACTTGGCTGAGCGGCGAAGCGATCCGGAAGAACGTTCCGGGATCAGCGGCCTTGAAATAGGCACGGGCCGCTTCAACGGAGTTCGGCAGATGGCTGCCCCAATTGGCCGCGTCGACGACGGAATTGTAAACGTTCACGAAGAGGAGTCCTGCCGAAAAGACGACGGACAGGTTCAGCAACAGGAACCGGAGGAGATCAAGAGTCTTCATGGGGTGTCGGGGGAGTCAGGGTCGTGACGAACGAGCGGTCGAGCCGATCGAAGTCGAGGTGCCGGTCGAGGGCGGCACTCGTCAATCCGAGGCCGCGGCAGGAGAAGAGGACCGTCTGCCGGAACAGAGTCTCCGGGTCGTCGGTCGGCAACAATGGTCGGCCCGGAAGCCTGAAGAGGGCGACGGCCCCCGCAAGGTGGTGCATCAAGTAACACGGCAACTCGGGCGGCCCTTCGAGAGCCTGAAGGTCTCCTTCGGCCCACGCCGCCCTGAGACACGCGCTGAGATACGGCACGAGAGGCTCGAAGAGACTCGACAGGAAGCCCGCCGCAAAGGTGCCGTCGCCGAGAAGGCTTTGTCCGACCAACCGGTCGACGGTGTCGTCCTTCGGCCGGCCCGGTGCGCCTAAGAGGATCAGGCGCGTCAGGGAGTACACGGTTTCGACCAGCGGTCCGGTCCCCGGCTTGGAACGGGTCAAGAGTGCCGGGATGTCACCGGCACGCTCCGAGAACACGGAGACTAGTCCGCCGTAAAGGGCCTCCTTCGTCGGAAAATGGCGGTACAGCAAGGCCTCGGACACGCCAGCCGCTTCCGCCAGTTTCCGGGTCGTCGCACCATCGAACCCCTCTTTGGCGAACACCAGAAGGGCCGACGACGCGATCTGTCGTTTACGGGCATCGGCCGGGATCCTCTTCTTGCCTTCCACTCGTCCGTTGTACCATATATTAGTGAGTGTTCACTTACTTATGAATCCAAGGTCCTGCACCATCCTCGAGACCTCCCACTCCTTCCAGGTGTACGGAGCCCATTGGGCGCTCCGTGAGTCGAGCGATCGTCCGGACGACGTCTGCGCCGTCATTCTTCGACTCAGGAACGGGGCAGACCGATCTCGGTCGGCCGAATGCGTATGTCATGGGCCCCTTCGCCGAAGACGACCTTGCATGGTCGAGAACGATCGATTTCCTGTGTAAGTGCTTTCTCTAACGACGTCCCGCTTTAGGCCCGCCCGTTCTCAGTCGCCCGTAACGGCGGAGTCCTAATGGGCACGGCCGGCCACAGAGCGGTCGAAAGGACAACCATGAACTTGAACGGAAAACGCGTCGCCATCCTTGCCACTCACGGGTTCGAGGAATCAGAGTTGCTCGAACCGAAGCGAGCCTTAGAGGAAGCGGGCGCCGCGACCGAAGTCGTCGCACCGGAGCCAGGTGAGATCAAGGGTTGGAAGCACGCCGACTGGGGTCGATCGGTATCGGTGGACCGTACTCTCGGCGACGCCGATTGCGAAGACTACGACGCTCTGGTCCTTCCTGGCGGCGTGATGAACCCCGACAAGCTCCGGACGATGCCGGAAGCGGTCGGATTCGTCCACGGTTTCGCGGAAGCGGGCAAACCGATCGCCGCGATCTGCCACGGGCCGTGGACACTCATCGAGGCCGGAGCCGTGAACGGAAAACGGATGACATCGTGGCCGTCATTGCAGAGCGATCTGACCAACGCAGGAGCGGAATGGGTCGACGAAGAGGTCGTCGTGGACCAAGGCCTGGTCACAAGCCGGAAGCCGGACGATCTGCCGGCCTTCAACCGGAAGATGATCGAAGAGATCCGCGAGGGCCGTCACGCCTCGATGACGGGCTGACCGGACGGGGACGAGGAGGTAGATTCGGCGCGTGCCGATCGACGTTTCGCGCTACACTTCCCCCCTGTCCCGGACGCCCCGCGAGTTGCGGACGATCGTCCAGGGCCGCACGGACGAGGAGCTCGCCAGCCGTCACGCCGCCGACGTCGTGAGCCCGAGGCAGGCGGTCGGACACCTGTTGCTGTGCGAGTGCGAAGGATGGATCGAACGGGTGAAGTTCGTCCTTGACCCGCAGTCGGTGTCTCCCATGGACGAAGTAGCGGAACTTGCCCGGATCCGGACGCTGTCGCTCGACCAGACCTTGGACGAGTTCGAGGAAAGGCGGCTCATGGCCATCGACCGTCTTCGGGGACTCGGGCTCTCGGAGGACGACCTGGAGCGTTCGTACGACGACGAGGAGATCGGCCCGTTCACGGTGCGAAGCGTTCTGGCCTGCTGGGTAGCCCACGACCACTACCACCTTGGGCAGATTTACAAGTCGTTCGCTGCGTTATGGAAGGACGAGATCGGCCCGTGGCAGGCGTTCTTGAACCTGCCGAACTTCAATTAGTCGGGCAAGCGCCAGAGGTCCCAAACATTGGCGCACTCCCACTCTTCGTCCGGCTCTTGCCCGGCCAGACGGAAGGCCAACATGAGAAGGGCGACGTGCCACCCTTCGTGCCACACCATGTGCTGCAGGTAGTAGACGGGGTGGTCATAGTTGCCGACTTTTTGTGCACCCGATCCGACCTGTTCGGCCACCCAATCGTGGACGAGCTTGGCGCTTTCTGCCAAGCGCGCCCTGATCTCCTCGATATCGCGTGAAGGAACCGGGTCTTGGCCCTCGGTGAACGTGTACAGGCTCGGCCCGACGGGCGCGTCGAGTCCGGCCGCGTTCATGTGCCAGTAACGCCGCGTCCCATGGATGTGGGCCAAGTGGAACGCCACCGTCCAGCCGTCCTCGGACGGTTTGGCGTCCAGAAGGTCCGGGGTCACGATCCGGGCCATGTTGTCCACGATCCGGCATTGACGGTTCCAGGAGTCGAGCAGGGCTTCGGTCGGCGTCACGGCCGGGATGTTACTCTGCTCTAGAGGGCACGGGGGCACGGGCCTTTGGGACGAGACAGCCGGTCCGCACGCGCTTCGGCGTAGAAAGGAAGGGCTGCAGCCCCCGACAAGGGAGACAACTATGGCACACGTGCGTGTCCTCAAACGCGCTTCCCTCAGCCTGCTGTCCGCAGGATTGGCGGTCGTCGCGAGCGGTCAGTTCAACGAATGGGACTTGGCGTCGGAGTCGTTCATGCACGCCCAGTCCATCGACAGCGCTTTCCTCAGCGCGTTCGTCCCGTGGACGGTCGACGACACCGTCCTGTACGTCAGCGACCTGGATTGGGGCGCCGGAGTCTTTTCGACCCGCACCCTTCCGGGACAGACCTTAGGCGGCCTGGAGTTCCGCTCGTCGACGACGGCGGTCCGCACGGCCGGCCCGGTCTGGGCTTGGACCTCCATGATCCGTGCAGGTGAACTCGACTACGTCGCCACCGGAACGGTTTCCTGGCTCAACAGGGCTGACGAGAAGGAAATGGACATTGAAGGTGTTTGGTCCGACTCGGAAATGAACCCGCTAGGAACGGCCAAAGGAAAGGCGAAAGTCAAGCAACAACAGTCCAGCGTCGTCAGTGAAGGAACGTTCGAGGTCTTTGACAAGGACGGTAAGTCTAAAGGCAGGAAAAGCCTTATCGACACCCGGGTTCAGACCGAGCCGGACCCGACAAAGGAACAGAAGTACGTCTGGTACATGTTCGCTGTCGCGGACGACAAGGCTTCGGCCTCCGTCAGCGCCGGCGACGAAACCGAAAGCGGGGCCACGGCCTCCCACGGCCACTTCTATCAGACCATCGTTCCGGAGCCGCCGGCATGGCTCCTTCTGGCGCCCTGGACGCTACTTTTCGCCCGTCGGCGAAAATCGTGAGGACGCCTGATCGACGGTCTAACCTGCGCCCTTTGACTTGCGGAACCGGGCGAGCTCTCTTTCCCCTCGAAGGAGGACGAGCTCGCCTTCGAACACTTCGGCCCGATTGGCCAACGGCAGGATCCGTACGAACGCGGACTCGGTATCCATCAGTTCGGGCGGCCCGGCCATCAAAGTCATCGGTCCGGGATCGAATTGAGCCGACCTTTCGCCAAGCACATAGCTGCCGCCAAAGCGGTTGACGCCGCCGAACCCTTGGAGTTTCCCGTCGCGGGAAAGGGCGAGGGTCGGCGGACGCTCAGGAGACCCGATGGGCTTCCCGTCCAAGGCCATGAGTTCCCAATGGGTGTCGACGATCTTCGGAGTGTCGGCCTGAGCCGCAGGGACGAGGACAAGTCCGATTTTCGACTTCTGACCCGGTTGTACGGAACGCGTCGACGGCGAAGAGAAGAGGACTCGGCCTTCATGACGGATTTCGGCCCTCACGCCGTACCGCGTTCCTTGCGTCTTGAGACCGGTGTAGGGCAACGCGAACGCGACAGGGACCTGCTTTCCACCCAAGTTCATCCGGACTTCCGTCACGTTCGAATGGTCCGGACCGGCGAACCGGTCGAGGGCGACGACGAGGACGGATCCGGTCGGCAAGGCCATCCGGCTCCGGTACGTGACCGTTCCGGAGAACGAGCCTTCCATCGGGGATTGAAGGAAGACGGCCGTCGCGATCAAAGGCAGGACGATCGACATGTCTACTGACTCAGACGAAGCACGGACGGTCAGTGCCCCATGATCGGGCCCTTTACCGCTCAATACGACGAACGGCGCCGTTCCATCTGCTCGCTCTCGCGCTGAAGCTGCGCCACCGTGGCCCGAGACTCCTGGACGAGGATCACGGCCGCGGCCGTCAAACCGCTGACGGCGGCCAAGCCCAAGAGCAGCGCCAGCCCTTGGAGCAGCGTTTCGAGCCAGGCCGGCCCGGTCGTGGAGACGGCTCCGAAAACCGATGCCAACGCCGCACCGGCGAAGCCACCGAGCGAGCTGTAGGTGAGCCGGAGCGCCTTGGCTAACATGATCGCCCGCGATTCGGCCGACCTCTGGGCTTCGAGAAGGTGTGACACCGTCCCCGGAGCCGCCGCTTCGATCTGCCCGACCAAGACGCGCGCACGGTCGACGGTCCTTGCCAGTCGGTTACTGGTACTCAGGATCAAGACCGAACACGCGTTCGTAAGGATCGCAGGAGCGACGATGAGCGTCAGCGCCGCGAACGGACTTCCTTCGGAACCCATGACTCCCAGGACGGCCGGTCACGCGCTCCCGTCGCACCGGACTTCTCTACTGGGCTCCGCTATACTCGCCCCATGACGATCGAAGTGACCGGGAGCATCTGGTACTGGCGCGGCCCCGCCCCCTTCCACTTCGTCACCGTCCCTGCCGAAGAGTCGCAAGGGATCAAAGAGGTGTCTTCCAAGGTGACCTATGGTTGGGGCGTGATTCCGGTTCGAGTCCGATGCAGAGCGACCGAATGGACGACGTCCCTGTTCCCCAAGGACGGTCTCTATCTGGTTCCGATCAAGGACAAAGTCCGAAGGGCCGAGTCCCTCCAGGAGGGCGACGAAGTCAGCCTGACCGTCGTCGTCGAAACCCGTTCCTGAACCCGGAACGTTGGCTCGGTATGCTCGGAACATGGTGTTCAAGAGGGCGTTGAAAGAGAATTACCACTCGGGCCTGGCGATGCTCTTGCAGGCCGTCGAACGCTGCCCCGTGGAGCTCTGGACGGCTCCGAACCCGCCGGCCGGACCGTCACAGGACACGGGGTCCGAATGGAACGGCGTCGAGCGACCTTTCTGGCGCATCGCCTTCCATACCGTCTACTTCACCCACCTCTATCTCGGACAAGACGAAGAAGCGTTCAAGCCACCACCGTCGGAACTGGCCGTTTCCCGCCGGCCCGAGTTCGAGCGGATGTGGCGCGCACCCTGGGACCTCGAACCTTACGAACTCGCGACCGGGACCGGACCGTGCCGTCCTGCAGACGTCATCGCCTACTTGGTGTTCGTGGACGGTCTCGTCGACGCGACGGTCGACGCGCTCGATCTCGACCGCCCTTCGAGCGGCTTCTCCTGGTATCCGAAGGAGTCTAAGGCGTCGCACCAATTGCTGAACTTGCGCCACCTTCAAGGACATGTCGGGCAGCTTTCGGAACTGCTGATGCTACGAGGCATCGACGTCGATTGGGTCTAGGGCCGCCCAGACGGGTCTGGACGGCCTGGGACGCGTCTTACCAGCCTCTCCAGTCCGACTCCTCGAGCCGGACGTAGCTGGCTTCCATTCCGTGTTCCATGCCTGTCGATAACATGGCTTCTCGGACTTCGGCGCTCGGCAGCGACATGCGCATCGTCATGACCGTCCCTTCTCCGTCGGCTTCGAAGACGGTTTCGACACGGTTGTCCGGAGTCGGATCCGGTAAGAACATCCGTTCCACGTGTACGATCCGGCGCGGTGCCTCGAGTTCGATGAACTCTCCGGTCAGGTGAAAACCGTGGCCCTCGGCGTTCCGCCATTCGTACCGGATTTGACCGCCCGGCCTGGCATCGCTCCGACACTCCGGCATGCTCCATCCGTCCGGACCGAGCAGCCACTTTTGGATCAGTTCGCAATCGGTGTGGGCCCTGTACAGCAGTGCCGGAGGTGCCGCGAAGCGTCGGGTCACGACGACGTCGGTGTCGCCTTCGAGTTTCAGCTCAAGTTTGCTCATGGTGCGTTTTCCTTCGCGCTTAAGTCGGACAGGACGCGGTCGAGCCGTCCGTAGTTGGCTTCCAGCCCTTGCCTGAGATCGTGCAGCCAACCGTCGATGTCGCTCAACGCCTGAGGCACGATCCGGCACGGGCGGGTCGTGCCCTTCACCCGGCGGGCGATCAGTCCCGCCCCTTCCAGCACTTTGAGGTGCCGCGATACGGCCGGTTGACTCATGTCGAAGGGCTGGGCCAGGTCCATCACGGTCGCCTCTCCCTGGACGAGCCGGGCGAGGATCGCCCTTCTCGTCGGATCGGCTAAGGCGGCAAAGGCGGTGTTCAGGTCGACCATCGTTCGTCCGATTATAGCGGCATCATTATATAACATATTCGTTATATAATGTCAAGGCTATAGGACCGGGCAGCTTTAGCTCCGTGCGGTGGGACGACCTCCCGTCCACCAGGGCACCTCTCCGGGACCGTCCCTCTTCGACCGGTCCGTCGCCCGTACCGGTCGTACGAGGACTTTGTCCAGCAGCGGCGTCCAGAGCGCGTACCCCTTATCGTTCATGTGAAGCTTGTCGTCGACGAACAACTCCTCGCGCGGCCGGCCGTCCTTCCCTAGCATCACGGGCCAGACGTCCACGTAAACCGTCTTCGACTGCTTGCCTAGGAAGGCGCGGATCCCGTCGTTCGCCGACCGGAACTTCGGGGCGAGGTGCCAACGGCTCGGGCTCGGCTTCATCGAGACGTAAACGAACGGCACGGCACCAAGGCGGGCGCGCACCGTCCGGAACAGGTCGATCAGGCGCCCGACGACCGCGTCCGGAGCCAAACCATTGTCGGCGGCGAAGTCGTTTTCGCCGCAGTACAGCACGATCTGTCCGGGTTGGTAAGGAAAGACGACGTCTTCCAACCGAGCGCGGACATCGAGGAGGGTCGAACCGCCGAAAGCCCGGTTTAAGACGCGTCGTCCCGGGAAGGCGTCCTGAAGGCGGGCCCATCGCGTGAACGACGAACTGCCGATGAAGAGGATCTGACCCTTTTCCGGTCGACGGGCTGCGTCGAGCTTTCGGAACTCTGCGATGTCCCGGTCGTAAGGCCTGTCCTGGACACGGCTCGGTGAGACCAGGACGGTCAGCGCAAGCAGCGCCGTGATGGGTCCCATGACGATCGATTTTGGCACGGCCGGTCCACATCTCCCACAAGGGTCAACTCCGGCCGCGCCGACCACTTCTGTCCGGAATTTGTCGAGAACAGGGTGAAGTACCGGTTCATCGGAAGAGGGGATCGGGAAAGAGAGCCCTGGACCCCGGGAGTGCGGCCGATCTGTCGGCTGAGCCCCACCCGGTAAGAATAGGAGCCTGGTCCGGCCCGAAAGGAGATTCCGAAGGTGCCGATCCGACCGATTGTCCGAACACGACGCGCGTTTTCCATGCTCGAGGTCCTGATCGCGATCTTGGCTTTAGGAACGGCAGCCACCGTTTTCGCCGCCTACCTTCCGACCGCTATGAACACCGGCCACATGGTCGGCCAGTACCAGCAAGCCTCGAGCATCGTCCAGCACAAGATCGATCAGCTCCGGTCGGTCGGATACGGACGCCTGACGTACGACCAACTGCTGGCCGCGGGGATCATCGACGAATCGCCGAAGACGGCGCCCTATTCGTTCCAGAAGGCCGACAAGATCGACGACCACTACGTCGGTACGACCGCGACGATATCCGTGGACCCGTACTCCTCGGACGTCAAGCAAGTGACCGTGACCTTGAAATGGACCGGTGGCGTCGCCAAACCGAGCGAAGGCAACCTGACGGTCACGGCTCTGATCGCGAAAGGATGACCATGAAGAAACGCGGGTTCACTCTGGTCGAAGCGACGTTCGTCACCGTGATCATGACGATGCTGATGATGGGCGTCGTCAGCATCCTGGCGACCTCGATCGCGAGCTTCAACACGACGTCGAACCAATACTATGTCGACGTCGGCGTCAGCACGGCGATGCAGTACTTGAACAGGGACGTCCAGGAGGCGAAAGAGGTCAAAGTGCTGTCCGAAACAGAGATCCGCGTGTTCTATCCCGTCGTCGACGAGAAGGGCGCCTACGACCGAAACGTCGTCGCCGAGAACACGGCGGTCGATTACTACCGGGGCGACTTGGACGGACGGGAAAACCCGAAAGGCGCGTGCCTTGTCCGCAAACCGTCCCTCGAACCACCACGGGTCGTCTGCCGAGACGTCAGCTCGGTTTCGTTTTCTTCGAGCGGCCCGGCGAGCATCGAAGTCTCGATCGCGACCGAGCGGAACACGATGGACTCGAAGCGGAAAGGGGCCATGACCAAACGCACGATCTACCTGAGGAACAACTAAAGTGAGCACACGCAAAGGTCGTTGGACGATGAGGCGCGGCAGCGTCCTCGTCACGTCGATGATCACGATGATGTTCATCGTCGTGATCGGCATGGCGGTCCTTTCCTTGACCGTCCAGGGCGTTCACATGACCGCCAAAATCAAGAACCAGACGGTAGCGTTCAACCTCGCGGAGTCTGGCGTGGACCGTACGGTCAGGTGGTTCAAGAAACTCGGGTCGCCACCGAGCATCAAGGACGAGTTCGATCCTTTCGGCGGCGTCCAGAAGCTGAACGGCGGCTCGTACGTCGTGACCGTGTTCCCGTACGACGACAATGGGGGCGCGACCCTGAAGAAGTACCGGGTCAGGGTGAGCGGCTTCTACGGCAAAGAGAGCGAAGAGGTCGAGATCGTCCTCAGACAATCGTCTTTCGGCAAGTACGCCTACTTCACAGACCGCGAGACGTCAGCCTCCTCGGACGGTCGGATCTGGTTCTTCAGTGGCGATAAGATCCGTGGCCCGGCCCACAGCAACAACAAGTCCGACAGTTCGTTCCAGATCAATTGGGGAGGCGACGGCCCGATCTTTGAAGCGATGGTGACGGCCGCCGGAGAAGAAATCGACTTCGCTCCCAAAGATCCGAAAAACGAGGACCAGTTCAAACAGGTCTTTTCAGCAGGATCCAAGGGCTACCAGCTCGGTGTCGACACGATCCCGCTGCCTGCCTCGAGCCTCGAACAAAAGGCCCTCGCTTGGGGCAGCGACGACCCCTACCCGTCGACGACGGGCGTTTATGTGCACACGGACGGCGGCATATTCGTGCAAGGAGACGCCGCCATCGCCCTTCAAGTCGACGGCAGCGGCAACCAACAGTTCAAGTTCACTCAAGGAAAGACCGTCACGACGTTGACGATCGACTTGGCGAACAAACGCATCGGCCGGCAGGTCGGCTCCGGTGAGACGACCTACATCGAAGGGACGGTGAACGGCGTGTTGTACTGCCAAGGCGACGTGACCAGCTTGGCCGGAACGGTCGCCGACAACATCGTCGCCGGGGATCCTCCCGTAGTCGCGTTCCGCAACGCCTATACGATCGTGACCGACGTCAACTCCGGAAAAGACATCAAGGTGACGGCTCCGATCAAACACCGGACGCCGTACGATCCGGCCCTTGGCCCCAGCGATCCGGCGAACCTCTCGTCCGGCTCCCTCGGACTCTTTGCGAGCAACATCACCATATCGGAGAAGGCGCCGACCGATATGGAGATCGATGCGATCATGCTGGCCGGCAGCGACTCGACCAAGGACGGGAGCTTCGGGGTCGAGAATTACGACGAAAAGAAGCCGACCGGAACCCTTAAGATCATGGGCGGCATCATCCAAAAGGCACGGGGAGCGGTCGGCACGTTCAGTGGTAAGTCGATCAAGACCGGCTATGCCAAAGACTATTGGTACGACGCCCGTATGGCCGACGACCCTCCGCCCCACTTCCCGACGACGGGCGGATACGACCGGGTGTCGTGGCGCCGTCCGCCTGGCTAGGTTTCGTCCGTTCTAGCCGGATCGTCGGGCCGGACCGCGACGTAGATCACCCAGGGTGCGACGGTCGTCTCCGTCACCCACTCGACGCCGTCCTCCGGCCTGCCGAGCGGTCGGTGTACGGATTCGACCACGAGTCCCGCACCTTCGATGAGACCGACATAGTCCTCGTGCGTCCAAAGCACGTCTCGGACCGGTCGGCCGTCCGTCACGTCCTTCATCACGGTCCAGACTTCGTCTCCTGACTTTGCCGACCGGTTGCTTGGAAAGGCGGAGGTCGTGAAGGACGCCCACTCGTGGACATAGATCTCGGGCGCCGACCCTAAGATGACGAGCGCGCCGCCGGCGCTCAGGCGCCCGGCCAGTGCACCGACGATGTGACCGCGATGGGCGCGGTCAGGAATGTTGTCGAAGGCGAACGCCGAGAACACGACGTCGAACCGGCGGTCGCCGAGAGCCGAATAGTCTCCATCGGGAACGGTCAGATATTCGCCATCGAGGTCGGCGGCTCGAGCCGCCGCGACCATGCTGGGTGAGATGTCGATGCCCACCGCGTCCAGGCCGAGCCCCTTCAGGAACCGCGTCGAGCGGCCCGCCCCACATCCAAAGTCCAAGGCCGTCCTTCCGGCCCTGCGGCCGATAACTCCCGGGATGTCCCGGAACGCCAGATAATACGTTCCCGGAAACTCCAGTCTGGCATAGGACGCCGCCCGCTCGGCGTCGTCGTAGACGTTGAAACTCACGGCCCGATTGTGACCGGGCCGAACCGGAGTCTCAGCGCTTCGGGCCTGTCACGCTGTTCCCCAGGGCCAAGGGCATGAACACGGCTTCGTCGGCCGCGTCCACGGTCCCGTTGTAGTCGAAGTCGCCGCGGTCGAGGACCGTGTGGTCCGTCACTTGTCCGTTCTTCGCCGAACGGAAGAGAGGGACGTCGCGCAGGTTCACGCGCCCGTCGGCGTTCATGTCGCCCAGGAGCGGCAACGCCGGGACGGCTTTCGTCACTTTCGACTTCGAATTGATCAGGAGCCAGGTTTCCGGATCGAACGTGACGCTCGTGACGGCACCCGGCAGGGCCAGGTCGTAGACGTCCGTCCAGTCGTTGTTCCAGAGCGAGAAATCGACCGTCCCGTTCGTCGTCGCGACGCGGAAGCGGACCGGCATCGTGATCAGTCCGTAGCCCCTCGTGCTCTGGTTCTGCCAAAGGCCGAGACGCAGGCGGTGCTGTCCGTTGACCGTGTCGTCCCGCCAGTTGTACTGGTAATCGGGCGCTCCGCCGTTCATGATCCACTCGTCGAAAAAGAAGGTCAAGTCACGGCCCCAGACGGCGCTCGCTTCCGTTGCAAAGTCTTCGGTGACGGCGCTCTGCCACAGCTTGTGGGCCCGATATTGGGCCAGGGTCGCCTTAAGGTTCTCATAGCCGATGACGCCCCGAAGCATGTGGAGCACCCAGGCCCCTTTGTAGTAGACCGTCCCGGAAAAGATGTGGTTGACGTCGTTGAGGTTCGTCCGGAGCACTTTCGCGTCGACGCTGGACGGGTAGTTCGCCAACATCTCGTTCCGGTACGCGGTGAAGCTCCCGTTGTTCTGCTGTTCCTCCCAGATCGCCTCAGCGTACGTGGCGAACCCCTCGTTGAGCCAGATGTCCGCCCAAGAGCCGCATGTGACCATGTCTCCCCACCACTGGTGCGCCAGTTCGTGGGCGTTGATCGACTCATAGGTCACGCCGAGCATGCTCGAACACGTCTGGTGCTCCATGAACGCGCCCGAACCCATGACCTCGGCCATTCCGTACTTCTCGTCGATGAACGGGTACTGCCCAAAGACGTCGGACAGCTTTTCGACTTGTGTCCGGTTCAGGTCGCAATATTGGCGGGACGTGCTGTTCGTACCGTTGTTCTCCGGGAACAAGTAGTACGACATCGGCATCGTCCGGCCGAGATGGTCGTAGGTCAAGGAGTACTGGCCGTAATTGCTGACCGCGATCGAGACCAGGTACGTGATGATCGGATAACTTTCGGACCAGCGATATCGGAGACGGTTCCCCGATAGCGAGTCGACGCCTTGGAGAGTGCCGTTCGAAACCGCGGTCAAGTCGTTCGGGACGGTGATCCACACGTCCGCCGTGTCGGCTTTGTCCCCTAAGACGTCCTTGCACGGCCACCACGTGCGCGCGAAAAACGGCTCGGACAGGCTCGAGATCGCCCAGTTGTAGTTCAGGCCGCTTCCGTGGTGCTCCCACAAGAACGATCCGTAACCCGTGTTCCTTGGTGTCCCTCCGTACGTGACGGTGACTTGGAACAGCTCCCCTGCGGCGTACGCGCGGTCGAGAGTCAGTGTCAGGACGTCGGCGCTCTGGGAAAATCCGGTCGCGGCCCCGCCGACGGCGGACGCGCCCATGGCCGTGCCGTTCGTGTCGAGGTACAGCCGGGCCGTCGTCAAAGCGTCGACCTTGGCCTCGAACGTGAACGTGACGGTGCCTTGGATCCTCGTCTGGTTCGGCAAGAGCTCGATATCGAGCTTTTCGTACTTCAGGTCGGTGTCCAAATCAGCGGCGGCGATGTTTTGGCCACCGTTGAACAGTCCGGCCAACGCCCGGGCCTTAGACTCGCCACACGGGTGCAAACGGCCCGTGTCCAGACCTTGGCCCTGAGCCAGGCTAACGGTCAATGCGAGCAGGGCCCAACTGACTCTCCGATTCGAGCGGTTCCGGTACGAGGTCACAAGACGGTTCCTTGACCTGGACACGACCAGGCCGACTTCATTGTACGGCCCGTACCTGCTTTCGGCGTGAGGTCGAATCCACCGACAAGGCCGATGTCCCGTCTTTCTACCTGCGGTCGGCCACAGGGCGGCCGGGGACCTCGTTGGCGCACAATGTCGACATGGCCGTCGACGTCTTGTCCCTTTGGAACTTTCAGGACCCTTCCGAAAGCGAGGACCGGTTCCGGAACGCGATGACAGGAGCCTCCGAACACGACCGGTTCGTCCTGTTGACGCAGATCGCACGGACGAAAGGGCTTCGGGGCGACTGGAGCGGGGCCAGGGAGGTGCTCGCCGGTGTCCTTCCCCACCTCGCAGGGGCGCCGGAGGTGGAAGCCCGGTACCACTTGGAGTCGGGCCGGACCCTGTGCTCGCCCGCCCACGATCCCAGTGCCGTCACTGAAGGCGACCGCAACGCTGCGCGGGAACACTACACCTCGGCGTACGAGACGGCACGGTCTGCGAGACTCGACTACATCGCCATCGACGCGCTCCATATGATGACGATGGTCGACGATGCCCCCGAGGATCAGATCAATTGGAACTTGAAGGCCCTTGACTACCTGGCCCGATCGGACCAGGAAGAAGCGAAGAAGTGGGAAGGGTCTTTACGGAACAACCTGGGGTACGCGTACCACTTGGCAGGGCGGTACGACGACGCGATCGCCGAATACGAGAAGTCCCTCGAAGAACGCCAGAAAGCGGGAAAAGCGGTGGGAGTGCGTATCGCGAAGTGGATGATCGCGCGCAGCTTGCGAGAGAAAGGCGACCTTGACCGGGCGCTCGAGATCCAAACCGCCCTCGAAGCCGAGTGTGAGGCCGCAGGCGAGCCGGACCGCTACGTGTTCGAAGAGCTGGAAGCCCTCTATCGGGCGAAAGGCGACGGCTCCAAGGCCGACCACTACCGTTCGCTCTTGCCTCCGTCTTAAGGTGCCGCGACAACGACTTCGCAAACCCGTCACAATCGGCCATGCTCGCACTGCTCACAGCCCTCGCATCAGACGCCATCTTCGACGGCCGGACCCTGAACGGATGGGAGAAGGTCGGTGGCGGCACGTGGACGGTCGAAGCAGGTGGAGTCCTCAAAGGGGTCTGTGCGCAAGCCGATGAACAGGGCGTCCTCGTCTACAAGGAACCGGTCAAGGACTTCACGGCCAGCTTCGAGTTCCGGATTTCGAAAGGCAACAGCGGCTTCTACTTCCGGGCCGAAAGGATCTTGGAACAGCCACTGGTCAAGGGCTTCCAGGCCGAAGTCGACGCGATCGATGACGTCGCCGGCATCTGGGAAACGGCCGGACGGGGTTGGGTTTTCAAACCGACGCCGGAGACCCACGCAAAAACGAAGTTCCGTCCAGGAGAGTGGTCAAAGATGGACGTCAAGGCCGTGGGCCCGCACTACACGGTCGTCCTGAACGGTCAGACCGTGACCGATATCGAGGACGTTCAAGGGCGTCGGGAAGGGTGTGTCGCCCTGCAACTTCATGGCGGGGTCGATATGACCGTCGAGTTCCGAAAGATCCGCTTAAAGCACGTCCGGTAGCGGTCCGGTCAGACGGTATCGTTCCACCTGTGACCCGGCCCGCTCCTTCAGCCGACCATATGCGACTTGCCCTCGAGGCCGTCTACTCCGACAACACGTGCCCCTTCGTGCACCGACCCGAAAGTGGCGGCATCGTCCTCCGGTCGGGTGAGGCCGACTTCTTCGGAAACTTTGGGATCGGCCTGTCACGGGACGGCGCGGTCGAAGCCGCGTCGAGGACGCTTGCTGAAGGTCTGGCCATGATCATCGTGCCTGGACCGCTGGATCCAGGACTCGAGTCGGACTTGGCGCCGTTCGGCTTCGTCCACGGTGGCGAAATCCCGGCCATGAAGGTCGCTCTCGATGGAATGCCCTCCCCAAAGCTGCCGGATGCCTACACCTTCGAGCGGCTGTCGTCGGCCGACGACGGCGAGGACTGGGCCAAGACGTTGTCCGAGAGCTACCCGGTCGCACCCTTGGCGGCCCGTTCGATGAGCCCGGTCCACGTCCGGACGGACGACGCTGCGGACGCTCCGCTCCAGTTCTTCCGGATCCGGTCCGGCGACGAGACGGTCGGTGTCTCGCTCCTGGCCATGATCGACGGACTGGCCGGCATCTACTGCGTCGGGACGATGCCCGACCACAGGCGCAAGGGACTCGGAGCCGTGCTCACGGCCGGGCCCTTGGCCGTCGCGAGGGACCTCGGGTTGACGACAGGCGTGCTCCAATCCTCGGAAGCGGGTTACAGCGTCTATCGCGGGCTCGGCTTCGAGGACGACGGGGCGGTCCAGCTGTACGTCCGGGTTCCTGAAGGCGCCGAAGGTCACTGACGCTTCAAGAGACCGGGCCGCCGGCATGACGCCGACGGCCCGGAACATGCGACAGGAACCGGTCGGCTACCGCGCCGACCGCTTCTTCCGCAGCAGGGCGGCGATACCGCCCGCCAGAACGATCATCGAAACGGGCTCGGGAACCACGTTGAGTTCGAAGTCGTCGACGACATAGGCTTGACCCCCGCCGAGCGGATTCGACCTGGCGTCGATCATCGAGGCTCGGACCCTTGCCCAAGCCGTTCCGGCCGGTGCGACTCCGCTGACGGAGTACTGCTTGTAGTCGAAAGCCAGGCCGTTGTCGACGTAGAGCGTCGGCATCAAGGACAAGACGTTGGACCCGATGACAGACTTGCCCGCGTCCAAGAACTCCAGGGCAAAGACCGCGTCCCGCATCAGGGCGTTGGCCTCGGCTCCGGCCCAACCGGTCATCGTGTACGACAGGCCCGCCGACGCGGCGACGTCCTGGTACAAGTGGCCCGTCGCGAGACCGTCGTTGTCACTTCCGGTAAAGGGCTTGAAGAACACGCCCCAGTCCTGACCGTTGAACTCGTTCTTCGTCACGTCGAAGCCGTTGGCCGTCACAGGCGTCGGAGAAGGCCCGGCCCAAGGTTCGGAGGACATCTCGTCTTCGTACGGCCCGCCGATCGAACGGTTCCCTACGTTTTCCCAGTTGTAAGGCTTCGGCAGGAAGAACCCCGAGACGATCTCCTGCTGGTACGTCACGTCCAGGTCGCCATTGACCAAGAGGTTCGCGTGCGCTGTGCAGAAAGGTGCCAGCACCACTCCAAGACTCAATGTTCGAAAAGTCAACTTCATTGTCCGCTCCCGTATAGGTGCACCGTCCATTTTGCAGGTTGCTGAACCGTTTAAGCAAGTCGTCGAAGAGAACCAGTGATTTTGTCAGGGGACGCACACTTCCGTCTGGATTACCGCCTGTCAGAGTCTGCGACGAAGCGCGCCTACGCCGTCCCGAATCCTTCGGTTTCCGTACCGTGCCCGGGACCTTTCACGAGGTTCCGCTTCCTCAAGATTCTGTCTAGATTTGACGGCGCAAAAGGACCGTAACCTGAAGTCAGCACCCGGCCGCAGAGCCGGCCGGACAAAGGAGGCGCGAAGTGAGGAACGTCTGTCTCGTCGTTCTGGCCCTCGCAACTGCGGTGGCCCAAGCCGAACCCGTCCTGGCCGTCGGTTACGACGGTAAGACCACGACCATCGATTCGGACACGGGCGTCGGCTCCACGTTCGGCCCAGGCGGGCTGGGCAGCTTGAACGCCTTGGCCTACCACCAAGGGACGTTCTATGCAGCCGGTCAAGACGACCGGCTCCTGTCGATCGATCCCGTGACCGGAGTGGGGACGCTCGCCACGAACCTCGGTACGAACGACGTCCGTGGGCTCGCGTCCGCGAACGGCGTCCTTTACGGCATCAAGAACGGTATTGGGGCGGACGACAGCGACATCCTTCTGACGATCGATCCCCGATCGGGCACGGTCGTCCAGATCGGGAAACTCGGAACGCCGTACAACGCCGTACAGGCGCTCGCGTCCTGGAACGGCGTCCTCTATGCCTGGGACATCAACCTCGGACTTGTGACGGTCGACGCTTCGACGGGCCTCGCGGCCGACGTCGGGACGTGGCCCGGGACGGACGAGATCCAAGGCATGGACTTTCTGTCCGACGGTACGCTGATCGGCGGACGCGACCGATTGCTCAAGGTCGACCTGGTCACCGGAGGGTTCAGCGTGATCGGTGGCGGAGGCTACTCCGACGTCCGCGGGCTTGCCGTCGTTCCCGAGCCCGCCCTAGCACTCGGGCTCTTGCTGACTCTGGGCGCGCTTCGTCGGCGCAGCCGCTGACCCTGGGCGCCGATACGGGCGGCTCCTGTTATGGAGAGGAGCAGGACGCCGCCCGGCCCTTAGTCGCAAGAGGAGCCATGGCGACGCTGTCCCGGACGAAGCGCCGCGGTTTAGGCCCGGTCGTTCGAGCGGACGACCTTGGCCCCGTCCTTTAAGAACGAGGCGCCTTCGACGACGACCTCGTTCCCTGCCTCGATCCCCGTCGTCACCTCGAGTCGACCGTCCGCACCGGTCTTGACCGTCACGGGCCTTCTCCGGGCCGTGCCGTCTTCGACGACGAAGACCGCAGACCCGGCCGGGCCGTACAGGACGGCTTCTGCGGGCAAAAGGATCGTCCGGTCCCGACCTGGGACCGTCACGACGGCTTTTCCGGGTGCGCCCTTTGGGGGCCGCGACGGACAGACCAATCGGACCTTCGTCGTGCCGGCCTTAAGGTCGGTCGCGCCGATCGCACCCACGGATCCGACGCCGCCCCAAGCGTACGAGACCGCTTGTCCCGGGCTCAGGCGCAGCGCCTCGACGGCGGGGACGGACGCGACCATCTCCCAGCCGGCCCCTTCCTTGAGCAGGACGATCTGTCCTTCGGTCTGCGCGACAGTGCCGTCCACCGGCGCGCGCAAGACGGCTCGCGAAGCGATCTTGCCCGCGAGCGCCGCCTCGCTCGGAAGGACGATCGGCGGCGATGTGGGGCCGGCCATTCCTAGGCCGGCGCTCTCGATCGCGGCGAGCTCGGCTTTGGCCGACTCGACTTTGACGTCTTCTTCCCTTCGCGCCTTGGCATATGCAGCCTTGGCCGCAGCCGCCTCCTCCGGTGACGGCTCCTTCGAGAGCCGGTCGGCCCGTTCCTGTGCTTCGCGGTAAACCGTCTCTGCCGCTTCGGCGACCTTCGCCGAGGCCGTCGCTTGGTTCCGGGAGATCCAGCCTTCCTCAAAAGCGTGGTTGTCCTTGTCGGCCCGTTCCCGCGCTTTCAAGGAGACCTGTCGGGCGGCTTCGGCAGCGGCCCGGGCGTCCTTCGCACGGTCTGTGGCCCCTGCGGCGAGTGCCTGGTCCAGCCGGGCCTTGGCTTCGGCCGTCCGTTCGTCACGGTCCTTCTCGGCCAGCGCCACGCGCTTCTTCGCCTCGGCCAGCGCCGTCTCGTAGTTCGAAAGCGCGGCCCCGAGGGCGTCGGACAACTGCTCGGCATGCTTGGATTCCGCGACGCCGTCCACACGTGATGGAGCCACGCGGCGTAACGGGGCCCCAAGATCCACCGAAGCAAGGACTTGCCCCTTCTTGACCTTATCCCCGACCTTGACGATCGGCTTCATCCGTGTCCCCGAGCCCGCCGCTCCCACGGTTACCGCTCCGTCCTGAGGAAGGACGAAGACCCCGCTGAGTTCCAACCGTCCGTCCACCGTGACCGTGGTCGCCCTGACCGTAGCGACGACGGGGAGGGCCGTCGGCTTGGCCGACGCCTTTCGGGCAGGCATCGGTACGAACGCGAGGACCGCGGCCGTCGCAGCCCCGATCCCAGTCCATACGAACACCGTCCCGATCCTCATGTCAAGGGTTCTCTTGTCTGATCTACGCTCAAGACCGCACGAACGATGCCCATTGGTTCAAAGGGCCCCCTCGTCGGTGGACCTACGTCACACCCGTTGAAGTCCGGCAAGAAAGAAGCCACACGCGAGGAGGACGTAGACCGTCGTCAGCGAACGGCGACTGAGGACACGCTCGAACCCGGGCGTCAGTCGCTTCGGTACGACGTGGAAATCGACGACCATCGCCAAGAGCGTCACCGCGACCGAGACCACCGTCGCCTGGAACGGTTCCCCAGGTCGGTCTCCCAAGAGCCGGTACAGGCCTTCCGCGACCAGGGCCCAAGCGGCGAGCGCGGCCACGTTCAGCAGGAAGCCGGACACGAAGAACCGGGGCACCGGCCCCTTGGACACGATCGGCCCGTCGCCGAACAGCATGTGGCTGATCGCATTGACGGGCTGAAAAGCAGACCGCGCTTCGACCGCTCCCAGGGTCATGAGGCCGATCGTGGACAAGACCGTCGTCCACAAGACCGAAGTCGACACGTTAACGGCCCATGCGGCCCAGACGGGTGCCATATGGTCGGAAGACGCCAGACCGCTAGCGAACCTTCCCTTCTACCCCGCTTGCCGGACGCTTTCCGAGCATCCCGCCGAACGGAAGGTCGCGCACCCGTTTCCAGACGGTCGTTTCCAAGACCGTCCCCAGCAACGTCGTGGCGTCTGTCCCATGGAGTTTCTTGCCGCCCTCCAAGGTGGTGCACCCGGTCTTCGAGGCCAAGAGCCGTCCGGTGGACGACCAGACGGTCTCCCTCACGACCCGCCCTGGCACGGGGCTGAAAGCGGCGTATGTCGACTCGTGTCGGGCCAGCGTCCCGTCACGACGAAAGACTGAGACCCCGGTGGACGTCCAGTCGCCGGACGGCGAACCGGCCGTGAGCGACACAAGGAGCGTCCTTCCTTCCCGGATCCAGACGTAAGCCACGTTGGACACCTTCTCGTCCCACATCCCGTCCGGAGTCAGATGCCCGTCTTCCTTCGACATCTCGAGCCAACGGGACGTTCCGACCTCCTTGAACATGCGTTTGTCCATCGGTCTCCGAGCGGCGTACCGCTCGGCCTCCGTCGCGAGCCGCCGCGCCTCCTTGACCGTGTCTGGAGCCGGAGGTCCGGCGACCGTCAGGCCCAAACCCAAAAGGACGGAGAGCGAAAAAGGGCTCATGCCCCAGTCTGGCCCATGGCGCCGTGCGGGACCCTCGACCGTCCGGCACGAAGACGGGCGCCAGGACGTCGTCCCGGCGCCCGTCGCTCGACGGCTTATTGCCGGACGAACCAGACGGCCTGGTCCAGGTCGTAACACCATCCGATGGCTGCCGCCGGACCCGTCTGACGGATGCGGTACCGGGCCCTCAGCCGGCCCGTCCCGCTGACGAAGCGCGCTTGAGGTGCGTCGGCGTTGACTCCCACGGCCTTCAGGTTCTGGTTGACGGCCACGGTGTTCACAGCGGTCGTGCTGAACGCCGATTGCGTCCAGTCATAGAGGTCGACCGTTTCGGAGAAGAGTCCGCTGATCGACATCTTGCCGTACGTCCGGAAGTTGATGTGCGACGGCGACGCGAGAGGACTGTTGCCCTCGACCTCGACCGTGATCGGAGCCACGCTCTGGTTCGGCACGATGAACTTGCAGACCCGGAACATCTTGCCGTCGATGTCGGAGATGTCGCCGAGCCCGCCGCCGGAAATCTTGCCGAACTTCACCGAAACGGACACCGGGTTCACCTGCTGGCTCGCGGCACCGTGAGACACCCATTCGACGACGTTGCCCGTCAAGCGGAAGCCGAGGGGGTCGCTCAAGAACTGCTCGCCGACGGTCTGAGAGAACTGCGCCACGCGGCCTTGACCGAAGTCCCTTCCCGACAAGCCTACAAAGTTGCCATAGTTGACCGTGGCGTAGAACACGACGCTCCCAGGATAGACGCCGCTGACGTTCGTCTCGCCGCCGGCCACGTTGTCACCGGCAAGTTGGAAATCGTCCGGCATTCCCGAATTGATCGTGGTCTCGGGCGTGACCTTCTGGAAGTGGTGCATCGTGTCGCCGTTATAGGACGTCGTCTCGACGGACGGAAAGGCGTTCTTCAAGTCCTGGAACCTCCCGCTAGCGACAAGCCACAACGTCCATTCCGAAGTGATGAGTCCCCCGCCGTTGTTGACGAAGCTCAACAGTTGCTGTTGGCCCGCAGCAGGCATGTCGCCTGCCGTCCAGTTGTAGTTCGACTGGAAGAACACCGCGTCGTATCCCGCGAGCGAGACCGAACCGTCGAACAAGTTGAACGGCAGACCGATGACCGCGGTATGGCCCGCAGAGGTCAAAGAAGCGCTGATCGCGGCGTCCTGCACGGTATAGCTGCTCGACAGCACATAGACCTTCGCCGCAAGACACGGCGCGACCATCGACAAAGCCGCGACTGTCGCGGCCGAAAAGCGAACGAATTTCATGTCTTCCTCTCCGTCTCCGGAGAAGATTATGCTTCGGTTTAAAGCTGTGCAGGCCCTTTTGATCGTTCGAACCGGCACATGTGCGGGCAGGGGCCTCAGGCTCGTTAGGCCCGGGCCCCGTTTCCTCTCCTGCCCGTCTTACTGGGAATCCGCACGGAGCTCGAACTGGTCTATGGCGACGCAGAACAGGCTGACCGAAACCGGCCCCGTCACTCCGACCGCGATCCTGGCCTTGACGTGGGTCGTACCGGGTTCGAAGTAGGGGGCCGCGAGCGGGAACGACACGTCGTACTGCTGTTCGGTCAAAGTGAGCCCATAGTTCGCCGACGCCGTCCACGTCCCGGTCTGCCAGTCGTAAAGCTGGATCCACTGGGCGAGGCCGATCGTGTTGGCACGGGCCCGTACCCGGACGCGCAGGTCGGTCTCGTCGGAGACGCCGTCCCCGACCGGAAAGTCCGTGTCGAACTCGACGACGATCGGACGGGTCGACTGGTTGGGTACGACGAACTTGCAGACCACGTATTCGTTCCCGTCGTCCTCTGTCAGGGAAGCCGCGTTACCGGAAGCCCTTCTGCCGATCCGGACGGTCGCACTGTCCGGCGTATCGTGGAAGAACTGAGACGTGCGCCACGCGTGGCCGAAACGGTCGCCGTTCGCGTCGGTCAATCCTCCGACGATGGTCAAGCGTCCCTTGGGATCGATCGCCAGCGCCCTGGCCGCTTCGTCGGTCTGTCCGGTCCCTTCCGTCTCGTTCCCCCACTGGAACTCGCCCTTGGAGGAGTAGCAAAACGCCTTCATGTTCGAATTCGTGCCCGAACTGTCCACCGTTGCCGCCACGACGACGTTCCCCCAGGGATCGAGCTCGATGTGGATGTCGTCGCCCATGATCACCGCACCGCGGGTCGTATGCCACTTCTCCGTGCCGTCCGGCGCAAAGCCGACCAGTTCGAGGTCACGGAAGTAGTTCGAGCCCACGAAGTACACGGTGTCGCTCCGTTCGTCGTAACGCACCAGCGTGTGATAGCTCGACATCGATGCCCGGTCCCAGAGGAGCGTCCCGTTCGGGCCGAACTTGTAGAGGTGTCCGTTCCCGCCCGCGACATAAAGGAAGCCGGCACTGTCCGAGTCCAACTCGTTCGCGTCCCCGAATGGGTCGGTGTAAAGGACGTGGCTGCCCAAGAAGGCGCCGTTCAAGTCGAACAGGGCGACTTCGGCGTCATAGTTACCGCCGCCTGCCAGGTCGTACCCGCAGACCGCGACCTTGCCCGTCGCGGTGACTTCGATATCGTGGACCGCGTTGACCGGAGCGTCCCAAACGAGGTTCAGCGATCCGTCGACCTTGACCAGGCGATTGTTCGTCGACGAGGATTGTGAGGCGACGAGGTAGAGGTCTCCAGAACCGTCGACCACCAGATCGTTGATCCCATTGAAGCCCGGCATCATGGACAACGCGATCGAGGCACGGTCGATCTCGTTGCCGTGAAGGTCGAGCCGGGCGAGGATCAGTTCGTCGAAGTTGCCCGCCGACCTGTTTCCGGCGACGACGATCGTGTCGTCCGGCATGAGGCAGACCTTGTAGAACCTTTCAAAGTCCGGCGCTCCGGGATCGGGATACTCGTACGTCCACCGGACGCCTCCGTCCTTGCCCCAACTCCGGACCACGGCCCGGCATTGCCCTGCCCCGTCGTCCAAGGTCGTGCAGGACACGATGTTGCTGCCTGGCATGCCGAGAACGTTTTGCCACCCTGGAACGCCGTACGTCTGATCGCCCGTCGTGTTCGTCCACAACGTGACGGCGTTGGCGGAAGCAAGAGCGGGCACCATCGCGGCCAGGGCCGCAAGGCAAAGGTTACGGATCGAAGTCGTCATGACTGCACCTCGGTCAGGGACACGGCCCCCGAACTGGAGTCATGTTAGGATGTGGCGCGTCACAAAACCGTCACAACGTCATGGATCCTGGGAGTCGGTCGGTCGATGGACCAGGATCGAGGGCCGCGGCCTTGAGCACACGCTGCAGACCGGGCTGCCCGCGCTTCATCGCAAAGTCGTGGTTGAAGTTGAAGACCCTGTCCGCCAACGGGACGAGCCACCCAGGGACAGGCCGGTCCGGCACCATCTCTTGCCGGTTGAGCACGACGACCTTTCCGTCCGCCTCTGCGAGGTCGAAGGCGACCGTGCCCCGCATCCCGAACGAGCGTCCGAGCCGGACCCGGCTTTCGACCTCGATCAACTTGGGCCTCTCGATCCGCACGACCGTCGTCTCCCAGTCGAGCCCATAGGGCAAGAACGACTTCGCCCGCATCGTCGCCGTATCCCCGACGACCACATCGGGTTTGTCCGGGTCGTCGGTCACGACCGCAACGATCTGCGGCCACCAGTCCGGCCACGTCGCAATGTGGCTCAGATAGTGGAAGGCGTCGTCCATCGATCCCTCCAGCTCCCAGCGGTAACCCAGTCGGAAGACGTGCCCCATCTCGGACACGCTACCACCGAGAGGCTTGCCGTTCAGGCGATGTTCAATAAGGCTTCGTCAAAGTGTCATCTGTAAGCGTAAGCGCTTCGAAACCGAGGATCGGACAAGACCGGTCGAAATGCGTGCCACAGTCGGTCTGCGTCCCAGTAAAATTGGACCCATGCGCGACTTCCTCGTCGTTACCATTGCGGCTTTGACGGCTCCTATGGCCTCTGCGCAAGACACATGGGAGACGGCGAGGGGCGATCATGCAAGGACCGGCGACTCTCGCGTACAGGTCGATCCCCAGAACCTGACGAAGGTCTGGAGTACTGGGAACGACGTCAGCGCGGCCCGGATCGTCGGAGACCGGATCGTTGCCAGGTACCGAGGGAACGACGGCACGCGCATCCAGTGCTTCGATGCCTCGACTGGAAACGTCCAATGGTCCGTTCCGACGTCGTATCTATCCGATCCTCCCGAAGTCTTCGGTGACTATGTCGCCTATACGGACGGGGCACAAGGTTCGGCGGTCCTCACGGTCGCTTCGCTGGCGACGGGCCAGACGATCGCGACGTTCGGAGGCTTAGACGCCATGAACGGAAGCGTCATGGCCCTGCCAAAGGGCGGTCAGAACTTCGACCTGATCCTAGCCACGTCGAGCGGTGGCCGCAAGTTCAAGTTCAATGGTACGTCACTGTCCGCTGACTGGCAGACTTCCATGTCGTTAGGAGGCGATACGACCCCGACGTTGGCCGGTGGTTATGCCTTGTTCGCAGGCGTGGGACACTACTACTCCGTCAACCTGCAAACCGGCATCAAGAATATGTTCCATGAGGGCAACGTGAGCGGAGGCGGTGGAACTATGGCCGCTTTCGACGAGGTCAACTCCAGGGTCTTCATCCGAGGTATCCAGAGCCTTGAGAAACGAGGAGTCCTTTCAGCGTTCAAGATGACGACTCAAGGCTCATATTCGAAGCTATGGGACTTCGATGTGGCTCAAGATTTCGGCGCACCCGCCATCAGCGCGGACGGAGACGTCTTCGTCGTCGACCGGAACCGACTCGTACGGTTCGACGGTGCGACAGGGGCGATCGAGGCGGAATCGGCGGCGCTGTCGGCCTTTGACCAGGCACCGGTCCTTTCGAACGGCTTGGTATGGGTCGGGACTCCACAGGGTGCCCAGGCGTTCGACACGGGTTCCCTGGGTCTGGTCGCGACCCTGCCAAGCAAGCCCCAAGCGGGCTTCGAATGCGAAATGAACATGTTCGCCGTCAGCGGCGAAACCTTCTGCACCTATAGCCAATACGGCTCGGGTTTCGGCAAGGAAGGACTGACCGTGTACGCCGTTCCGGAGCCTTCGGCGACCATGTTGGCTTTGGCGCTTGTTCCGCTCGTGCGGAAGGCCAGGCGTAAGCCCGCATTGCGGGTAGAAGAGTCCACCGACGCCAAGTCTGATGAGGCTGATCCGGGGTTAACCCACCTGTACCGGCTCTAGTTCTGCAAGGGCGGACATTTGCCCTGTCGAAGCAAGCACGAACCGATAGGCAATGGCGTACCAGCCTTTGACCACGGGCACGGACACGCTCGCACCGCCCGAGGGGAACGGGATGAAACCGTTGTGGCGGTACTTTTCACGGACAGGGTCCGTGGCCGCCGTAGAGAGCTTTTGCAGCAAGAGCTCTGTCAACACGCCTTCCGCGTTGCCCGATTGCCCTCGGAAGACGACTTCGCCGCTCCCGCCCGTGGCGCTTACGGCGACCGCGTCTCCCAGGAACGGCACGGAAGGCGGCGTCCGAGGAGGATCGGCTTGAGGATCCACCAGCAGGGCTTTGCAGGCCAGAGCCCGGAACGCATTGACGCCCGTGGCGGTCTGAGGTCGCCCTTCGGACCACTGAAAGTCGCGTAACCTCGACGCATAGCGCTTCCAAGCGAGCAGCTCGTCGCGGTCGAGCGTCCGGAACAAGGCGTTGGCCCGGGCCATCGCGTCGCGCACCGTCCGCTGCCTCTCGGTCGCCGGATCCGATCCCGATGTGTGGACGCGCAGGAGCGTCCCTCCGCTCCGCCGCCTGACGAACGTGACCGACCCACTGGAACCGCTATAACCTGACCCGAGGACGCTGGGGACCGCTTTCGCCATACACCCTGGATCATCGGGTGAAACGGCGCACTTCCGTATCACGACCGAGACCCGTCCGAGACCTGTCCGTATCACGAGAGATACGGTCGGAGGACGCGCGGAGGCCGAGAAGTGGCCGGAAGCAGCGGGTTACCGCCGTGTGGAGACGGGGATCGCGAGACGCACCGGACTCCCGGACGGCTTCCGTCCGCTCTTGCGGCTTCACAGCACACGGGCCGAAGCACCCGACCGTCGGGCTCCAACGGCCCGGACGAACGGCTGCAATGTCGACCGTGCGACCTTAGGACAAGGCTTCGGCAAGGGCCACGATGACGCCTGCGGGCCCGCGCATGTAGCAGAGTTTGTAGTATTCCTCGTAGGTTTCGACCGTGCCGACAAGTTCGCCGCCCTTCTCTCGAAGCGTCGCGACGCACCGGTCCAGGTCGTCGACCTCGAACATGATGCTCCGCAGTCCAAGCGCGTTCGGCGGGGCGACGGCCGGTTCGAGCGGGACCAGCGCGGGACGGTGGAACTTGGTCAGTTCCAGACGCCCGTCCCCGCCCGGAACTTCCATCATCGCGATGTCGACCTGGACGCCCTCCAAACCGTTGATCCGGTCGACCCACGGGCCTTCGATGGCCGCTTTGCCTACGACCGTCATCCCCAAGGCGCCGAAGAAGTCGGTCGCTGCGTCCAGGTCCTCGACGACGATACTGGCGTGGTCCAGTTTCTTGATCATCTGTTCCAGATTGTGACCGCCGCCCGTGTCTTCTGGCGCGGCGAAGGGCCGACGCTGGGAAGGACTCCCGGTGTTCTTCGCGTGCCAGGAGCCCGAGTCTTGTCCTGCGCCAGGTCTCAGCCGACTTTGGGCGCCTTGGGTCGAGGAAGCGTCCGCATTTCGATCCGTCGTCGGGCGGGGTCTTTGGTCAAGGTCAGGCCCGTCGCCTTGACCAGGCCCTCCGCGTCGACGACCGACACGCCCGTCTGGACGACGTTCCCGGTCGCGAGGTCTCTCAGCGTCCATTGCACGAGTGACCCTGGGGTCGGTTTGAAGTTCTGCGGCCGCCGGACGGCCACGGACGCGGTCAGCGCCGTTCCAGGGTAGTCGTCGACCGCGACGGGCGACTGGCCGACGAGCCAGACCGTGCACGCCCATGTCTTGACGGTGTCCAGGATCGAACCCGTGTCCCAGTCGATGTAGCCCGACCACGTGCCCCAAGGTGCACCGTCGAACGGGTCTCCGTTGCCCGGATCCGGTTGACGGCCCACTGTCGAAGGATCCTCGTCGGAGTCATAGAACGCGGGATAGGACTGGTGGAGCCGGAAGCGCTCCTCGTCCTGGATGTCGTCTCGGAGGCTGTGATCGGTGGGCAGCGGACCGATCCACTCGCCGATGTCGTTCCAAGCGGTCAGGGGGTCGTCGGTCGACCAATCCGGGACGGCATGGTCGCGGCTGTCCCAGAAGATGTGAAAGCCGAGTTTGGCGTCGTTGACGGCATGGAAGAGGGCGATCCGGGACGGCGTCCAATGGTTGTTGCCACCGATGCCGCTATCGAACTCCATCTTGCCCGACCACACTTTCGTGAAGGGAAAGTCGCGTTCCGCGTCGTTCAAGCGCTGGTCCCAATCGAAGCAGTCGAAGAATTTGACGGGCGCGCCGCCGACGGTCAAGTTCGAATCGAGCCCCGCGGCCCTGTCGCCGAACAAGAGGTTCGGCTGGTCTTCCCCTGCGACTTCATAGGCCGGGGTGTACATATAACACGCCGAGACAGCCCCGGCCCGGTAACGGGAATAGGTACTGGCGCCCCGACCGCCGGCGCTATGGCCCCAGACGGACACGCGTTCGGGATCGATCTCCAGGCCCGTTGACGGTCTCATCAAGTAAGCGATGTTCCAGTCGATCATCCGCTGGGTGTAGTTGCGGACGACCGTGCCTGCCGGCGGGTTCTGCCCGAAGACGATGGCCACAGGGTCGAAGTTCTCGGCGAAGCCGAACCACTTCGACATCGAATGGCTCTGGACACCCGACTTCAAGTGCGTGACGTCGTCGGCCGGACCGAGCATCAGCCCGCTCGTAATGCGGTTTCCGATGTTCGGATAGAAACCGGGCCGGAACTGCCACCAATGACCTTGCCCGCCGTGGAGCGCGACCGACAGCGGATAGGGTCCGGGGCCAGGGCCTCCCACGGGTTGAGCGAGGATGAACACGTACGGCATGCCGTTCTTCGCCGCGTTCGCCGTGACCGGGAAGTCTGGCCTGTGATGCTCCGGGTCGTCGTCACCCATGCGCCACGTCGCAAAGACCGCGTTCTGGAACCCGTTGACCGTCACGCTGAACTGAAAGTGAGGCTTGACGGTGCCGCCGATCGGATCGTAGACCTCGAGGACCGGGACGGCGGTCTGTTGGGACGGCAGGATCACCGCCGATCCGGGTGGAACGATCGAGAAGTAGCGCAGCCGCGTGGCCCGCACGGTGTCGACGAAGAGCCCTTCGGCCGCCCCAAGCAGTCGGGTGCCGCCGTTTCCGTCCGGGATGCGCCAAGGCAGGTCGACACCGATCAGGTCCTGCGAGCCGTCCTTCAGGAGCTTGCCCCGCCACTCGTCACGGAAGGGCAGTCCGACGCGGACACCCTGCGACGTCAGACTGATCGGGGCCGTCGACGCGTAGACCTCGTAGTACTGGGGCGGGTTCGCCCCCTCGTCGAACGTCACGAAGGTCTGTCCGTCCTCGCAGACGGCTTGGACGTTGGTCTGGGCCGGACTGGCGAGGGCCAAGAGCCCGAGTCCGAGGACGAGGAGGGACCGCATGGACCGAGTGTAGGGGGCCGTGCGTCACAACACCGTCAAAGTCCTCGGACGACCTTACGACCGGTGCCAGGACGCACGGCACCCCTGGCCCGCACCGAACGATCTGCACCGGGCCGGAACCGACGGACGGTATCATGGGCCCGTGCCTTATGGGCACGTCGGGGAACCCATGTCACTGCCCTCTACCCTTGCGTCGAGCGGCACGGTGACGTTCCTTTTCACCGACATCGAGGGCAGTACGAACCTTTGGGAGAACCATCCCACCCTCATGCGGACGACGTTGGCCCGCCACGACGCATTGATGCGCGAGGCGATCGGAGCGCACAAGGGATCGGTCTTCAAGACCATCGGGGACGCGTTCTGCGCGACCTTTCCTGACGCAGGCGACGCGTTGCTCGCGGCGACGGCCGCCCAGCGGGCCATGGCGACGGAAGACTGGCCGCCCGAGACGCCCATCCGAGTGAGGATGGCCGTGCATTGCGGGCCCGCGGAGTCGCGCGACGACGACTTTTTCGGACCGACGGTCAACCGTGTCGCGCGCCTCTTGGCGGCCGCACACGGCGGACAGACCGTCCTGTCCCAACCCGTCTACGACCGGGCCGCTGGAAGTGCCGGCTCCGGAGTGAGGTTCCTCGACCTCGGGGTGCACCGGCTCAAGGACTTGGTCCAGGCCGAGCACGTCTACCAAGTCGTCCATCCGTCGCTTCGGGCCGACTTCCCTCCCCTGCGGTCGCTCGAATCGTCGGTCCTGCCCAACAACCTGCCGTTGCAGTTGACGTCGTTCGTCGGGCGCAAGTCCGAACTCGAAACCGTCGCGAAGATGGTGGACGGGTCGCGCATCGTCACCTTGACCGGGAGCGGCGGGTGCGGCAAGACGCGGCTCGCGCTGCAAGTGGCGGCGGACATTTCCGACACGTTTCCAGACGGGGTGTGGTTCGTCGACCTCGCGCCTGTGAGCGACCCGAAGCTAGTGGCCGAGAGCGTGGCCGGACTTCTCGGCGTGCGCGAGGAGCCCGGACATCCGTTGGAGCGGACGCTCGCCGCATACCTGGCGCGGAAGTCGGCTTTGATCGTCCTGGACACGTGCGAGCACCTGCTGTTGGCGTGCGCGCGGCTGGCCGAAGCCCTCGTCCGGTCTTGCCCGGGCGTCCGGATGTTGGCGACGAGCCGCGAGCCGCTCAACATCGCGGGGGAATCGTCGTACCGCGTCCCGTCTCTGGCGTTGCCCGACGCGCGCGGCCCGGTGGACCCCGCTTCGCTCCAGAAGTTCGAGTCGGTGGCTCTGTTCGTCGACCGTGCGCGGGCCGTCTCGGCGGACTTCACCGTCAGCCCGGACAATGCGAGGGCCCTCGCCGGGATCTGCAGGCACCTCGACGGCATCCCCCTGGCGATCGAACTTGCGGCGGCCCGTGTCCGGTCGCTGACGCCCGACCAGATCGCGGGACGCCTGGACGACCGGTTCCGGCTGCTGACCGGAGGCACGCGCACCGCCATGCCGCGCCAGCAGACGTTGCGCGCGCTCGTCGATTGGAGCTACGACCTCCTGACAGAGCCGGAACGGGCGTTGCTGCGGCGACTGTCGGTGTTCGCAGGAGGGTGGACGCTCGAGGCCGCCGAGTCGGTGGCCGAAGGCGACCAGGTCGAAGACTGGGAGGTCCTCGATCTGACCACGTCCCTGGTCGACAAGAGCCTTGTTTCGTTCGAACCGACGGCAGGCGACCGCTACAGGCTTCTCGAGACGGTCCGCAGGTACGGACAAGAGAAGCTGGCCGAGGTCGGGGAGGCGGAAGCCACAGCCGAGCGGCACTTGGCCTGGTACGCCGGGCTCGCGGAGGAGGCGGGCGCGTGGCAGCGAGGCCCCCAACAAGCCCAGTGGCTCGACAGGTTGGAGCGCGAGCAGGACAACTTGGCGAAGGCGTTCGAAACGGCTCTGGCCCGACCGGGCGACCCGAGGTCCGCGCCCTTGTCCTGGACGTTGGGGCTGCTTCACCAGCACCGAGGCTTCTTGAACGAAGCGGTCCGGAATCTGGACGCGGGCCTTCAAGCGGCGGCCCAGGGTGTCGAAGGGACCGGTGTCACGAGGGCGCGGCTGCTGTACGAACGGGCAGGGCTTCATCAAGACTTCGGTGAATCGGACGACGCCCAGGCCCTTGCCGCCGAGGCCTTGGCCGCTTTCATCGACCACGGGGACGACATCGGTGCGGCCAAAGCCGAAAACCTTATCGGCCAGGTCGCGATGAGCCGGCGCCGGTTCGATGAAGCCCGCAGTCTGTTCGAAGCCTCGTTGGCCCGTTTCGAGGCCGCCGACGACCGGATCGGCGCCTCCATCGTCCACAACAACCTCGGTGTCCTCGCGCGCCGTGGGCGGCCACAAGACGACGAAGGGTCGCGGACCGGTCTGGCAACGGCCCGTGCGCACCTTGAAAAGGCCCTCGCCGTCCGCAAGCAGACCGGCGACGCCTTAGGCGAGGCGGAAACGCTCAACAACCTCGGCGTCGTCGCCTACGAACTGGAAGACTATGCCGGAGCCTGGACGCACTACCGGGCCGCATTGGCGATCGAAAGGGCCTTGCGGCGGACGACAGGCATGGGGACGACGCTGGCCAACATGGGCGAGGTCGCCGGCGTTCTGGGCGACATGCCGTTGGCGCTCCGATTGACCGCACTTTCGGAGAGGGTGCTCGACGACGTCCAGTCCCCACTGGCCGGGGCTGTCCGGTCGATGTTCCTCGAACTTGCAGAGCAGGAGCCTCAGGCGGTCGTCGAGGCGGCCCGGGCTTCGGTCACCGAACGGACGCTGGACGACGGTCTCGACGAGGCGGTCGCCGCAGACCCGAACCCGAATCTTGACGGGCCAGTGCTAAAATGACCCTCACGACCGGTCCGGTCAGAGGGCAGTTTCCATGGTGTCACCGAAGATCCGCTCTGCTTGCGCACTAGCATTCGTCCTCCTGTCGGCGGGCAGCGCCCTGGCTCAGAGCTATCCCAAGGCGCCGAAACCGAAGATCGACGTGCAAGCGGCACTCACGGCCGCGGGACAACTGGTTTCCGAGGACAAACGCGACGAAGCACTGTCCGCCTATCGGGCGGCGGCCAAGCTGGCCCAGGCTTCAGGAGACGCAGAGGGAGAGGCCCTTGCACGGCTCCTGACCGCTGAGGAGCTGAAGGTCAAGGGACAGACCGTCGAAGCCTTGGCCGAAGCCACAGCGGCACGGTCGTTGTTCGCGAAGACCGGAGACGCCGCCCAGGAAGTGGCCGCATGGGTCTTGGCGGCCGAGCTCAATATGACCCTGGAGCGGCGGGAAGACGCGACGAAGGCCTTCGAATCGGCGCGGGACCTCCAAGCCAGGTACGAGGACGCTCTGGGGCGAGCCCAGACCGGGATCAGCCTCGCGATCGTTCTCGGCGACCTGGAGCCGAAGCGGTCGATCGATGTGGCTCAAGAGTCTGCCGCCGTGTACCGCAAGTCGAAGCACCCCGTGTTGACGCCGTTCTCTCTCATCGTGCTCGGAGAACTGCAAGGCAACCTGGGACGCCATGAAGAGGCGGTCAAGACGTTGGTCGAAGCGGCCCAAGAAGGACGCGCGTCCGGCCTTCCGTTCCTGACGGGGGAAGCCTTGGCCAAACTCGGGGCCGAGTTCGAGTCTGTCGGACAGTATTCTGCCGCGATCGGTTGGTACGGCGGGGCCTTGAAGACGGCGGAGGACGCCGACGACAAAGCCAACGTGCCTGGGCGACACATGAGCCTGGGCGCCGTCTACGGGCAGATCGGCCAACACGGCGCGGCCCAGACGCACTACCGGAAGGCGTGCGACCTGTTGCGCGGCACGGACGCCGGCCCGGCGTACGCTTCCGCCCTGCTTGGTCTGGGGACGGCCCTTCACGGCGACGGTCAGGACGCGGAGGCCAAGAAAGTCGTGTCCGAAGCGCTCGCGATCCAGAAGCGGCTCCTGAACGAGCTCGGGCAAGCGGCGTGCCTCGGGACGTTGGGCAACATCGAGAGCGACGCGCGCGAGACGGCAGAAGCCAAAGCCCACTTGCTCGAGGCGGCGAAAATCTTCCGGGCGAAAGGCGACCGCCTGAACGAGGCCACGGCCCTGAACTCGCTGGGAGGGGTCCACATCGCGGACAACGACTACGCAGCGGCGCTGACGTGCTTCGACGAGGCCGTCAAAGCCTACGACGCCCTCCGCGCGGACTCGTTCGCCGCGACCGCCTACGGGAACAAGGCCGAGGCGCTCTTCCTCGACCGCAAGCTCGAAGCGGCCCAGGAGTGCTACCGCCAAGCGGTGTCGAGGTTCGAGGTCGTGAGGGCGGGTCTCGGCGAACTGACCGACGCCAAGAGCGACTATCTGGCCAAGCGCGTCCACGTCTACCGGCAGTACGCCAATGTCTTGACCCTGCTCGGAAAGCCGGACGAGTCCTTCGCCGTCGTCCAACGGATGAAGGCCCGTGGCCTGCTCGACCTGATGGCCTCGGAAGGTCTCTCCGCCGACGCAGGGATGTCGACGGAAGACCGGGCCCAAGAGGGCCGCTTGAAAAAGCGGGCGGAAGAGCTGAACGCAAGGATGCTCCAAGAAGGCGTCCAGAACGAGGTCGGGGCGAAGGCGCGGTATGCGGCGCTCTCGGCCGAATTGCGGGAGACCGAACGGCAGCTCACCGACTTTTCGACCTCGCTGTACTCCCGCTTGCCGTCCCTGAAGACCAAGCGCGCGGTCGAGACGGCGGACGCCGCGATCATCGGGACGCTCCTTCCGGACGACACGGCCCTCGTGGAATACGCCGTCAGCGACTACGGAGTCGTGTCGTTAGTCGTCCGCAAGGTCGGCGGGGTCGTGACGATCAACGGCCACTCGCGTGCGATCGACGTCGAGGACCTGCAGAAGAAGTGCTCGGCCCTGCGCAAGGCCTGCTCCGACCCTAAGGCCGATTTCAAAGACCTGTCGATCGACCTCTACCAAGTGCTGATCGGTCCGTTGGCGAAGGACATCGAAGGCAAGAAGCGGTTGATCGTCTGTCCGGACACGCGGTTGTGGGACTTGCCGTTCAGCGTCCTCATGCCGAAAGAAGGCGCGTTCTTGATCGACTCGTTCGAGATCGACTACGCGTACTCGGCGACGACGGCGATGTCGGCCTTGAAGGGCGGGGCGTCGACCGGCAAGGCGACGTCCGAGCTCCTCGTGTGCGCGAACCCGGACTTTGGTCAAGCGACACGCTTCCATGACCTGGCGGTCCGTCCGGACGTGCGACCGATCGACACGCCGTCGCGACCGATCGACCAACCATCGCGACCGATCGACCAACCATCGCGACCGATCGACCAACCGTCGCGGCCGATCGACCAACCATCGCGGCCGATCGACCAGCCATCGCGTGCGATCGACTCCGTGTCGCGTGCGATCGATTCCCTGTCCCGAGAGAACGCTGCGCCAGGCGGAGCGATCAAGCCGTTGCCAGGTACGCAACGCGAAGCCGACGAGCTCGCCAAGCTCGTGCCGGGCGCGACCGTCCTGACGGGCCGGCAAGCCCAAGAGTCAAAGGTCAAGTCCGTCGCCGGCTCGTACCGCTACCTCCACTTCGCGACCCACGGGTTCGTCAACGATGCGTCCCCGCTGTTGAGCAACATCATCCTCGCCCAGCCCGACGACGGCACGAAGGACGACGGCTTCCTGACCGCGCGCGAGCTGTACGGCCTTTCTTTGAACGCGGAACTGGTCGTCATGTCGGCGTGCAACACGGCGAGGGGCGAGGTCCGTTCGGGCGAAGGGATGATCGGGTTGACGTGGGCCCTCTTCGTGGCGGGATGTCCGAGCCAGGTCGTTTCGCAGTGGGCGGTGGACGATGCGAGCACCGCCGATCTCATGGTCGCCTTCTACCGGTCATTGATCGCGGGAAAGGAGGCGAAAGGAAAGGCCCTCAGGGACGCGACGCTGCACGTACGGCGGCAAACCGGCCGCGAGCACCCGTACTACTGGGCCCCGTTCGTCCTCGTCGGCGACTGGAAGTAACGCCAGGGCGGAAAAAAAGAGGGCGGGCGCCGACGTCGGCGCCCTGCCGCTCTCCAGTCCCCTTGTCCCCTTGCGGATGCCCCTTCAGTGTCGCCTTTCCCCCTTCATGCGGGCATCCGTGTACAGTCTCGCACGGCCCACGGACGTCTGCAAGTCGCTCCTTAACCGTCCTCGGATTTCATGACGGTTCTAGATTCCCGCATCGTAGCGAAGGCTCGTCGAACCGAGCTCGATGACGTCGCCGGGGGACAGTCTGGCTTCGGTCACGGGCCGACCGTTGACCCGGCTTCCGTTGCTGCTGCCAAGGTCACGGTACGTCACGCCGGAGTCATCGGTCTGAAACTCGCCATGGCTCCGGGAGACGCCCGCGTCCCACGCCAGGGCGATGCCGTTCGCCGCGTCGCGACCGATCGTCAGCTTTCCAGGGGGAAGTCCGTAGACCTGTCCGAACCCGTCCGCGAGACGATGCCCGATCCTGGGCAGCGGCGCATCGACAGGCTTCAAGACGGGAGCGACCTCTGGTCCGGCGGGAGCGTTGCCGACGGGTGCTAGGGGCGTCGCCGACGCGCGGCGCGGGGCACCGCCCCGACTCCCGAACACGAACAGTGCGCCGCCCACGGCGACCTGGTCGCCGTCACGGAGCCAGGCCTGTTGGACCGGAACACCGTTCACGGTCGCGCCGCCGATCAAGTCACGGAACACGAAGCCTCCTTGTCGACGTACGATTTCGGCATGGACCGGAGCCAGTCCTGGCAACCCGCGGACCGAGACTTCGAGCCCTTCCTGGGCGCCGATCCGGTTGACGAGGAAGTCAAGGTTCCAGTCCCGGAACTCGTTCCGCCCCGCGACGAGACGGAGCCAGGCCGACCGGAAACGGTCTTGAGAGTACGCGGACAGCAACCCGAGGGTCACGCCGATCACGACGTCCATGGTCTGCCATTGCGGGATCCCGGAACGCAACGACGGAGGCCCTTGGGTCAAGGCACCGATCCCGCCTGGAGACGACAACGCCGTGGCCACGGCCAGGGCCGGGCCGACGAGGAACTGGACGATGAGGCCTGCGAAGAAGCCGACGATGGATGCCGAGAACGCCCTCGCCGAGCGCTGTGGCGTCATCCCGAGCACGAAGGCGAGGCTATAGGCAAGGACCGAAGGAACGGCGGCGCACCACGCCACGGCCCCCGCGAACCCGCCAAAACCGTTGGCCCGGTCCGAGGCGATCCCTATCGCGTCCGATCCCGAGTTCGCGAGAGGGACGAGCACCGCACCCACGACCGCGGCCAGGACGCCGACCGGTACGGACCGACGAACACCGCGCTCTGTCGCGCGTACGAGGAACGCGAACGATCCGAGCAACAGCGCTCCGAACACGACGTGGACGACCACGTCCCATGTGGTGCCCGTGGAGTAGGAAGCGCCGGGGTCAGAAGCCGGTACTCCAGGTTTGTCCAACGTGGGTATGAAAGGCGACGCGGCGAAGAAAGCCAAAAGCGCCGCGACAGCCCCGGCGACGGGGAGCGACAGGTAGAGGCTCCATCGCGGCACGCCGAAAGTGTATCGCCGGACGCCCGCGCGGTGCTTTGGGACGGCCGATCGGTTCGTCGGGATCAAGTTGTCCGGCTGTATACTTCCCGGCTCCATGCACACGTTCCGGACCGCTACCGTCCTTTGCGGCGCGTCCCTTTTGGCCGCTTCGGCCCTCGCGCAGCCGGCCAAGGCTTGGACCCGTAATCTGGGCCTCACCGTGGCGGGCGACACCTACGGCCAGTTCGTGGCCCGTGGCCCGCTCGGAACGGTCTTCGTGGCCAAGCTGAAGAGCTTTCGCCCGTGCGAACCGTTCGGCTACGTGGAAGTCAACAAACTGTCGGCGACGGGCGCGGTCGTCTGGACGGCCAACTTCTACGGTCGCGGGCGCGGCATGGCCAACCTGCAGCACTTCGTCAGCGACGCGATCGGCAACGTCGTCGTCGTCACGGGCGAACAGGACGTCTCCCAGTCGCCGATGTGGACGGTCTCCCGGCTCAGCGGAATGACCGGGGCCACGCTTTGGACGCAGACGGCCGTTCCGGTCAACTTCTTTGCGATGACCGATATCGGCACCGATGCCGGCGGGAACGTCTTTTTCGGGGGCCAAGGCGTCCAGGGGGCCGACGCGCGCATCGCCGTGTGCAAGTTCGCCGCTGGCAACGGCACGCTCTTGTGGACCAAGACCGTGTCGCGGACGGCGGTGGGAGTTTCGGACACGTTCTACGACCTGGCGGTGGACGCCGCCAACAACGTCGCGGTGGCCGGGATCGCCCGAACGAGCAACTATTGCATCCTTGATCCGACGAACTCTCTGGTCGCTGCAAGGCTGAACGGGGCCACGGGAGCGACCCTATGGGCGACGACGTTCTCGGCGAACGCGTCGGACAAGTACCGCGGGCCGCACGTCGCTACGGACAGTCTGAACAACGTCATCGTCGCGGCCACAGCGGAACGCTCTCCGCGGCGCGTCTGGGTCATGACGAAACGGAGTTCGACGAGCGGCGGCGCCCTCTTGAACCGAGTCCAAGATCCGGTCGACCTGAGCCTGGGCGACCTCAAAGACCTGGCTATCGACGGGGCCAACGGGACATCGTTCTCGGGCGAAGCCGTGAACACGACCTTTCAAGACGGTGTCTGCTTCTTCCGGCTCGACTCCGGTGGGACCACCTCGTTCCGGCGGATGATCCTCGACTGGAAGAACTCGGCCGACGACGACCTCAACGTGACGAACCCGGTCAGCATGGCCGCAGTGGGAACGAGCGCTTTGACCTGCGCCTATCAGAAGATTTCGACTAAGGCGACGGTCGTGTCGCGGCTCAATCTGACGACGGGGGCGACGGTGTGGGAAAAGACGTACAGCGGGGCGGCCGGTTCTGACACCGTGCCTCGCGGACTTTGCGTCACGACCAACAACGACACGGCCGTCGCGATCAGCGTCGAACCTTCGACGGCCCTTGGGGCCGTCCAGGGCGGGGCCCTGTGCCGCTCGGCGGCGGCCGGGAACGTCGTGTTCAACCACCTGCCCGGTAACGCCGTCGTACCGACGCCAGAATTCGGCGCCAACCTGGTCTTCGACGCCAGCTCGAACGTGTACACCGTCGGCGGATCGGCTGGACGGATCGTGACCGAAAAGGTCAGTTCCGCAGGCGCGTTGGTCTGGCAGAACGTCTACGAGAATGCGGCCCTTGACAAAGAGTCGTCGATCTTGGCGGGAGGCCGCTTCATCGGCCGCGACGGTGCCGGGAACATCTATGTCCTTGGAACGCACAAAAACTCGACTGTCCTGCAGAAGATCAACTCGGTGACGGGCGTTCGTGCCTGGGCGACGGTCATGCCCGGTCTTTTCGGCTTCTCGAGTCCGGGCCGGAACATGGCTGTGACGTCGGGAGGCGACGTCTACGTTCCGTTGCAGTTCCCCTCGACACTGGTCAAAGTGAAGGGCCTGGACGGAAGCGTCCTGTGGACGGCGACCGTCGACGGGCCGGGCGCGTACGACGTGGCCTTGTACGCCGCGACCGACACCGCCGGGAACCCGTTCGTCGCCGGCGTCACGACCGATTTGGCCGAATGCCCGAACACGAACAGTGACCGTGTGTTCGTCGAGCGGTTCAATCCCACGACCGGCGCGAAACTCTGGTTGACGACGTTGACTCCGCCCGTTCCTGGCTACAACGACGCCTGTGGCCTTGCCGTCGGGCCGAACTCGTACATCATCGTCGGCGGTTCGTCCTTCGGCGGGGCGACGAAGACCGACTTTTTCACGTCCAGGCTCGCCACGTCGAACGGTGCCGTCAGTTGGACGACCCGGCACGACCTGGGCAACGTCGACCAGAGTGCGACGGCGATGATCATGGACTCGTCGACGAACGTCGTCCTGACAGGCTCGACCGTATCCGGAACGGCCTACAACGGCTGGACGGTCAAAGTCTTGAATTCGACCGGTGCGCGGTCTTGGACAAGGCTCTTGACGACGCCGGCCGGGTCACAGAGGCCCTTCGCTTTGGCCCGTGACGGCGCCAACAACATTTACGTCGGTGGGCTGGCCGTGAACGGTACGAACGTGCAACTGTTCGGCCAAAAACTCGCCGCCGCGACCGGGGCCCAGACGTGGCAGGCGCTTTCGGCCGGCGCGGCAGAAGTCGGTATCGCTCGAATGGCCGTCGGGGTCAACGCTGCGAACCGAATGCACCTGCTCGGGTCGATCGTGACGCCAACCAGCATGACGCAGCAGACGCTGATCCAGTACAACCCGTAAGCCGGTACGCCAGACGGGCACGGCCGCTCAAGGGCCGTGCCCCTCCCGGCGCTTCTCCGCGCCGAACAACCTAAACCGGGCGAAGGTCGTCCCGGACGTCGATGCAGGATCCGTCCGGAAGCGTCACGCGGTCGCCGTTCCGGACCTTCCTGCCGCGCTGTGTCTCGACGCTCCCGTTCAGCAGGACCGCGCCCTCTTCGAGAAGAAGCTTGCCCTCGCCGCCGCTGCCCACGACGTCCGCCAGCTTGAGGAGCTGGCCCAACGTGATGTGGTCCGTCGTGATCGTCACCGTGCGGCTGCTACCCATGCGCCCAGTCTATCGGAAGGGGACCTTGCCTCACTGGAACAGGAGCCCGCCAAGAATCCAGGCTCAAAGCTTCCCTTCTCACAAGGATGACGGTAACGTCCCTGCATGAGCCGGAGAACGAAGATGACGACCCAGCGGGCCCACGAGCTCCACGAACGGCTGAAAAGCGAGAGGAACGACCGGCTCGCGGACGTGATCGAGCGCAACATCGACTTGATCGACCTCCTCAGAAAGAAGTCGGAAATGTCTCGGGCGCCTCAGGACAAGTTCGCCGACGCGATGACGAACTGGTCGGGCAGCATGGCGTTCTTCTACGTCCATGTCGTGTGGTTCGGGGTGTGGATCGCCCTCAATCTTGGATGGATCCCAGGCGTCAGACCGTTCGACCCCTTCCCGTTCGGGCTCTTGACCATGGTCGTCTCGCTGGAAGCCATCTTCCTCTCGACGTTCGTCCTGATCTCCCAAAACCGGGCAGCTCGACTTTCGGAGCAGCAGGACGACCTCGACCTTCAGATCAACATCTTGGCGGAATACGAGATCACGCGGATGTTGAGGCTCGTCGACAAGATCGCGGCCCAGATGGGGATCGAAGACGCTTACGACGAGGAGATCGACCAGCTTTGCATGCCCGTTTCGCCGGACGTCCTTCTCCACCAGATCGAACGGCGGCACGGCCAGAAGAGCTCCTGACCCCCATGGCGGACCTCCGTCCCCTGCCTAAGGGCCGGGGTGGCCTCGACCGATCATTAAGAGGTCGGAAACTTTGAGGGCCATGGTTTCTTTGTTCGCTCCTGCCGCAAGGCTGATGGGCCGGGTCAGGTACTTCACGAAGTTCACGGTGATCGCCGTGCTCTTCCTCGTACCGATGACGCTGGCGACCGTCTCCTTTATTCGAGTCGTCAATGAGAACGTGCGGTTCGCACAGGCCGAAATCGACGGTTCGGCGTACCTCGCGCCGGCGTCGCGGGCGCTGACCGGGCTGCTTGGGCTCGAACGCCCGGGCCTGGACGCAGACGCGGCTCTGGCGAAGCTCGACGGCGACGTGCGTCAGCTTGAAGACCTGTACCAAAAGACGGGCCGTCAGTTCGACTGCTCCGAAGAGCACAAGGCATTCGTCCAGTCCTGGGACACCGTCCGGACGTCCGGCGGTAAGGATCCTCAGGCGGTCGATGCCGCCGTTTCGGCTGCAAACGCCCTCATCGGCAAAGTCGTCGTCACGTCAGGGATCGTCCTCGACCCGGCCGCACCGACTTACTACACGTTCGACGCAGCCTACAACAACGCTCAGAAAGTCTTGAACCATGTCCACCAGGCGCGTTACGACTTTAGCGCCGATGAGTTCGACACGACGGCCTGGACGTCGCTTTGGACGTCGTTAGGGGCGGACGGAGCGAACGTGGCCAACGACGTGGCCCAAGCCGTCAAAGCGGACGCGTCGTTGGGTCAAAGTCTGGCACCGAAATCGGCCGAACTCGAATCGTCCCTCTCGGCCCTCGTCGCGGCGATGGAGAGACCGGCGAAAGAAGGTCGGTTGAGCCAGGCGCAGTACGGAAAGCTGAAGAGACTTGCCGACACGGCCTTCCAAGCGGCGGCCGCGGTCCAAGAGGCTTCGGAAGCCGAGGCCTATCGATTGACCCAAGTGCGCCATGCGTCGTCCGTCAATGAAAGGACCGTGTTCTTCGTCGCGTGCGCGTTCTTCCTTGCTCTCGCCGGATACGCCTTCGCCGGATTCTACGTCTCGACCCAGAAGGGCCTCGGCGATCTCTCTCGGGCTGCTAAGGACATCACCGAAGGCGATTACTCCGCCGACATTTCAGCGACGACCCAAGACGAAGTCGCCGACCTCATCGTGACGTTCAAGGCGATGGTGGCCAGCCTCCAAGTCATGTCCCGCGTCGCGCAACAGATCGCAGAAGGCGACCTTGACGTGACCGTCCCGACGAAGTCGGAGCGTGACCAACTCGGTCAAGCCATGGACCAGATGGTCGTGAGCCTCCGCTCCGTGGTCGGAAACCTCGGCACGAGTTCGAAGAAGCTCCAGGACACGGGCGAGGAACTGGTCTCGACGGTGGAGGCCTCGACGGCCGCCGTCCAGGAGATCGACTCGGCCGTCAAGGACTTGTCCGAGTCCTGCAACCAGCTTCGCGACGCGAGCCAAGAGATCGCGAACCTGTCCGAGGCGCAGACTCACGCCGCGATGCAAGCGACCGACCACGTCGGGCAGGTCCGTGACGCGATCGGCACGATGCAACGCGCCGTCGAGCGCCAGCACGAGACCGTCCTCGCCGCGAACGAGCAGGTCAGGAACGGCGAAGCGGCCTTTCGCGAAGTGATCGCCGGGATCGCCCGCATCGATGGTCAGGTCCAAGCGTCCAGTGCGACGATCTCCGACTTAGGACAACGGAGCGAACAGATCGGGAGCATCGTCGACACGATCACCCAGATCGCGGAGCAGACGAACCTCTTGGCCTTGAACGCCGCGATCGAAGCGGCTCGGGCCGGCGAACAAGGCCGGGGCTTTGCCGTCGTCGCCGAAGAAGTGCGCAAACTGGCCGAGCGTTCCGCCGAGTCGAGCGGCGAGATCGCCGGACTGATCGAAGAAGTCCGGCTCGGCGTGGCCGCGTCCCTCAAAGCCATGAAGGCCAGTACCGAGGAAGTCGCCAAGAGCACGGGAACGAGCACGGCGGCCCGAGCGGCCCTTGAGAACATGATCGAGCAGTCACAGCAGATCGTGGCCGAGACTCAGACCCTGGCCACGACCGCCGACTCGATGATCGAGCGTGCCGACAGCCTTCAGGCCTTGGTCGACTCGGTCGTCCGGTCCGCCGAGCACGCCGCCGCCGGAGCCGAAGAACTGTCCGCGACCGCGACCGAAGTGTCGGCTGCGGCAGACGTGGTCGCAGGCGAAATCTCGCACCAAGTCCGGGCCAACGAATCGATCGGGGCGACATCGGAGAACCTCACGGAGATGTCCGACGAGTTGACCCGGACCGTGGCATCGTTCCGGCTACCACAGTCGCCCAGGCACGGTACGCGATCCGGGCAAGAGCACCGAAAGGCGGCCTGACCCTCACGGCGGGCCGTCTCTTTGGGGCGTCCTTAACGCGTTAGCGGTAGAGTCCTCCGTCATGAGGCGGGGGTTTACGCTCATCGAACTGTTGGTCGTCGTCGCGATCGTTGCGATCCTGGCCGCCGTCCTGTTCCCGGTCTTCGCGCAAGCGAAGGCCGCGGCCAAAAGGACCGCCTGCCTCAGCAACCTCCGTCAGACAGGGCTCGCGAACGACCTGTACCTGAACGATTCGGACGACCGGATGCCCTGGGTGCCGGACGAGTGGCTGCAGACGACGCCGCCCGTCAACCCGGGCGGGAAGCGGTATGCCGCAGGCGGACCCTTCTTGCCGTTGTGGCATCCGTACAGTAAGAACACGGACGTCTTCCGGTCCAGCTTGCTGACAAAGCAGGACGAGTCTGGCTGGAAGAGCCACTTTGTCGGCGTCTGGAGCGAAGAAGGCAGGGTCGACGCCGCCAAGGGTAAGTCCCATTACATCAGCGACCTCCTTGCCGAAACGGACCCGGCTTCGCCTCGGTTCACGAGAGGCCGGACCCCGTTGAGCGTCTGTACGGCCAAGAACACCGACGTGGCCGGCCAAGAATGGCTGATGTCGCCGTTCTTCGAGGCGGGATGGTGGGCTTACGCGCATGGCCTTTGGGCCGTCGAGGGCGACGAACCGCCGCCTTCCGGCTGGAGCGCTCACAACGGCGGACGGAACCAGCTGCTCTTCGACGGGCACGTCAAGTGGGTCAAGAAAGACATCCGGTCCTAACCTCTCAAGCGGGAACCATTCGACGGCCGGACGCGTTCCGGGGCGCGTCGGTGACCATCATGAAGACTCGGACCGTGACGATGCTAGCGTTCCTGCCCGTCCTTTGCCCGACGGTCGCATGGGCCCAGAACGGCGCCAAGATCACGGCGATCGGCTCCATGGACGTGGAAGAAGGAGGTTCGGCCTATGTCCTGGCGAACGCCGTCGAAAGCGGAGACGGCGGTCGGGGGCGCCTCAGCGTGAATTTTTCGAGCGGCGGACTCCGCAAGGTCTGGATGGACGGGTTCGAAGACTTCTTCGCCAATTTCTTCACGGGCGCGCTCAGCGGCAAAGCGACGGCGAACATCGTCCGCAACGGGACGTTCGAACGTGTCGGCGGTTACTGTGTCGTCATGATGGACGACCTCGACCTGATCGACGGCGGCGAGTCTGACCGCTTCTTCCTCCATTTCACGGTCGATGCGACGGGCGAGACGATCGTGCGACACGGATCCATGGTCCGTGGTGACATCGTGATCGATCCCGAATGACACGATAATCGAACCTGACGCGGATCCGGACCGTCTTGGTTTCCATGCTGGGAACCGCGCTTACGTTGGCCTTCTTGTGCACCGTTCCGATGGAACGGCCCTCTGGCCCGGACGACCTCGACTTTTGGACGGGCAAATGGGAGATGGACTCGAGCCAGCCGACCGATCCTGCGACCAAAGGCGCTTGGCAGGCCAAATTGTGCACGAACGCCGTGACCAAGGAATTCGGCGGCAAGGTCGTCCACGAGTCGTTTTCGACGGCAGGGTTCACCGGTGCCAGTTGGTCGAGCTACGACGCCCCGACCAAGAAATGGCGGCAGACTTGGGTCGACGATTCCGGCGCCTACCTGCTGTTCGAAGGAGGGATGAAAGGCAAAGAGTTCGTCCTTGTCCAGACGAACGCGAAGAAAGGTCACGCCCGTATGCGGTTCGCCAACATCAAGCGTGAAGGATTCGACTGGTTCTGGGAAAAATCGAGCGACGGCAAGTCGTGGACCCTGGAGTGGCACTTGAAGTACCACCGGGCTCCGGAGTCGGGTTCCTAGCCGCCGCCCTTCCTGGCGGGCAAGCACATACAGGACGAACTGATCTCGATGTCCGCGTCGGCCCACGCGACTTTGAACGCGGTCAAGGCCCGCTCGGAATCTTTGTCCTTTCCAAGGCCCTTGTACGCCCTGACGAGCCCATAGAGAGCCCACCCGTTGTCCGGATGGATCCGCAGGTCTTCCTCGAAAACGGTCGCCGCTTCCGACCAACGTCCGGCATCGAGCAACACGGCGCCCAGGGTGTGCCGCGTCGGCAAGATCCACGTCGGCGGTTCGCGGTACTCCCCGTCGTCCTCGGCTTTGACGGCCGCCCGGAGGCTCGTCACGGCTTGATCGGTCCATCCCTTCGCCTGCTGGATTTCTCCTGCGAGGACGAAGCCGGCCACCCCTAGTTCGTACCCGTGCCCTTTCGTTGTTGACCTGGCTTCGTTGAATGCGGCGAGTTCGACCTCGGCCTTCGCGACGTCCTTTTTGGCCGCAAAGGCCACGCCTCGGGCCTCGTGCCACATGGCCAGGGCGAAGGGCTGGGACGCACCTGGTCGAGGAAGGGCGAGAACGTCGTCCCACTTTCCGAACCGGACCAAGAACATGGACTTCATTGCGACGTAGTAGTCCGCCCCACCCTGGGTCGCGACGAGCTCTTCTTGGCTCATCCCGTCAAAGATCTGGGTGGCCTGTTGCAGCGCGAGCTCGCTCTGGCCCCGCATCGCTGCCGCATAGGCGAGCAAATGCCGGCCATGGCCGTAGTCCAACGACTTGCCTTCGCCTTTGAAGAGCCTCTTGAACACGGCGGCCGACTTCACGTTCGCCTCGACCGCCTTCTTCCACTGCCCTGTCCGGTTGTAGATGTGGGCAGGCATGTGTTGCATGTGCAACAGGCCAGGCTGGAGGTCCATGAGCCGGTCGGCCTCGCTCGACCCTTGCCCTGGGTCTGGAGAGGCCTCTACGGCATGGATCCAAAGGTGCAACGCCTCCGGATGGACGGGGTCGATCTTCAACACGGACCGGAGCGTGGACAAGACCTCCTGTGTCCCAGGTTGCGGCGAGCCGTCCTTCTTCCACTGGTCCCAAGGGCGAAGGTTCATCAGCGATTCGGCGAAGAGGGCACCGACGTCGGCGTCCTTCGGGTGTTTCCGCCAGACAGCCCGCATGGCGTCCGAATAGGCCCGATCGAGCGCGGTCCGGTCGGAAGGGCCCCGAACGTCGAACCGCTTCAGCGCCGCTTCGACGAGGTCGTTCTCGACCGCTGTCGCCTTGGAACGAAGGGCGGTCGCTTTGGCGAGGGCGTCCAGCGCTTCGCGGCTCTCGTCGGCCGACACTCCGGACTTGTTGATGTAGTTCGCGTTCGACGCGGCGATGCCCCAGTAAGCCATGGCCATGTCCGGGTCGAGCCGCGCCGCCTCTCGGAACGCTTCTTCGGCGACCGAATATTGGAAACCGTACAGGAAGGCGAACCCCTGATCGAGATACTTCGAAGCCAAGGGTACAGCCGTCTTGACGGACCGGTGATAACGTCCGAGGCCGTCGTAAAGCCGCACGTTGCCGTCTTCGACAGCCGTGGAGACTCCGACGGCTTTCAAGGCCAAAGCGAACAGGAGCATCCTGTCCTGTATCTTAGCGCAGGTGCGACCGGGCGGCCGTTGAGCGACCGCCCGGTCCGACCCCTGTCACTCCGTGATCACGAGGCGGGCCGCGTCGAACTCGAAGCACGGCAACATCGCTGCGCCAGGGCCTGTTTGACGGACTTCGAGCCTTACGGAGGCGGTCCCATCGATTGCGAAGTAGTCGGCAAGGTTCCCGCCCGCAGCACCGGTCAAGGTCGAGTAAGACGTCGTCACGTGAGTATCGGGAATGATCGTGACGAACGATCCTTGCGTCTGGTCGAAGAGGCTCGAACGAAGGACGTACGACCCGGCTTGGACGGCGCGCACCGTCAGGTCCAGCGAGACGGCGACAGGAACGGGTCGGTCCGTCGGAAAGTCCAAGTCGATACGGACGGCAGGCGCCGTCATCGAGGGTACGAAGAACTTGCAGACCCTGCGCGCGTCACCGTCCGGAGACGACCAACTCGCCACGTTCCCAAGAGTGCCCTTTCCCAAGAGGATCCGCTCCGCAGAAGGGACCGTTTCGAACGTCCCGGTGACATGTGCGACGATGTAGTCGCCGTCAGTGTTCAAAGGAAGCGGGGACACGGTGAACATGCCAAAGGGAGAAATGTAGCCCGCCTGTCCCTCAGGCAGCCACGTAAAGTCGGCAAGGACGGCAAGGGTCGGATCGAAGGTGCCAAAGCCGATTTCGAACGCGTTCCCGTTCCCGTATTCGTCCGTCGGTGTGACGGCCAAGCGACGACCGTCGGTCGAAAGGCCGGTCGCGATCTTGACGGTGCTGTTCGAGGGCGAGAACGTAAAGGTGCTCGTCTGTTCGACGCGGACGTGCCAATCGACGAACGTCGTGACCCCGAGCGATCCGTCCGTCCTGACCGTGCCCTTGAGGGTCGTCCCGTCCAAGAAGGTCACGGGGCGAAGGACGAACAGGCCGTTGTCGAAGGGATCGACGTCCGCAGCCTCGTACAGGAAGCCGTTCGGTTGGCCCAGATCGAGGAAATCGAAGGCTGACCCTTTGATGTAGAGGGCGACGCCGCCGGCAGCGTACGCACCTGAGAAGTCCGCGACCCGGACTTGGTCGTAGACGCTGCCGTAAAAGCCCAGGACTCCACCGTCACTGAAGCCGTCCGGTGACGTCGGAACGTAAAGCTTCTGCCCGTCGGAGAGGACGGACTGAGAGAAGTCTGACGTGTTCGTGGCGTCCCAACTGTAACCGGTCGCGCTTGTGACGTCGATCGACCAGGACACGATGTTCGAGGCGCTCAGCGGCCCGACCGTGCCGTCGGTTTCGACGGTCCCGGTCATCGTCCATCCCGACCCCAGGTCGAGAGGCACGAGCCGGAACGTCGTGGCCAACGAAGGTCCTGAGAGTACGGCGAGAAGGACGACGGATGTCAGAGAACGGAGTGAGAAAGAAAGGGCCATAGACTCCCGGGCCTCATCAGGCCCGGCTCCATGACCTTTCTACACCCGCCAAACGGACAGCCCTCACGTTGCAGACCCATTGGCCCGTCGTCATATCAGATGTCATAAGTTCTTATGACTTATCAGAGTGTGCGCCATTCGCCAAGCGACCGATCACCGTCTGCGACCCGTAAAGTATGACTTTTGTGTATCCGTTTATACCATAGGCCCATCGTCGTGAACAGCGTTCCTCCGTCCGGTCGTGGCGTAGCATGGACATATGGACCTCCGTTTCCGGCCCCTGTCGGCGTTGCGATCGACGAAGTCGCTCTTCTTACTTTCGGCAGTCTTCTTGACGCTCCCTGTACCGGCCCAGTCCGTGGCGTTCGGTTTCGACGATGTCCCTGCCCATACGCCGCTCCCGATCGATGTCACCGCAGGAGGCATCACGGCCCACCTGTCGTACCAGTTCTACGGCTATTCGGTCCAGCGAGCGGACACGATGGGATTCACCCCGCTCGGATTCCAAGGGAACTGCATCTACCCGAACACCGTCTTCCGCGACGACCTGTACATCGCGTTCTCAGAGCCATTGACCGAATTCTCGCTGCTGTACTCGCCTCAAGAGCTGGCCTGTTCAAGTTCTGCGACCATGAGGGTCACCGCTTACTTCGATGCGACGACCGTCGGTACGTCCGTGACGACGGCTCCTGGGGCGGGGACTTGGCCGACGGGTCAATTGTCGTTCTCGTCCTCGACTCCGTTCAACCGCGTGGTCGTGCACTACGACGCGCCACCGGCGACCGGAGGAGACTACGGCGTCATCTTCCTGGCCGACCAGATGGCCGTATCGAAAGTCGGTGGAGCGACGACGGAGACGCTTGCCGCGACGAAGCAGACCGTCCAGCTCGGACAGGTCGACGGAGGTTCGATGTCCAGGCTCGCCGTCCAGGACGGCAAAGCCGAGACGCTCTGCAAGTATCTCGTCCCGAGCATGACGAGTCCTTTCGTCCGACTGACCCTGGACTACACGACGACCAAGACAGCTCCCGAACGGATCGAGTTCTTTACGGTCTCAAGGATGGCGAACTCGGGCATGTACAGTATCCGCCTTCTGATGTTCAACTTCGGATGGGGCGGCTTCGACGAGGTCTTGCGCCCGACGCGCATCGGCGAGTCCTGGCAGTTCGGTATCGGGCGTCCGACCGACCTGCCGTCGGCGTATGTCGGAGCGGACGGCAAACTCCAGGGCCGGATCGAGGTCTTCCGTTCTGGTCCGTCGGCGACGGCCAAGCCGTGCGTCGACGTCGACCTCGCCGTCATGAAGGTCTCGGGCTGACGACCGCCCACGCGTGAAACCACGTACGGCGTCGCCCGTCTGTGCGGACAGGACATGAAGAGCTTCGCACTTTTGGCCGCATGCGCGGCGACGTCGGCCCACGCCTCGCTCGTCGCTTGGTTTCCCCTTGAGGTGAATTCCAACGAAGCTCTCTTGGGGACGAAGGGCACGCTGGTCGGAGACGCTTCGTTCGGAGTCCGCGACGGATTAAAGCTCGGTGGCAAGAACGGTGCCTTGTTCTTCAAAGACAGTTCCCAGTTCTCGTTACCGGGTTCGTTCTCCCTGAGCGCAAAGGTTTATCCGGCGGCCTGGCCTCAAGGCGGCACGAGCCCCAGGGGCCAGATCGTCTTCCGTGGCGACGACAGGTCGGCACTGGACAACTACTCGCTCAACGTCGGAGAGGACGGCTACTTCACGTTCTACGTCGACGGTTCGGACGGCGGTCGCGCACTTGTCCGTGCGCAGGCGCGGTTGAGAACCTGGCAGACCCTTCTCGCCACGTTCGACGCTGGGACGCATACCGCCAGGCTGTACGTGGACGGCTTCTTAGCGGCCCAATCGAGCGATCCGGTCTCTCCGTTCGTCGTCCTCGACTCTCAATGGTCGCCTGGTTTTTCGATCGGGAACGTCCAGAACCCATTGGGCGGTTGCCACAACCAGCCGTTCCACGGATCGATCCGGGACGTCCGTCTGTGGAACGGTCCGGCGACATGGGACGACGTGACGGCGGTACCCGTCCTTCGCCGGTCGGCACGCCGTTAGGGCGTCACCAGCGGTAGATCCGCCACTTCAAAACGAGCTTTCGGCCGAAGAGCGCGGAAACAAGGGCGACGGTGAGGGCGATCGCGCCCAAGACCCGGAGGCGTTCCTGGGTCAGGCAGGCGACGCCGCACGCGCCTAACAGGAGGCCGAGGATGATGAAGAGCCCGCCAAGGCCGTCGTGTCCGTTGAAGACTTCGCGCGTCGCCTTGCACGACGGGCAACGGACATCGTCCGCATGGATCGGGTGGCCGCACTCTGGGCAGACGTGGACGTCCTGACCTTGCGGTCCCTTGACAACCGGATCGGAGTCGTCGTGGGTCAACACGTGATTCTGGGCGGACAGTCGGTCGGCGTTCATGGCCTTTCGACCCTCGTCCCTATTATCGTCCGGCCCGGGAGGTTCGCGCCGTCGCCGTTTTGAAGGACTCGGCCGGGCCTTAACGGGAAACGGCGGAAAGACCTGATAAGATCGTCAAGATGGAGCGGGCTGCCCGTCAGAGGCCCGTTCCCTAGGACACGCCATGCCGTTCACGGACATCATCAAAGGCCTCAACGACCTGAAGAAACTTTCGATCGAAGAACTCTTCAAAACGCTTAAACCCCTACCGGAAAACCGATGGGACGAGGTCTCGATCAACGGCGAACTGAACGGAGACGTCATCGAGCACAAGACCGGAGCTACGGCCGTTCCGCCCGAACCGTGGGTCTTTTTCGAGTTCGAGTCGGACGGCGAAAAGCACGAAGTCCTAGCCTCGGCCGTCGGGAACACGGTGACGATCGAGTTTGACGGCGAGGTCAAGGACAAAGGCAGGTTTTCGTTCAAGCCGATCGTGACCGGCGGCTTCTTTTATCCTAAGCTGAAATCGTCGCTGCGCTTCATCTTTCAAGAGAACGGCAAGAGGAACGAGTTCCGCTTCGACGGGACGAACTGGCCGTGATCCCGTGTCGGCTTTGGAACCGGGTCTTCCGCAGCACGGTTAAGTCCCTCGGAGGCTGCCCGAGATGACCCATTTCCTGCTCGTCGTCGCCAACGTCCTGCTGTTCGCCGTCCATGCGGGGCTCGTGGTCTTCAACGTGCTCGGTTGGATCCCGCGAAAGTTGCGCCGATGGAACCTTGCGACCTTGCTCTTGACGTTAGCGAGTTGGACGCTGATGGGGATCTGGTACGGAAGGGGCTACTGCGTCCTGACCGACTGGCATTGGAAGGTCCGCGCCGCGCTAGGCATCCACGAGACCGCCGACAACTACCTTGTCCTGCTTGTCCGCACCTTGACAGGATGGGACCCGCCCGCGTCCCTCGTGAGTTCGGTCGCGTTTTGGGCGTTCCTGTTTTCCCTGACGGCGAGCACCGTCCTCAACGTCCGGGACGCCCGGATCCATCGCCGTCTGTCGTCGGCTGAAGACGGTACAGCCGCTTCTGTGCAGGCTTAAGCTTCGAGCGTCGCGTCCATGGTGATCTCGGCTTTCAGCAGTTTCGAGACCGGGCATCCTTCTTTGGCCGAGCGGGCCGCGTCTTGAAACGCCTCCGGGGACAGACCGGGAACCTTGGCGCGGACGGTCAGGTGGACGGCCGTCACGGCCCAACCGTCCGGTTGCTTCTCCATCGTCAGCTTCGCGTCCGTCGAGACACGCTCCGGAGGATGGCCGGCGTTCCCTAGCCCGAAGCTCAGGGCCATCGAGAAGCACGAAGCGTGCGCCGCGGCGATCAGCTCCTCAGGGTTCGTGCCCGGCTCGTCTCCGAACCGCTGGGCGAAAGAGAACGGAATCGAGCCAAGGACGCCGCTCCCGACGCTGAACGTGCCGCTCCCTTCCAATGCCGAGCCGTTCCAAACGGCGGTCGCTGTTCTGATCATGACTGTTCCTTCGAGCTTCGTCCGCTCAGGGGGCAACGTACCACACGGCGCGGTCGGCGTCGTGGCACCACAGGGCTACCGACGACACGCCGGTCACACGCACCCGGTAGCGGGCCCGGACCGCTCCGTCTCCGGCTCGGACGTATCGCGTCAAGGCCCCCGATGCGGCCAGTTCGTTGACCGAGTAGGACGTCGTCAGGGCATCGGTCCGGGTGTCGACCGGGTCAAAAGCGCCGGCGTTCCAGTCGTAAAGGTCCAAAGTCTGGGCGAACTGGCCCGCCGAAGCCATTTTGGACCTCACGGCGAACGAAAGCGACGTCGGGACCGCGTAAGGGGAGGTCGCCTCGACTTCGACGTTGACCGGGGCGGCCTGCGCGTTCGGCACGACGAACTTGCACACGCGCAAAGCGTCGCCGTCCGCTGACCGAAGGCTCGAAACGTCGCCCGACGAGGCTTTTCCGAGTTTGACGGTGTAGGACACGGGTTCGACCACGGTGCTCCCAATGACGTGGAACGCCCATTCCTGGTCTTGGACAAGGTTGAACGCGTCCATCGTCATCCAACCTTCGCCGACGTCCCCGTCCCGGGAGACGGAGAAGTTCCATTGGGCCCGGGCGCCACCGATGGCGACGCGAGTGGTCAAAGCGCCGTTCTTTTGACCGTTGATCCGGTTCTCGACCGTACGGAAGGCGAGAAAGTACTGCCCTGCCGGGAGTTCGAGGCCAGGCACGGCAAGGGTGTTGCTGTAAACGGTCGCGTTGAAGACGTTGTTGAAGAGCCCGGTGTCGACATGGGCGTTCGGGAGGTCGGGGCGCGCCGCGACGAGCGTTCCAGGGTGTCCGTTGTCCACCGTGTAGACATAGAGGTCGCCGCCGAGAATGTCCGGCGTCCCGACTTGGATGCTGTAGTACACGAACGAATCGATCCGCGTCGGTCGGGAAAACGAGACGTCGTCCGCGGCGCAACGGTACGAGCCGATGTCTTCGGCCCGCGTCGCGCTCCAACCGTCCCCCGTCGATTGAAGGTCGCCCGGCATGTTGACGACGTTCGACCAGACGAGTCCGCTGGGAAGGGCCTGGCAAGCGGCGAAGGCGACGAGCAAGCAGAGGGACGTCCTCATGATCGTCTCCCATTCTATACGAGGCCGGCCGGATTACCAAAGTGCCGAGATCAAGAAAGCCGTGCCCGTGGAACTGCGGGATTGTGTCCGGAAGCCGTGGGGATCGGCCCGCCGCTCCCCAAGAATCCTCTTAACAACATGGTCATCACCGGACTCCTTGCTGCCGCGTTCGCCGGCCTTCCCGCATCGACGGACGACGCGCTCCTCCCGATCGACAGGCTCAAAGCCGGTAACCGGCGGTTCATCGACGGCCGTCCGATCCACCCGAACCAGGGCCGGGACCGGATGGTCGAGGTCGCGAAGGGCCAACACCCCTATGCGGTGGTCCTAACGTGCGCAGATTCGAGGCTCTCGCCCGAAATCATCTTCGACCAAGGCCTTGGCGACCTTTTCGTCGTCCGGGTTGCGGGCAACGTGGCCGATCCCTACGTCCTCGCAAGCGTCGAATACGCCGTCGAGCATTTGGGATCCGGACTTGTCGTGATCCTCGGACACGAGAAGTGCGGCGCCGTGAAAGCCGCGATGGACGCCTCTGCGGCGCCAAAGGCCGGCCACGGGCACGGCACGAAGGACGGCCACAAGCCGACGGCGGCGCACGGCTCGGCCAAGCATGAAGGTCACATTTTCGACCTTGTCGCGGAAATCCTTCCCGCCGTCGCAGCGGCCAAGTCGAAGCCGGGAGACTTTTTCAAGAACGCCGTCGAAGCCAACGTGGCCCGGACGGTCTCGAAGACGGTCGCGGGCGCCCCGTTGGCAGAACTGGTCGCGTCGGGCCGCTTGACCGTGATCGGGGCCGTGTACGACGTCTCGACGGGCTTGGTCCGAACGGTTTCGGCCAGTCGTCCTAAGGACGGCAAGGCCTTCGTCAAAGTCCATCGCGACTGATCCGTCTCACCGAGTCTTGCGGACGACGAACGTGATCCTTGCGCGGTCGTCGTCCCCCAGTCCCTCGGAAACGACGGAACGGTTCAAGCGACCGCGTACGTCGCCGGACAAGCGGCCGGTCCCCCTGTCATACGTGAACGTCAGGTCTTTCCGGTGCGCTTTCGGGCAGATATCGGCGTGGTCGTCTTTGGCTTCTAAGCCTCCGTCGTCGTCCATGAGCCGCACCGTGATCCTGGAAACCCGCTTGGAGTAGTCCAAGGGAATGTTCCAGTCCGGTCGGCCGTCGTCGGTCGCCAAGACCTGCGTCTGGGTGCGGACTCCGTTCACGGTGACGATCGCGTAGAAGTCGGCGCGGTTCTTGCCGAGAGCGTCACCCTTGTCGAGGTTGTCGATCTGTTCGACGCGTTGGATGGAAAGGTACGGCATGCCCTTGATGGGAGGAGCGCTCGAAGGATCCTGTCCCTTGGTCATGCTCATGGCCGTCATCGTGAGTGCTGCGGTAACGAGCATGGAGACTTACACGCCGCTGACGCTCACGGGTACCGGGACCCCTTAACAGTCTTCGGGGCCGTCGTCGAAGAAGCCGTCCATCGGAGCCGCATAGTCACGGGCCAAGAGCAGGGTTCCGATCAGGGCCTCGAACGTCAGGCCGTCGACGACGGACTCCGACGGATCGCGGGTCTGGTCGGCGAACAAGGCGTCCAGGCAATACGCGACGCAGTCCGTCAAAGCCCGGTTCGGCCGTGCGGCTTCGAGCTGTTCTTGGGTGAACCCTTTCATGCCGTGGACCATACCTCCGGCCCAAGCCGCGACGGAACAGGGCCCTGATCCGGGCGAGTATCCTCTGGTGCGATGACGCTCGCTTCGAAGCTCGCCCTTTTGACCGCCGGAACCGCGGCGACTGCCGCATGCCTTGCCCGGCCGGAAGACAAGGGCGTCGCGCCCGGACCGACAGGCGTTCAAGACGCGAACAACGTCACCGCGCTGTACAACGACACGTGCGCCAAATGCCACGGCGCTCGGGGCGAAGGGGGAGGAGCCGGGACGAAGACATTGCTTACGGCCGAGAAATTCGAGCAAAGCCTCGACAAACCGTTCTTCGACGCGATCAAGGACGGGGTCAAGGACATGGGCATGGAAGCGTACGGCGGATCACTGAACGACCGACAGATCTGGGCACTGGTCGTCCACCTTCGGGAGCTCCAGTTCAAAGGGCTGAGGGCTTCAGGTTGGGGGCCACGGTCCGAAGACGGCGTCTGGAAGACCGACCGCGCGTCGTTCCGCATCGAAAAAGTCCTAGAAGGGGGCATGTCGACCCCGTGGTCGGTCGACTGGCTCCCGGACGGTCGCATGCTGATGACCAACCGGAACGGAAGCCTCTGGATCGTCAAGGACGGCCAAAAAGTCGGCACCGTCGCAAACCTCCCGAAGTCGGTCGAACAAGGACAAGGCGGGATGTCCGACGTCCGCGTCCATCCGGACTACGCGAAGAACGGATGGGTCTACCTGGCCCTGGCCGATCCCGCCGAAAGCGGACGGGGGGCCATGACCAAGGTCGTCCGCGGCAAGCTGTCGTGGACCGGTGACGACGCGTCGTGGACGTCCGAAGAGACGGTCTATCAGGCACCGCAGGAAACGTATAGCGGCGCGGGCATCCATTTCGGCGCGAAGATCGCCTTCGATGGGAAGGGGCACGTCTACTTCTCCGTCGGTGAACGCGGGACCAACATGGGTGCGCAGAGCCAGACGACGCCTTATGGCAAGATCATGCGCCTCAACGAGGACGGGAGCGTCCCGAAGGACAACCCGGTCGACGGCAACCCGATGTGGAGCTACGGCCACCGGAACCCTCAAGGCCTCGCTTTCGACGCAGAAGGCCGGCTATGGGACACCGAACACGGCCCGAGAGGTGGCGACGAGTTCAACCTCATCCAGAAGGGCGGCAACTACGGTTGGCCCGTGGTGGCGTTCTCGATCAACTACAACGACACGCCGTTCGTGACACCATGGCCGGCCCAAGGTCAGGACTTTGTCCAGCCCGTCTACCGCTGGCTGCCCTCGATCGCAGCGAGCGGTCTGACCCTCGTCAAAGGTGACGCGTTCCCCGGTTGGAAGGGCGACCTCTTGGCGGGCGGACTCGCCGGGAACACGGTTTGGCGGATGAGGGTCAAGGACGGCAAGCTGATCGAAAGAGAAGAAGTCGTGTCCGGCATCGGTCGGATCCGTGACATCAACGTAGCCCCGGACGGGACGGTCTATATCGCCGTCAACGGACCGGACCGGATCGTACGGCTCGTGCCTACCGGATCCTGACGGCCTCGAGGCTCCGTTCCCACCCGATCAGCGCCTCGTCAGTGTCTTCGCCATAGGCGAGGCGATCGACCGTAAAGACGGAGAAACCGCAGGACGAGTAGAGCCTGCAGGCCGGGACGTTCGTGTCTTGTGTCTCGACGACCAAGGTCTCCGTTCCCAGACCCGCGACGTGGGAGCAAGACTCCTCGATCAGTCGTCGGCCGATCCCGATGCCTCGAAAGTCTGGCGAGACGCGCAGGTCGACGATCACCGCCGCACGGTGCCGGTCCTCGGCAAAGGCGAACCCGTTGGCCCGTGGGGCCAGGACGACGCCCCCGACCCGGCGCCCATCGGCGAACGCACCGAGCACCAGCCACCGGCCCGTGTCCCCGTTTCTCGAATAGGAAGCGGGCCGTTCGGTCGGTACCGCGTCATAGTCCTTCTCGTAAGAAGGACGTGGGACGGCGACGACGGTCCGGCCCTCCGTCCGAAGCAACACGTCCAGATCGACCGTGGCTTGGACCATGAAAGAGATCGGGATAAGCCCGTGCTCCTCGAAAGCACCTGGCCCCTCCCACCGGAACATGACGTCGGCCACGGCTCAGGGGCTCCATTCGTCGGCTAAGAGGCCGTAAAACGCGGTGTCCGACACTTCGCCCGCGACGATCCAACGTTGCCGGAGGAGTCCTTCCCTTTGGAACCCGAGCCGCTCGAGTAACCGGACGGACGCCGCGTTCCTCGGATCGGTGTCGGCCTCGATACGGTGAAATCCGACGTCCCTGAAGCAGACCGTCAGGAGGGCGGTCAATGCCTCGGACATCAAGCCTCGGCCCCAAGAACGACGGCCTAAGACGTAACCCACCTCGGCCCGACGGTTCTGTCTGTCGATCTGATGAAGGGTGCAAGTCCCGACGACCTTGGACTCCGACGCGTCCACGATCCCGAACTGAAAGAAGGAGCCGTCGTCGTAGCCCGCCTCGACCGCGTCGATAAGCCTGGTGACCTGGTCCGTCCTCTCGTACGGCGGCGACGACCAATAGCGCATCACCGCCGGATCGGAGAAGACGTCGTAAAGGTCGGGGGCGTCGGCATGGCTCAGGCGCCGGATCTGGGTCCGGGCGGTCACGATCGGTCCGTCGACGATCGGCTTCAAATCGAGACCCGAAGAGCGAGCGTTCATCGGATTTTGCCGCGCAACGGCCGCCCCGGCCGCACGTCCTCCACCAACTGCCCCTCGTCGACCACCTGGACGCCGCCCACGAAAACGTGGCGGAACCCGACGGACGGTCGTGCCGGACCGTCGAAGGTCGCTTGGTCGATGACCGTCTCAGGGTCGAAGACGCAGAGGTCGGCGTCGCACCCGACTTTGACCCGGCCCTTCCGCTTGAAATCCGGACACACCTTTTCCATCCGTTTCGCGGGCCGCAGGGTGGCCTTCTCGACCGCTGTCATCAGGGAGACGGCCTTCTGCTGTCTGACGTAGCGGCCCAGGATCCGGGCGTACGTGCCCGCGCTCCGGGGATGTCCGACGCCGTTCTCCAACCCGCCGTCGGTGCCGATCATGGACGCAGGGCTTACCAGGGCCGCGACGACGGCCCGCTCGGGGATCGCATGGGCTGCGACGAACCCACCCTCAGCCCGGTACTTTTCGAACGTCTCGCGGGTCAACCGCTCGTGGGTCTTGCCCCATTCGACGTCGCCATAGTCGATCCCGAACCTCTGCTGCCACCCTTCGGCGAACACTTCGGATCCGATCTCCGTGCCAAAGGCCGTATAGGGATAGAAGTCGCACGTCACGTCCAAGCCTCGGGCTTGGGCCCTCTCGATGAGACGGAGCGCCTCCTCAGTCCGGCTCAGCCCCATGCTTGGGACGTGGACGACGTGGAGTCCGGCCCCGGTCGCTACGGCATCGGCCAAAACCTCCTGGATCCCCACGACGGCGCTCTGGTCGTCCGCAACGGTCCCGTACCGGACGTGGCAGTGACACGCCACACCGTGCCGGGCGGCGACGGCGAACACGTCCAGAACCTCCTTGCGACCCGACTGCGGCCTGTATTCCAGTCCGAAGCCGACGGCCAAAGCTCCGCGCTTGAGGGCGCGGTCGACGAAGTCCGCGATTTGAGCGGTCTCCTTCTCGTCTGCCGCGCGTTTGGACGCTTCGGTGTCGTCCCCGAGGACGGACGTCCTTGCCCAACCATGACCGGTGGCCGTCCCGTAGTGGCAGAGTCGTCGCCCCTTTTGACCGTCGTACCAAACGTCGACGTCTGGGGCCCCTGACTCGAGTTGGAGCTTCGTCGTGACTCCGTCGAGGACTTGCACGCGGTCGTTCTCCATGTCCTGGCCGTGGGAGATCGGATCGATGAACCCGGGGCAGACGACGAGTCCGCTGACGTCGACCGTCCGCTTCGCGTTCAACCTCTCGGAAGTCAAGGCCACGATCCGGCCGCCTGTCATCCCCACGTTCAGCCGCTTGTCGGTCTTTGACTCCGGGTCGAGGACACGGCCCCCGATCAACGCGGTCTCGGCGGCGAAACCGCCGGAATCGGCGCCCAAAAGGGCCAAGGTCGGGGCGAAGGACGCGGCCTGTCCCAGGAATCGGCGTCGGGTCATGGCCCAGGTTACACCGGAGACCTCTCGGTACGCCCCGTCCGGTCGAGTTACGGCCGTCGTCCCAAGGGCCTGGACGGGACTTCGACAGAAAGAACGATTCTTTTGTACATACCTGGGGACAGGAAGCGCTGAGGGCGTCTTTGTATTCGGTGCAGCCCCTTCCGTGGCCTGCGGTACGCCTTATGAAATGAGGCTCGACGGTCCTCAAGGTCAAACGGAGCGAAGAAGCGCGTGCAAAAGGGGTCAGTACGGATAGAGCGTGAACAACTGACAACCGATTATTGATTCATGACGGTTCGTCCGTCCAGGGAGACAAGAAGATGACGACGGAACAAGCCCGGATCAAGGTCCTTGCGGCACTGGACGTGCTCGACACGCAGTCGGAATGGCGCTTCGACTCGATTACGGCCCTCGCCTGCCACATCTTGAGCGTCCCGGTGGCCGCATTGAGCCTCGTTTCGGAGGACCGCCAATGGTTCAAGTCCAACATCGGGCTTCCGTTCGACGGAACGCCCCGCTCTCAGTCGTTCTGCGACCACACCGTCCGGCAGAACGAGGTCTTTTGCGTCGAGAACGCTTCGGACGACGAGCGTTTTGCCGACATTCCGCTCGTGAGCGAGCTGAAGTTTAAGTTTTATGCCGGGGCGCCCGTCCGCGTCGATGGTCAGAACGTCGGCTCGCTGTGCGTCCTGGACCGGCGTTCACACACGATGACGCCGGACGAATCGTCGGCCTTGATGCTCCTGTCCCAAATCGCCGCGTCGATGCTCCAGTCCGACCTCCAGATCCGGATCCTACAAGACGAACTGGAATGCCTCAATACCGCGCTCGACGCGGTGCGGAACAAGGCAGCCTAAGAAAGCGGCAGCCCTGAGCCTGGTCGCGTGCCCTGGTCCCGTTCGCACGTTAGGGCAAACTGGGGGTGTGCCCAAGTCCGACGTCGTCTACGCGACCACCCACGGCCAAACGCGCAAGATCGCTGAGCGGATCGCCGAAGTTTTGCGGAGCGAGGGCCACGACGTCACAGTGTCCGAGTTCGGCGGGGAGGTCAGGGAGGATTCGACGACGGTAGTCCTCGGAGGGCCCGTGTACATCGGTTCAGCCTCGCCAGAGCTTTGCCAATGGGCCAAAGAGCGTCAAGAGGCCCTTGCTTCACGGACTGTCGCGTTCTTCACGGTCAGCATGAGCGCTTCCGACAAGAGGGACGTGGCCCGGCTCGAAGACGCCCGGATCGTCGAAGAGGCCCTCAGCGCCTCTCGATTGGAGCCGGACTTCATCGCCTCTCTAGCAGGGTCCCTCGACTACACGAAGTACCCTTATCTCAAGCGGATGCTCATGAAACGGATCGCCCGGCTCTCGGGCGGGCCCCAAGACACGGGCCGCGACCACGAATTGACCGATTGGGAGCAAGTCGATGCGTTCGCACGCGCCGTTGCGGCCGGAGACCGGTCCTCGGCCTTCTCCACCAACGACCGGACGACGTCCGGCGCAACGGTCTAGAGTCCGAGAACGGCCACACGGTCGAACCTGGCCCGATAAGACGCCGTCGTGACGGGGCCCGTCGCGAAGTACGAAGTCTTGACTTTGACCTGGCCGGTCTGTTGCTCCACGAAACGGGAGGCAGTACCCGAGACGAGGAACAGGTTGACCTTGTCCCCGGTCTGCGCGCTGCTCTGGTCGATGATCTCGTAGAGCCCTGTCTGATAGTTGAAGAACTCGGTCTTTCGGGACAGGCCCGGCGTGTTCACGCCGTCTTCTAGCGAGATCCCTAGAATCTGCGGCGACAGGACGCTCGACGTGGTCGTGAACACGACTTGGATGGGTGCTTCCGACCCGTTAGCGGTCGGGCCCCGTTTCACCGTGAGATAAGTGTCGTCGCTGACGGCGACATCGGCCACGCTCCCCGAGACCAGCAACCCGCGCAAGAGTTGGGCGGTCGTCGGGAAGAACGTGTTGGCGACGAAGACCTTCCCCGCCATCCCGCTGACCATGCCGCCGCCAAGGTCGAGACCGTGCAGGCTGCAGTAGTAACCGTAAGCGCCCGGCACCGTGAAGGTCTTGTCGAACGTTCCGGAGTTCTTCAAGCCTGAGTTCCAAGACTCTGCCTGACCGGCGGCGCTGGTCGTGCTGTGGACCCCAGAGTCCCACACCCATTGGACGGTATCGCCGACTTCGATGACAGGGTCGCTGTGGACGGGCGGTGCCGCCCCAAAATCGAAGTTGAAAATGTGGACCGTCACCGTCGCGGCGCGAGCGGTGACGGAAACGGCAAGCAAGGCCAAAGCAGCAAGAGCGGTCCCGTAACGCATGGTGTCCTCCGAGCGCCGACGGGGCGCCTGCTGGCGGAATGCAGGAGGTCCCTCAAGAGTTCCCGCGCGGTGCCAAGAGCGGGCCATCGTCGGCCCCGAGCCGGATCAAGTTCCGGAACTGGACTTCGGCCTCGGGAACCGGATCTGCCGAACGAGGGTCGGGAACGACGACGGCATAGGCGATCTTGCCGTCATGACCCGCTCGGACCAAAGCCTCGCAAAGGTCGTTGTCGGCAAGGCACGTGCTGTCCAAATGGACGAGCGCGATCCTTCCGTCGAGCTTCGTGAACCATGGCACGGGATCCTGGCCGCCTTTCCGAGCCCAAGCCACGTCGAACTCCACGAAGAGATCGGGCCCGGCGCCTTCCAGAAGGCTCTCAAGCCCCGTTCGACCCTCGTCCGGAGCGAACTCCATGCGGTGGTTGTGATACGCGGTCTTGAACCCTTCTGCCCCGAAGGCGTCGACCCAGCGCCGGATGCGCTCTCCCATGAGCCGCCAACCGTCGCCGAAATCGTCCAGTCGAAGGTGTTCGATCACCACGTATTCAGCACCCTGTTCTTTGGCCGTCGCGACGGCACCGTCGAACCGACTATGGAAGTCGTGAAGGTTGAACGTTACTGCGACCGATCGGAGGCCGGCTTCATCGAGTTCCTTCCGCCCGGATGCGTCCGAGCCTTCGACCACGCCGTCGGTCTCGACGTACCGGAAACCGGCGTCTGCGATCCGCTGCAGGGCTCCCGGCCCCTCTTTCCGGATCTTCGCGTTCAATCGTCCCAGTTGGATCGCCACCTTCATCAACTGCCCTAGACGCCGTTCCTCGCCCCATGACGTCGGGAACGCGTAGGACCAGAGCGGCTCCTGGTCCCTTCCGCCCGGAGGCCTGGTCCGTCAATACTCTGGACATGCAGATCGCGGCGGTCGCCTTAGCGTTGGCCCTTCCCTTCGGAACTCCGCCCGAAGTGACGGAGCACGAGAACGACCTGTTCAAGAAGAACATCGGTCTCTACCTGACGAGGAACTCGTGGAACGACGACCTCGCGTACTTGCACGGGCACTTCTACATGGTGCCCCTTCATGCCGCGTTCCTGCTCGACCAAAAGGACTGGCAATCCCAGTTCGACGCCCATTACTCCCGACTCGTCAACGTTCCGCGGACCGACCTCTGCAAGAACCCGCTGTCGCGGATGCAATATCTGTACACGGCGACACGGTTCTTGGCCCTGAGCGCCAAGTCCGGCCGGAAATCCGAGGTCAACGAGCGGCTGTTCCGTTACACGGCCGACGAAATCGCCGACCGTTGGGAGAGCCAGGACGCGATCGGCTTCGACATCGCCCATTTTCACGGCGTCCGAGAGCGCGTGGTCCACAAGCTCGCCCTCTTCAACCCGGCGAAGTCGTATTACGCCGCGATCACGGACGAAGAGGCTTTCGTCTTCGCCGAAGCCGCGGACCTCGTCACCTACTCGAAAGCGACGAAGACGCCCCTGCCCCACGAGTCCACGATCAAGGACGTCCTGTCCACGGCGCGGCGGGTCTTCGAAGACCGGGGCACCTTTACCCGGGACGGCGGGTGGCTGTTCGACGTCGGCATGTGGACGGACCATCCCGACCTCGTCTTCGCGGGCAACCCTCAGATCACCCCCGGGATGATCCCCATGAAAGTGAACGACATCACGATGGACACGTCGCACTTTCATCGGTTCGCCCTCTTCGTCGTCTCCCTCCGGAACGCGTATCCGCCGGATTCGGACGACTACAAGTTCTACGACAAGATCCGGTCAGGCCTTGCGAAACAGATGAACAAGGTCGTCCTACGAAAGCCGGACAGCGGATTCCCGGGATACCGTTTGACGAACTTCATGAACGGCATGAACGGCGTCTACCGCTATGGCAGCGCGAGCGACGTCGGGCCGGACAAGGGCTACGGCCCGTACGAGTTGTCGGGCACGTTCCTTATCGGTTGGTGGAGCTTCCTGGGCGACGCGGACATCGCCAAGGCGTACGGGGAGATCTCGAAGTCGTTCCCGTTGCCCGAGTCGGTCATGAAGGTCTACCAAGGGCCGGTCTATAAGCCCGCGCCGCGAAAGGACAAGAGTTGGTACGAGAACGGTCTCGCCGAACTGTTCGCGAGCCTAGGGTCGAAACTGCCCCCTTTCTAAAGGCGGCCGCCTCGAACGGGTCGGCCGGTAAGACGACGGTCCTGACGAAAAAGACGGCCAAGCCACTCGCCAAGTCGAAGAAAACGGCGGCCAAGAAGTCCGTGAAGAAGGCGGCAAAGAAACCCGTCAAGAAGAAGCGCTAAAGCCTGTCGGGCCAAGGGGCAGCCGTTCAACCGCTCACGCGGACCGGCTCGCCGGTCTTTGCGCTTTGGATCGCGGCCGTCGCGAGCCGCACCGCTTCGGTTCCTTCTTCGGCCTTGACGGACGGAGCCGCTTGGCCGGAGGCGGCTTCGAGGAAGGCCGTCAACTGCCGGAAGTAAGGGTCGTCTTCGGGGGCGTAGTTGTTCTCGTTCACGGTCGTGCCCGTGTGCGTGCGCAGCGACGGGTTGTCCCTGGAGTCGAATTCGACGACGCCTTTGGGGCCACAGGCTTCGATCGTCACCCTGAACCCGCTGGGATCCATCCAGGTCGATTCGACATGGGCGACACAGCCGTTCTTGAAAGTAACGGTGGAGAGGGCGTAGTCTCCGCGGAATTCGGCCCCTTCGACGGTTTTTCCGAGCCGGACGGAGCGAGACGTGACCGTTTCGGCGGGGCCGAGCGTCCACAGCAACCAATCGAACTCGTGGACGGCAAGATCGAGCAAGATGCCTCCTGACGCGTCGGCGTCCAGGAACCAGTCCGCCTTAGGCGGTCCGCCCCCACGGCGCATGCGGACGGAGGCCGGAACGCCGATATCGCCGCGGGCGATAGCCTCATGGGCCGTCCGGTGCTCCGGAAAGAACCGGGCGACGTGGGCCGGCACCAGGAGGGCCCCACTGTCCCGAGCGGCCGTGATCATGCGCTCGCATTCCGCGACCGTCCGCGCGAACGGCTTTTCGACGAGCGTCGGCTTGCTCGCGGACAGGCACGCGACGGCCACGTCGGCATGGACGGGCGTCGGAAGGCAGACGTCCATGGCGTCGGAATCTCGAAGAAGGGCCTCGAACGAGTCGGCCGCGCGGAGGCCCCGCGAAGCGACGAAGGCGGCCAGCTTTTCGGAGTCGGTGTCGAAAACGGCGACCTCGACCCCGTGCATCTGGGCGTACTTGTTCGCATGGACGCCTCCCATTCCGCCGCAACCGACGATTCCGACCCTCATGACCCTGAGCATACTCACCTTCCCCCGGCGTCGGAAGGCGGCCCAAGGGTATACAACCGACCGACGGTGACGTCGGATGGCGCTATGGTGGGCAGTGGTCGGTGCGGTTCTCTCGGGGTCGGGCGTGGCTGAAAGGAGCTTTGCCGAAGACGTCGGCCTGCTTCAAAAGCAACCCGGTTTTGCCCTTCTCAAAGAGGGCTCTTCAGCCGTGGCCGTCGTGGGCGGTTTCCAAGCGCGGGTCATGACGAGCACGGTCGACGCCGAGAACGGCGAAGGGCTTGGCTGGATCAATCACAGCCTCATCGAGAGCGGCAAGACCGGCCCCCACATCAACGTGTACGGTGGCGAAGACCGATTCTGGCTCGGTCCGGAAGGTGGCCAGTTCAGCATTTTCTTCAAGTCCGGAGACCCGTACGACCTCGAGCACTGGCAGACGCCGGCCCCGATCGACACGATGGCGTACGACCTGAAGTCGACGACCGACGAAGAGGCCCGCTTCGAAGCCGGATTCAGCGTGACGAACGCGTCCGGGACGCGGTTCGACCTCCGCGTCGACCGCAAAGTCCAGATCCTTTCGGCTGACCAGGCGCGGCTCGACCTCGGTCTGCCCTCGCTGGAAGGTGTCCGGTGCGTGTCCTTTCGGACGATCAACGTCCTCAAGAACGTCGGGGAACAAGAATGGACACACGGCGGTGGCGCTTTGTCGGTCTGGATCCTGGGCATGTTCAAGCCGGGTGACCGCACGACCGTGCTTATGCCTTACGAGAAGATGGGAAGCGGCCCGGTCGTCAACGACTCGTACTTTGGAAAAGTACCGGACGACCGCCTGAAGACCGCTGACCGCGTCGTCTATTTCAAAGCCGACGGCAAGCACCGGAGCAAAATCGGAGTCGCGCCCAAGCGGGTACGCCAGTTCCGGGCCGGCTCGGCCATGGGCTCGTACGATCCCGACCGATCGTTGCTCACGGTCGTGACCTACACCTACAACCCGGGGTTCAAAGAGTATGTGAACTCGATGTGGGAGCATCAGGACGAACCCTTTGCCGGTGACGTCGCGAACAGTTACAACGACGGGCCACCAACGCCCGGCGCGGCACCGCTCGGACCGTTCTACGAACTGGAATCGTCCTCGCCGGCGCTTTTCCTGAAACCCGGCGGTTCGTACACGCACATGCACGCGACGTATCACTTCGTCGGGCCGGCCACCGCCCTCGATCCCGTTTGCCGCCATTGTTTCGGCGTCGGCTTGGGCGACGTCGAGAAGGCCTTCGACAGGTCTCGATAGAAAGGGCTATGCCCGGAGGGTCCCGTCACCTCCGGTTTGCACCGGCGTCCATTCGAACCATGAGCGTTCTGATCGTCTCCGAACGCGGCGACGAGAAGCCGCACCAATTGCGCCGCGACGGGATCGTCCCCATCGGACTGATCGAGAAGGGCAAACCGACCAGGAAGTTACAGGCGCCCGCTGACGACGTTCGGACGTCCATCGGCCGGGCGTCCGGAATCGGTCTCTTAGAACTGCGCGTCGACGGTGAAGCCAGGTCGCGGACCGTCCTCGTGAAACATGTCGACCGCCTTCCCCACAGCCCCTTGATCCTGAGCATGACCCTTGCTGCCGTCGCGAAAGACGACGAGGCCGTCGTCGACGTCCCTGTCCACGCGGTCGGGACGGCGGGTGACGTCGCGTCGGGCGCCGGCGTCTTAGTCCACGCCACTCCGACCATCAAAGTGAAGGGCCGCCTTGACCAGATTCCGGCCCAAATCGACGTGGACGTCTCGGCGGTCGCTTACGGACACAGCATCCACGCGTCCGACCTTCGATTGCCGGAAGGACTCGACCTCGTCACGGCCGGCGACGTCCCCGTCTTCTCTGTCCATCCGGTCCGCGCCGAATCGTCGGCTGTCGGCGGAGCCGCAGAGGACGAAGAAGCGGGAGCGGACGTGGAACCGACCGAAAGTTAGATTCACGGAAGATTTCGTTGATTCTCGTGCAGTCGGCCGATGCCTAATGGCGGATGGACCGTCGGGCCGTGTACACTATGAGGAATGAAAGCCGACAGGTTGCTTTGGTCCGGACTCGGGTTCGCTTCCGCGTCCATGGTCCTCATGGACGTCGTCAGGACGTCTTGGGCGACGGGCGTCGCAGGCCTTACGGTCCTTTGCGGAGCCTGTTTGGCCGTTTCGGTGCTCACCAAGACCCGTCCCACGACGCTGTTCGGGATCGCGGCGGCGACCTTCATAGCCATAGGTAGCGGCTTGTTCGGAATCGAGGTCATAGTCCGAACCTTCGGTGAGGGTGTCGTCCCCTTCGAAGTCGGTGGCTTCCCCCTTGAAGCCGCGGTCTGGACGAGTTCTTTCGCCTTGACGATCGTTCAGTCGACTGTCGGCAAAGAGCAGCGCCTGGCCCGTGTCCGGACGTCTTGATGCGGCGACTCAGCGGCGCTCGCGCCGAGAACTCGACATCCGGTCCAACTCGGCGAGCTTGAACCGTACGGAAAGCACGTAAGGTTGCTCGCCTAGCGCCCAATGGCCATAGGTCGTGCAAACGAACGTGCCGTCCTTGAGGACTTCGACGCCCGGATAGGCACAGTCGCCTCCCTTTGTGTCGTGTTTGAGCCGAACGACGAACTGTCCTCCTCCTGACTTGTGTAGGTCCTCGTATCGGCCGACCCACGCTACCCAGTCGCCCCAATACGGGCTTCCTTGCGCCATGCACCGGAAACTGACCACGAGCCTGCCGTCCGGGCCGTAACGTGCGGTGTGGCGGTCGCCCGTCAACGCCGGCCCAAGAGGTTGGGGCGTGCTCCAGTTCGCGCCTTCGTCTCGTGAGAACGCGACGTGGGAGTATCCCCGCCGGCTGTTCTCTCTCAACAAAACCGCGAGCTCCTTACCGTCCGGCGATCGGACGAGGCCCGGCTCGCAGAACTGCAGAGGTCTTGACGTCAAGACGACCGCAGGAGCCGTCCAGGACGGACCTCCGTCGTCGCTGAACGTTTTGTACACCGTGAAAGTGCCCGTCGCCTTCCCGCCTGAAGCAAAGAGGCGACCGTCATCATGAAAGAGGGCGAGGTATCGGCCGTCTTTCAAGCGTTCGACCGACGACATGACCACGATCCCGCCCCATTCCCCGGCCGGTTCCAGTTCGGTCCATGTCCGACCATCGTCATCGCTGTGCGACAGTCGGGCCGGGTAGAGCCCTGACCAAAGGACCAGTCTCTTCGTTCCGGACTTCGGGTCGAGCGTCCGATGGATGGTCGGAGTTTCCATGCTCGTCGCCCAGCTGACCGGCGTCGGGAGCCGCTCGCTCCAGGTCCGACCGCCGTCGTTCGACCGTTTCATCTGGATCGGCCCTTTGCCGTGACCCTTCGGATAAACGCAGATCATCGTGCGCCCGTCTTCGAGCAGGACCGTCGTGGGATGTCCGAGATATTGGCCCGGTTCGCGGTCGACGACGGTCTGACGGGCCGAGTCGGCGTCCAGGTCGAGGAACACGGACGAAAGGGCGAGCACGGCAAACGCGGGTGTCACAGTCTTACCGGCTTGACAAGGACGTTACGAAAGTCCACCGGCCCGTACGATCCTTGGAGGACGAGCGGGCCCGTCGCAGATTCCCGCGTGTTCCCGGCGCCTTTGCTCGGACCGGAGACGACGGCGTCTTTCTGCACGACGACGCCGTTCAACCGGACTTCGACGAACCGCGCGTCCATGGTCTTACGGCCCTTGGGATCGAACCGTGGCGCCCGGAACAAGACGTCCAACGTGTTCCACTGTCCGGCGGCCTTGGAGGCTTCGCTGAGCGGCGGTTGCCCCGCGAAGGCGTGGCCCTTCGTCTCGCCGTACATAAGTCCGCCGGCGTCCGGGAAGTCAAGCGCCTGGGTCGAACCGTGCGAGTCGGCGATCTGCACTTCATATCGGCCCTGCAGATAGACGCCGGAGTTTCCTTTTGCCGGAATCTTGTATTCGGCGTGAACCCATAGGTCGCCGTAAGCCGCCTTGGTCGAAAGGTCTTTGCCTTTGGACGGTTGCGTCAAAGCCCCGCCTTCGGTCCGCCAACCCGAACCGGCTTTCCAGGCGGGCGGCGCGGCACCTTGGGGCGGACGGGCGTTGGCCGCCCAAAAGATGCCTTCCGACACGTTCCTCGGGAAGAGGGGGTCGACAAAGCTCTCCTTGGTGTGGCCCATCGCGTTGTAGAACGCGCGGCCCCCGTCGAACTCGTGGTACCAGGACACCGGGTGGAAGCCGGTCTTCGCGCCCTCGTCCCAGGCGAACAAGACGGTGACGTCGTCGGCCGGCAGCTGCCGGAACTCGTACCACTCGTCGAACCGCTTCCAATCCGACGGGAGGAAACTGGTGGTCGGATGGGCCCGGTCGAAGATCTTCATCTGTTCGTCGCGCTGAGGCCCGTGCGTTTTAAAGTACGCGCCGACGAGACGGCCGTACCACGGCCAGTCGTATTCCGTATCGGACGCCGCATGGATGCCGACATACCCTTTTCCCTTCCGGATGAACCGTTCCATAGCGGCCTGTTGGGCCTCGTTCAGAACGTCTCCCGTGGTGCTCAGGAACAGGACCACGTCGTATTTTCCCAACCCGTCGTCCGTGAACACGGAAGCGTCTTCGGTCGAGGACACGGTGAACGCGAACTCCTTGGCGAGCCGTTGGAGCGCCGCATGGCCGTCCGGGATCGAGTCGTGACGGAAGGCCGCGGTCTTGGAGAACGCGAGGACCCGAGGGTGCTCGACGGCCAGGGCCGTCCTCGGGACATCCGCGGAAGAGCACGTCGAAAGGAACGCGGCCAAGAGCCCGACCATGGCACGATTCTAGCCCGTAGGTTCCCTTGTGCGCCGTATACTTGCCGGTGTGAAGTGCTTGGCCTCTTTTTCGGCCGCGGTCGTTCTTCTTTCGTCTGTTTCGGCCCAAGCCCCTCCGGTCACGGATTGGAACGTCTTCGTCGCCCCGGAGCAAGGAATCCAAGAGCGGACGGTCGGACTGGTCCATCGGGATGGGAACGCGTTCGTCGTCCACTCACGGACCGGGCCTGGGACGGCCAGGACGGCGAGGCTGTCGAAGGTCGGCCCTGAGGGCAAGATCGAATGGGAGCGCCCCGTCGGCGACTCTACGGCTTCGGACGTCGTGGCGGGCCGACCGATGGCTAATGCTCAGGGAGAGCCGACGGTCCGATCGGTCGTGACGTCCGGCGGCTCGGAAAGCTGTGTGCTCGAACGGTGGGACCGTTGGGGAGACCGGAAGTGGGCCGTACAATCGGCGACGCTGGACCTTGCAGCCTTCGACCCGGTCCGGTGGTCAGGATCCACTCCCGGGGCTCTCATCCTGTGGGCGGGCCGCTCAGGCTTTCCCCGTCTGTACCGTTTAGACCGCCTCGGGCCGACCGGACTCGTATCGGCTTCCAACTCGTTGTCGGGCCTCATACCCTTCCTTCAGACCGTCACGTCCGTTCAGGAGTCCCCCTCAGGAGACTCCTTCATATCCGGGACGTACGGCAGCGGCACGTCCTTCGTCGCTTCCCTCTCGCCTGACTTGCAGGCCGTGAACTGGACGCTGTCGTTCGGTTCCAACGTCGTCACTCAGACTCGGGCCTGCCAGGACGGCGGTATCGCTGTGGCCATGAAGTGGGAGTTCGGCGACACCTCGCAAGACCTCGTCAAGATCGACCGGCTTGGCCGCGTCGAATGGCTCGTCAATTACTACAGGGACTCGTCTCACGGCCTGATCGCGCAGTCGCTGTCGGAAGGGCCCAACGGGAGGATCTACGTCCGAGCCTTTCTTGATTGGGGAGGAGTGAAGCAAGAGTCGACAGGGCACGTCTATTCGTTCAAACCGAACGGGGACTGGGCGTGGTTCGGTGAGTTCTTCCGAGAGATCCGGTCGAGCGTCAGTTCCGTCGAACCCGGTCCGGCCGAGTGCGCTACGGTCGCCTACGGCGGGAACGACGGTTCGGCCAACTCGAGCTCTGCGATCGAATTCGTGTCAGGAAACGGAGAACACGTCTGGCTCAAACCGTTCACTCCGGGAACGTACGGCTTCGAGTCGCTCGCGCCTGAAGTCGTGGTCGACCCGGACGACGCGGTCATCGTCGCCGGCACGGCGTCGAAATCCGGCGAACCTGACCGGAGATGGCTGGCGAAGTACGTCCTGGTCGGAACGGGAACGCTCCCTCCGACGGCATTCAAGGTCCTCGTCGGCAAGGTCGACCAAGGAGGATTGAGCGCCCTTAAATCCAGGGACGGATCCGCCATGGTCGTTTCACCGATCGGGTCGGGTGCAGGTTCCTTCCGGACACAGGTCGAGGTCGACGGCGTCCAATCCCTCTTCGAGAGAACCCCAGTTTCGGTCAACGTGGCAGGCAGGCTGTCGACCACAGGTACGGCCGCCATGACCGTCGAGCAGTGGGACTGGACGAAGTCCCGTTGGATCACTGTAAAGTCCGCGACCGCTCTTACGGCCCAGACAGAGTCTGCGGTCTGGCCGTTCCCAGGGCCCTACGCCAGGTTCGTCGGAAGCGGCGGCAAGATGAAGACCCGGTTGACCTTTGACTTTCGCCCTCCGTCAGGCTCGCTGACCCCGCGCGTCATGCTCGACAAGTGCAACTGGACGGCACTGGCGCCGTAAGGACCGACGCCCGTAGTTTTACGGGACATACAGGTTCGCGCGCCTCGTTTCGGCGCAGGGCCCGTAAAGTGTTCACACCAGGACGTCCCGTTCGTTGGAACGGGCTCTGTCCGGTGGGAGATGCTCTTGGAGGATAGTCATGATGGAACGGCTCGGCCGTGCGGCCACCGCAGTCGCCGATGCTTTTGACGGCGTGCCCGAGGCGTCGACGCGGCGCGCACTCTTCGCCTTGACAGGCACGGCCGCACTTTCGCTCGTCGCAGGGCGGGCCGAAGCCCAGGCCGTCCGGATACCGCCCGGCTCAGAAGCCGCCGGCAACTGGAAGAGCCCGACGAACCGGCTCGTGCGACGCCTGTCTTACGGGATAGAAGCCACCGAGGCGAGCAAAGCCGCGCTTATGGGGTTCGACGCTTATGTGAACCGACAGTTGAACCCTGAAGGGATCGACGACAGCGCGGTCGAAGCGACGGTGGCAGCGAACTGGCCCCGAATGAACTGGAACGAGGCGCAGCTGTACGATGTGTCCGACTCGTACCAACTGTGGCTCGAGCTCTTGTTCGCGACGCTTCACCGGAGTACGTTCTCCCAGCGGCTCCTGTACGAGCGCATGGTCGAGTTTTGGACCGACCACTTTAACGTCAGCATCGTCAAGTTGGCACCGCAGACCTTAGTGCCGTTCGTGCAAAAGGTGATCCGCCCGAACGCGATGGGAACGTTCCCTGACTTGCTCAAGGCCACCGCGCACTCGGCCGCGATGTTGAACTTCTTGGACAACGACGCGAACACCGCTTACGCCCCCAACATCAACTATTCGCGCGAACTGCACGAACTTCACACCGTCGGCGCACAAGGCGGCTATAACGGTGAGGACCTCCGTCAGGCCGCACTCGTGCTTTCGGGGTGGTCTTGGACGTGGGAAACGAACGATCCGAACCGCGGCAAGTTCCTGTTCAGGCCGTATTACCATGCCGGCGGTACCAAGGTCGTCATGGGCCAGGTGTACCAGGAGAACGGTCAGCTCGAGGGAGAGCAGATGCTGAACTTCCTCGCGGGACACGCCAAGACCGCCGAGTTCGTGACCAAGAAGATGGTCAAGTGGTTCCTTGGCGAACCCGCCCCACAAGCCGTCTGCGACGCGGCGAAAGCGGCCTACTTGGCGACGGGCGGCGACATCCGTGAGATCCTCCGGGTGATCCTGACGCCACAGAACCTTGCCTTGTCAAAACCGCGTTACAAACGGCCGTACCATCTCCTGGTCTCGATGCTCCGATCCGGTCGGGCGGCGGTGACGGACTTCACGTTCCCCGTGTACGCCCTCGTGGAGGCAGGAATGGTCCCTTGGAACTGGTCGTTCCCGGACGGTTATCCGGACCGCTTCGAATACTGGGTCGGCGGACAGATCCATCGGGCGAACATGGGCCTTTGGCTCGCCGGGAACTTCTTGCCCGGCGTGACGATCGACGTCGCCACGACGTTCGGCGCCGACCGCACTCCGAACGGGTGTCTGAACGCGATCACGAAGGCGTTCTTCGGCGGCGAAGGGTCGCCGGACGACACGTCCGCCCTCTTGGCCTACTTGAAGAACGGGCCCATCACCGACAGCAGGCTTCAAGGCGCCGTCGCGGTCGCGATGGCCTGTCCGAGTTTCCAATGGTACTGAGGAGAGCACGATGACGAACGACATAGAACGGTTCGCCTGTCCGGAATACAGGTCTGTCTCGCGCCGGTCTTTCTTAGGCGGCGCCACGATGGCGACGATGGCCGCCGGCCTCGGTTATGCCTGGCTGCCGCGCGTCGCCTTCGCCGAATCCGCGTCCCAACGCGATCTGCTCGTCTCGGTGTTCCTCCGAGGCGGGGCCGATGGCTGCACCCTTTGCGTCCCCTATGGAGATCCCGGCTACTACCTGGCCCGTCCGACCATCGCGATCCCGCGTCCGGACAGCGGGCAAAGCGGCCGCGCCACCGACCTGAACGGCTTCTTTGGACTGCCGACAGAACTCACGCCGCTGTTGCCTGCTTATCAGAACGGCCACTTGGCGATCGTCCACGCCGTGGGGTCGCAGAACTGGTCACGGTCGCATTTCGACGCCCAGGCTTGGATGGAACTCAGTGACCGCGGGCACCCCTCGAACACGACGGGCTGGATCGGACGCCACTTGGCCACCACGGGCGAGGCGCTGCCAGGGAGCCCGCTGAGAGGGATCGCGTTCAACTACGGGATGGTCCGGATCATGAACGGCGGCCCGAAATCGCTCCCGATCGCCGACCCGGCCAGCTTCGGCTACCAAGCTTGGTACCCGAACCTCTCGGAGATCCTCGGAACGATCGAGGACCGCTATCGCCGCTTACACGACGCCCAACGTCAAGCGGTCCAAGATACGAACGCGACCATTGCGGCCTTGGACGCGATCGACTTCGAAGGCTATCAGGCGGGAGGCGGGGCGGTCTATCCCGAAGACGGTTTCGGGCGTGCCCTGAAGTCGGTAGCGGCGATGTACCGTGCCGACATGGGTCTGGAAGCCGCCCATATCGACATGGACGGATGGGACACGCATGCCCAGCAAGGTCCGATCGGAGGCTATATGGCGGGTTTGATGGACACCCTTGGGAAGTCGTTGGCCGCTTTTTACACCGACCTGACGGCCGTCGGGAAAACCGGCTTCACCCTTGTGCTCGTCAGCGAGTTCGGCCGGAACGTGCTGGAGAACGGATCGGAAGGAACGGACCATGGAGCCGGAAACTGCATGCTTGTCATGGGCGGCGCCGTCAACGGAGGTCAGGTCTTCGGGACTTGGCCAGGTTGCGGAACGGGGCAGCTTCTGGACGGCTATGACCTTCAGATGACGACCGATTACCGGAGCGTCCTGGCCGAAGTCGTCGAGAAGAGGTTGCAGAACCCGAACCTGGGGGCGGTCTTCCCTGACTTCTCGCCGAACTTCCTTGGCGTCTGCCACGCGTGACCGCGTCCTAGAAAACGGTCGGCACTGCGGTACCTTGCTCAAGTGCCGACCACCCTGAAGCTCAGCAAAGCGGACGCCGCGAGGGGCATGGTCGCGTTCCACTTTCGGCAGACCGACGTGCCTGGCGCCTTCGAAAGGCTCCGCAGCGTCCAGTTCGACCCTATCGCCCCTGTCGGCTGCAACCATGATCTCGTCCTACAGAGCCGGGTCGCGGACTACAGGATCGGCGATTGGCAAAAGGTGGCCTATCAAGAAAGGCTCGTTTACGACGGGTGGGACAAGCAGGCCAGCCTCGTACCGATGCAAGGTTGGCCTTTGCGGCGCGCTTTCCACGATTGGCACCGGCCCAACTTCGGCCGGATCTTCCGAGAACACGCACACGCCATCGAGGCCGTCCTCGCAGAGCTCGAAGAACGCGGTCCCTTGCTTCCTAAAGAGTTCGAGTTCCAAGAGCGTAAGGATGAATGGGCGGGTTCGTGGTTCGGCCCGAACGTGACCAAACAGACCCTTCGCGCGCTCTGGCACTCGGGACTTGTCATGACGGCCGGGCGTAAGGGGCAGCACCACGTCTACGACCTGACCGAGCGCATCGTGCCTCCGGACGTCTTCCGGACTCCCAAGGCGCCGATCGATGAGTCCGTTCACGGCCTTGTCTTAGAGCGTCACAAGGCGGTCGGGCTCTTGCGGCCAACGGCCCCGCAGGAGGTCTGGTCGTTCAATAAAGTCAGCCCGGTCAAGAAAGCGGCGTACGAACGCTTCGCCTCATCGGGGGATCTCGTGCCTGTCGATGTCGAAGGTATGGCCTTTTTCGCGTCCCCGGAGTTCGTAAGTTGTCTGGACGGTCCTGTCGAGAACGCCGTCCGCTTCATTGCCCCCTTGGACCAGTTCATGTGGGACCGAAAGGCCGTCGCCCACATCTTCGGCTTCGACTACGTCTGGGAGATCTATGTGCCCGAACCGAAGAGAAAGTGGGGCTACTACGTCCTGCCCGTACTGCACGGCGACCGCTTGGCCGGGCGTGTCGAGTTCTGGTGCCGCAACGGGCTACTGGAGATCAAAGGCTGGCACTGGCAGGACGGGCATCCGACGGCAGACTTCTGGCCAGCCTTCGAAGCGGCGCTGACACGCTTCATGTCCTATTCGTCAGCCACTTCGATCAGCGTGGACAAGTCCACCGACCCTTCCGTACGTGATGCGGTGACGCGGCTCCGATGAGGACGGAGACACTCTGGGGCATCGACCTCGGTGGCACGAAGATCGAGGGACTTGTCATAGAGTCACCCCATACCTCCACAGCGAGTTTCGGAACCATTGGTCCGAGCGAGGCCCTTGTTGGGACCGTTCTCGCGAGGCTCAGGCTACCGACCGAGGCCGAACAGGGATACGACCACATCTTGGAGCGGACCGCTGAAATGGTCGCCCTTCTGGAGCAGGAAACGGAGTTGACCCGTCCGGCAAAGATCGGTGTCGGCACGCCAGGCAGCGTCCGGCCCGACGGCACGATGAAGAACTGCAACACGACGTGCCTCAACGGTTCCCGCTTACCCGAAGACCTTTCGACGGCCCTCGGAGCGACGGCCATCGTCAAAAACGACGCCGATTGCTTCGCGCTGGCTGAGGCGCTGCTCGGAGCGGGTCGGGGCTACGGGACTGTCTTCGGCGTCATCATGGGCACGGGAGTCGGAGGCGGGATCGTCGTCGACGGAGCACTGGTCAGTGGCCCTAACGGACTGACGGGTGAATGGGGGCACTCGACCCTTGTGCCCGATGGTCGCGAGTGCTATTGCGGTCGACGGGGCTGCGTCGAGCAATACCTTTGCGGCCCTGCGGTCGAACGAAGTCACTTCGAAAGGACCGGCGAACGGATGAAGCTGGCCGATATCGCGGCGACCGCCGAGTGCTCGGAACCCTCGAGCGCACGAGCCCGGGAATGCCAAGAGACCATCGAGCGGCTATGCGAAGACTTTGGGAAGGCGTTATCGACCGTCGTCAACGTTTTGGATCCGGACGCGATCGTGCTCGGGGGCGGCGCGGGCCAGGTCTCGCAACTGAGAACATTAGGGCGGGACCGGCTTGCCTCGAACGTCTTCGGCCCCGACTTCGTGACGCCGCTGCTAAGCCCCGAACTGGGCGACAGCGCCGGCGTGTTCGGTGCAGCGCTTTCGACCCGTTCTTCGGCACTCGGAGACATCCGGGAGTCCGACTAACGATGGACGGGCACGGGCCTGGTTTGTGCCGGATATCGGGCGACGATGCCGCCTCGCCGACCGATCATGCCGAGAAGATAGACCCGTCCCTTGCGATCGGCCGAAGCACGGAACGCCCAGGCGTCTTCATCGAAAGACAGAGTGTGCGAGCCCTTCGGCGAACCGTCGCGACGACCGTAACATCCTTGGAGCCATGCTGGACGATACACTCATGGTTGGAATCAAAGAAGACATAGTTTGTCGTCGTAGCTTGTGATCAGGGACGTTGCGACGCTGACGATGGCCGGATCCTGGCCCGTGGAGTGGACGACCACACCGTCTTTTCCTGCCGCCTAAGAAGAGGTGACGCCGCTCCAACCGCCGAGCTCGTACTCTTGGACCCCGTCCGGCGAGAGAGCGGGCGCCACGGGTGGTCAGAGCAACACGACGCAAACCGCCATCGTTTGCCGGTCGACATGTCCTTACCTTTTCTCTCGTCGTTTAGGATTCCGTCCATTAGATTTCGTTGACAAAGGAAAGGCTCACGTCATCGACGAGCAAGACAGGGAACTTCGACTCCGACCTGCGCCTTACATCATTCAAGCAAGGACATGGGAACGGCGAAGGTAGAAGGCGAACTTTGGGGGGCAAAGGCGAAGGACTGGGCCGACTTTGGCGAGTCGACGACGGCGCCACTGTGGCGGTCGATGTTAGAAGCCGTACAAGTAGGGCCAGACGACACGTTTCTTGATCTCGGTTGCGGTGCGGGCGGAGCCTCCGTCCTGGCTGCGTCACGAGGGGCTGCCGTCACGGGTATCGACGCTTCCCAGAACCTCCTAGCCATCGCCCAGGACCGTGTGCCTGAAGGACAGTTCCACGAGGCGGATCTGGAAGCACTCGCTTTCGGAAACGGATCGTTCGACGTCGTCTTTGCCGCCAATAGCCTTCAATATGCCGGAGACCAGGGGCGCGCCGTCCGTGAGGCGATGCGAGTCAGACGTTCTGGCGGTCGGTTTATCGTCGGAATGTGGTGCGAGCCAGACCGGTGCGGACTCAGCTCCGTCATGAGGGCGGTCAAGCCACTGTTACCGCAACCTGCACCTGGGTCTCCAGAGCCGCCTCCTACCCTCTCGGACCGCGACAACCTCTTCCGCCTGCTCCAGAGCAACGGGGCAAGTCCGAAGGACGAGGGCGAAGTCGAGTGCGTCTTCGAGTTTGCCGACGAGTCGAGCCTGCTGAGGGGGTTGAACAGTGCAGGCGTCGTCGTGATGCTGTCGAGGCTGGTAGGGCAAGAAGCGCTCGACGGCGCGATCATCGAAGGGTGCGCGGCCTTCCGTCAGAAGGACGGCGGTTACAAGATGCCCAACTGGTTCCGATGGGTCCGTTGCTAGCCTCAAAACGAAGAAAGCCCCTCGAAAGGGGCTTCTTCAATTTTTATCTATCCGCGCGACGTGCATATCTTGCGGGAGGTCGCCCTCCAACTACTTCCGCCGCTGAGAGTCTTAACTTCCGTGTTCGGGATGGGAACGGGTGTTTCCCTCTCGCCATGGTCACGCGAATAGAAACTTTATGCGGTTTCTCGCCTAGGCGTGAAAACGCTTTGACAACCGTACTTCGGTCGACGTGGAGCGCTCGTTAAAGGTCACCGAGTGAGAGCTTGATTTTAAGCCCTCGGCCAATTAGTACCGCTCAGCTTTGACATTACTGCCTTTACACCTGCGGCCTATCACCATGTAGTCTTCATGGGGCCTTACCTATAAGTGGGAGGTCTCATCTTGAAGTGGGCTTGGCGCTTAGATGCTTTCAGCGCTTATCCCTTCCAGACTTGGCTACCCAGCGTATGCCCCTGGCGGGACAACTGGTACACCATAGGTCTGTTCACCCCGGTCCTCTCGTACTAAGGGCGACTCTTCTCAAACCTCCTGCGCGCGCAATGGATAGGGACCGAACTGGCTCACGCCGTTCTGAACCCAGCTCGCGTGCCACTTTAATCCGTGAACTCCGGAACCCTTGGGACCCTGTACAGCCCCAGGATGTGACGAGCCGACATCGAGGTGCCAAACCATGCCGTCGCTGTGAGCGCTCGGGCAAGATCAGCCTGTTATCCCCGGGGTAGCTTTTATCCGTTGAACCCTGGCGTGCCCACGCACCACCAGAGGGTCACTTAGACCTGCTTTCGCACCTGCTCGACTTGTTTGTCTCACAGTCAATCACACTGTATACCTATATGCTCGACGCCTGATTTCCGACCAGGCTGAGTGTGACTTTGTACGCCTCCGTTACTCTTTAGGAGGCGACCGCCCCAGTCAAACTACCCGCCACGGAGTGTCCCCAACCCGGATCACGGGTCAGGTTAGTCGTCCAGATGTAGAAGGGTGGTGTTCCATTGGTGCCGAAGCTCCCACCTACGCTCTACATCCACACCCAAACGACAATCCGAAGGTGTAGTAAAGCTCCACGGGGTCTTTCCGTCCTATTGCGCGTAGCCCGCATCTTCACGGGCACTACAGTTTCACCGAGCTTCTCGTTGAGACAGTTCCCAAGTCGTTACGCCTTTCATGCGGGTCGGTATTTAGCCGACAAGGAATTTCG